>NZ_JBFAKY010000084.1:0-1236 GCF_040656015.1 Promicromonospora sp. NPDC050249 | reverse complement strand
TCCGGGCCGTCCGCAGCACGTCCGGTGGGATGTGCGCGGTGATCCGGTCGAGCATCGCCCGGACATCCTGCTTGTCGGACGCGCTGACGTTCTCAAGAGTGACGCCGGCTCGCCGGACGGCGTCAGCGCGAGCCTTCTCGGCCAGATACTCCTGTGCGGGGTCGTGGCCGGGGCGAACACCATCGGGCCGATACTTGACCTTGCCGTCGAACTCGATGCCCAGCGCCCACTGTTCGTAGCCCAGGTCGGTGTGGAAGAGCCCGGCGTCGGTCTGCACAGGCATCTGGGTGGTCGGCCGAGGCAGTCCGGCACGGAGCAGCTGATAGCGGACCCAGGTCTCCCAGGCGGACTGAGGGCCGGCGTCGGCCAGCTCGATCACCAGCCGGGCCTGCTGGATTCCGCGCCGGCCGGTCTGGGCGTCAAGCGTCGCGAGCAGCTCTGCTCGGTCGGCGCCCAGGGCGAGGGCCGAGTCGGCGATGACGAGCGCTTCGAGCGGGTGCAGTGTCCGCGCGCAGTCGACGACCGTGCGTACGATTGACGTCACCGGCAGGCCTGCTGCCTCGTCGACGTCATCGGGCGCAAGGGTCCACGAGTAGCGCCGGACGTCGGCGGCGGCGTGACCGGAGGCACGGTAGCGCTGGTAGACGTGTGTCTCTCGTGGTGTCGTCCAGACGAAGCAGCCCAGGAGCAGTGCTGCCGTCTTGTGGCTGAACACGTGCTTGGCTCTGAGCTGGGAGTGCAGCGCACGGGCACGAGCGAGAGCCTTGTTGCGCGCTTCCCGCGCGGCTCCCGAAGGGCCATCGACGCGGATCTCGTCCGGGGTGCAGTACGCACCGCGTCGGACCCTGAGGACTTCACCGGCGCGAGCCGCGGCGGCCAGCTTGTTGCGGTTGTGCTCGAGTGCGAGGGCAACCGTCGGTATCTCCACTTCGACCATGGAACGACGTTGCGCCATCTCTGGCGGCTCGGATGACCGGCAACGAGAGTGCTGTGCACAGGCCGCGAATCCACAAGGCGGTGGTCGTGCTCGGACCGTTGGGCCACCGTCCCGTGGGGCTGCACGCGGGGCAACAATTCCTCGGCTCGGCTCGGCTCGGCTCGGCTCGGCTCGGCGCAGGTGATGTGAGGTGGCGCGGCGTGGCTAGCGACTTCGGTCCGTTGCACGGCGGCCGATATGACTTCGGTCGGTTGCTCTGAGATCGGTCAATCAAACGACCGATCTCAGAGCAACCGCCC
>NZ_JBFAKY010000083.1:0-2087 GCF_040656015.1 Promicromonospora sp. NPDC050249 | reverse complement strand
TGCCGCGAGATCGGTCCATCAACGGACCGATCTCGCGGCAACCGACCGAAGTCGTCGACGCGGCAGTGCAACGGACCGAGCAACGCCCACCCAGCGAGTGTCAGTGGGTGGCGCTAGCGTGTGACTCCACGAGAGATTCGGACATATCTCCCTAAGGGGGCGGTTGCGATGACTGGCACCGACGCCGACACCAAGCAGGTGCACGCACAGGGACGGCCGCCGGAGCCGCCGTCGGGCAAGAGCACCACCAAGCCCGGACCGCCGGCCCCGCCCGCACGCCGTCGCATGCCCTCCTGGCTCGCCGGCGTCATCGGGTTCCTCGTGGGCCTCGCGCTGGCCGCGGGGGTCGTCCTCGGCGTGCTGTCGGCGCTGCGCGACGACTTCCGCGACGCGTTCTGGCGGGTGCTGGTGGAAGGCCTGAACCCGTTCACGACGAGCGAGGTCGATCGTTCCGAACGTCCCGTCCTGCTCAGCATGAAGGACCTCGCACGGTTCGTGGCGGGCGAGGCGCAGTACGAGGTCCTCGTCGACCTGGAGCGCGACGTCAAGTACGTGCCCGGCTGGGTCGCGGGGGAGCGCACCGTGCTCGTGGTGGACGGCTCGGTCGAGGCGTACGTGGACTTCGAAGGCCTCACCGAGGAAGCCATAGACATCTCGGACGACGGCACGACGGTATCGGTCACGCTCCCCGAGCCGGAGCTCGCCGAGCCGCGCATCGATCTCGACACCAGCCGCGCCCTGACGGAGGACCGTGGCCTGGTCGACCGGGTGGGTGACTTCTTCGATACCGACACCGACGCGCGCCAGGAGGCGCTCGCCGCGGCGCAGGACCAGATAGCGGCCGCGGCCGAGAAGTCCGACCTGGACGAACGCGCCCGGGCGAATACGGTGAAGACCCTTGAGGTGATGTTGTCCGCGTCCGGTTTCGACCAGGTAGTGGTCGAGTTCCGGTAAGTCCGGGAGGTCGCGTACCGGGACTGTCATAACGACGTCACCGGGCTGCGCTATTCTCCCCGCGTGACCAGCGAACCCGACATGCTTCCCAACGTATCGTCCCTTCCGGCGTGGCTCGTTCCGTCCGTCTACCTCAACTGGTCCGAGGACTGGCTGGGCGAGGCGGTCGCGATCGCGAGCCGTAGCCACGAGCACCGTCTGCCCGGCGGCGCGGACGGCCCGCAGCGCGGCGACGTCGTCGTCACCGTCGTGGGCTCCGAGCCGGGCATCGTCGCCGCGGTCGAGCTCATGGGCGCCAGCCAGGGCGAGGACTGGGTCAGCGACGAGGTGTTCGGCCCGGACAAGCCCGTCGTCTGGGACGACCTCTTCAACGGCGCCGCGGCCTACGCGCGGTCGTCCGGCTGGCTGCCCCAGGAGCACGCCCGCCTGGTGCTCGACGGCATCGCCCACCAGTACAAGCACGGCGCCACCGGCACGCTCGACGCCGGCAACTGCGAGACCGATGAGCTGTCGCCGAACCTGCACGTCCTGCGCCTGCTCGGGCACAAGCAGGTGGCGGGCACCGACCTGCGCCGCGAGGAGCGCTGCGCCTCGTGCGAGCGCTTCGTCGACGTCATGCAGCTGATGCCGCACGACGACGGCGCCCACACCGGCGAGACCGGCGAGCGGCCCCTCGCGGAGCTCATCGAGCAGACCTTCCTGGTGTGCGGCCCGTGCCACGCGCTGCTCCACCCGCACGCGGTGCTGTCGCAGCGCGCGCAGATGCGTCCGTCGTGCCCGTCGTGCGGTCAGCGCGGCGCCACCAAGCGCATCGTGTGGGGCCAGGCCATCCACGACAACATGAAGCTCGAGCCGGACGTCGTCTACGGCGGCTTCGACACCCCTGTGCCGACGCCCGACTGGTACTGCCCCGAGTGCTACGCGAACTTCTCGTCGGGTGCGGTGGCGCAGCGCGCGCTGGGCGACCTGCCCGAGGCAGCGCCGGTGCCCGTCTCCGTCGGCGCCGTCGGCACGCCCCCCAACGGTGAGGACCTCTGGGTCCCGGAGGTCTGACCCCTCCCGAACACTGCCGCGAAGTAGAGCGCCTGTCCTGCTTGCGCACGGGTCGACCCGTGCGGAAGCAGGACAGGCGC
>NZ_JBFAKY010000082.1:0-2995 GCF_040656015.1 Promicromonospora sp. NPDC050249 | reverse complement strand
GGCCACGACAAGGGCGACGAGCACCCAGTCCCGCCACACGCGCACGGGCGGATCGGCGGGCCGCGGTTCGTCCCAGACCGAGCGGATGGCGGACACCGGTGGTCGAGCTGTCGAGACCCTCGCGGTTCTCTGGCCAGGCGCCAGGCGTCAGCGGGCGGCTGCGGCCCGCTTCTTGTTCCAGACGTCGAACGCGACGGCCAGGAGCAGGACGATGCCCTTGACGATCTGCTGCGTCGACTGGTCGATGCCCATGAGCTGCATGCCGTTCGACATGACGGCCATGATCAGGCCTCCGACCATCGCACCGGTCACCGTGCCGATGCCGCCGGTCACGGCGGCGCCACCGATGAAGCACGCCGCGATCGCGTCGAGCTCGAACATGTTGCCCGCCGCGGGCTGCGCGGCGCTCGACCGCGCGGAGTACACGATGCCCGCGATCGAGGCGAGGAAGCCCATGTTCACGAACATCCAGAAGTTCACGCGCTTCACCCGGACGCCGGACAGCTGCGCCGCGGCGAGGTTGCCGCCGATGGCGTAGACGTGGCGGCCGAACACGCTGTGCTTGGTGACCAGCGTGTAGACCAGGACCAGCACGGCCAGGATGATCAGCACCGCGGGCAGGCCGCGGTACGTGGCGAGGTTGTACGCGAACCACATGACAACGGCTGCGACCACCACGAGCTTCAGCACGAACAGGACCGGCGCCTCGACCGTCTGCTTGTACGCGATGCGCGCACGGCGCTGGCGCCACGCGTTGTACGCGAAGCCCAGCACACCGATGGCGAAGATGACGAGCGTGAAGGTGTCGTACCCGTAGCCGCCGAGCAAGCCGTTGAGGAAGCCCGAGGCGATGGCCGAGTACTCCGCCGGGAACGGCGAGAGCGAGACGTTGTTGAGCACCTCGAGCGTGAGGCCACGGAACAGGAGCATGCCTGCCAACGTCACGATGAACGCCGGGATGCCCACATAGGCCACCCAGAATCCTTGCCAGGCGCCGACCAGCAGTCCTGTGCCGACGGCGGCGAGCACGCCCACCCACCACGGCTGATCGCCACGGATGACGATCACGGCGGCCACGGCTCCGGTGAGTGCCACCACCGAGCCCACCGACAGGTCGATGTGCCCGCCGATGATGATGATCACCATGCCGATGGCGAGGATGAGGATGTACGAGAACTGCAGCACGAGGCTGGTCAGGTTCCGCGAGCTGAGCAGCAGTCCGTCGGTCAGCACCGAGAACAGCACGATGATCAGCACGAACGCGATGTAGATACCACTCGTGCGCAGATTCCGGGTGAACAGGTCCCGGATGTTCGCGATGCCGGTCATGCCTTCGTCTCCTGTGCGTTCTCCTGCGTCATGAGGGCCATGAGTCCTTCCTGGGTGGCTGAGGCCACGTCGACCTCGCCAGTGATGCGGCCGAAGGCCAGGGTGTAGATGCGGTCGCAGATCCCGAGGAGCTCAGGGAGCTCCGAGGAGATGACCAGCACGGCCTTCCCGTCCGCGACCAGCTTGTTGATGATGGTGTAGATCTCGTACTTGGCGCCGACGTCGATGCCCCGGGTGGGCTCGTCGAGGATCAGCACCTCAGGGGCGGTGTACAGCCACTTGGACAGCACCACCTTCTGCTGGTTGCCGCCCGAGAGCTTGCCCACGTCCACCAGCACGTTGGGGGTGCGGATGTTCATGGACTCGCGGTACTCCTCCGCGACCTTGAGCTCCTCGTTCTCGTCCACGAAGCCGTTCTTCGACAGCTTGCCGAGGCCGGCCGCCGAGATGTTGCGCCGGATGTCCTCGATGAGGTTGAGCCCGTACTGCTTGCGGTCCTCCGACACGTAGGCGATGCCGGCCTTGATCGCGTCCGGCACGGTGCGGGCGTCGATCTTCTTGCCGTGCACGTATGCCGTTCCGGAGATGTCCCGGCCGTAGGAGCGGCCGAACAGCGACATCACGAGCTCCGTACGCCCGGCGCCCATGAGGCCGGCGATACCGACCACCTCGCCGGCCCGCACGTTCAGGTTCGCACCCTTGACGATGGCGCGCCCGGGCTGGGTCGGGTGGTACACCGTCCAGTCCTCGACGCGCAGCACCTCCTCGCCCGGGTGCGACTCCCGGCCGGGATACCGGTTGTCGAGGTCGCGCCCCACCATGCCGCGGATGATGCGGTTCTGGATCGCCTCGGACGAGCCACCCGCCTCGGCCATGTCGAAGGTCTCGATCGACTGGCCGTCACGGATGATCGTGGTGCGGTCGGCGATCTCGGCGATCTCGCCCAGCTTGTGGGAGATCATGATCGACGTGATGCCCTGGCTCTTGAACTGCCGGAGCAGGTCGAGCAGGTGCTCGGAGTCGTTGTCGTTCAGCGCCGCCGTCGGCTCGTCGAGGATGAGCAGGCGCACGTCCTTGGAGATCGCCTTGGCGATCTCCACGAGCTGCTGCTTGCCCACACCGAGCGCGGAGATGGGAACCGTGGGCGACTCGCTCAGCCCCACCCGCTCCAGCAGCACAGCTGCCTCGGAGTTGGTCCTGTTCCAGTCGATGGCGCCACCGGCGCGGCGTCGCTCGTTGCCGAGAAAGATGTTCTCGGCGATCGACAGGTACGGGACGAGCGCTAGCTCCTGGTGGATGATCACGACACCGCGAGCCTCGGAGTCGTTGATGTTGCCGAACTGGGCGTTCTCGCCGTCGAGCACGATGTCGCCGTCGTAGGTGCCGAACGGGTACACCCCCGACAGCACCTTCATCAGGGTGGACTTGCCCGCCCCGTTCTCGCCGCAGATGGCGTGGATCTCGCCTCGGCGGACAGTGAGGTTGACGTCCTGGAGCGCTTTGACCCCAGGGAATGTCTTGGTGATGCCGCGCATCTCGAGGATGTCGGTCGGCGCCGAATCGGCCATGCCAGTCCTTGTCGCGTACTTGTCGCCAATAGTGATGGTGCGGGGTGCCCGACGCCGGTGGTCGAGCTTGCCGGGACCTGGGTCCCGACAAGCTCGAC
>NZ_JBFAKY010000081.1:0-3778 GCF_040656015.1 Promicromonospora sp. NPDC050249 | reverse complement strand
CAGGTTCCTCGTGCTTTCGGTTCAGCGCCGGGTGTCGTCGACGCGTGCTTGCTGGGAGCCGGGTCTCCCTGGCGTGCACCTGGGAGACCCGGACAGGCGCTCTACTTCGGCGAACCGGGGTCAGCAGGTCGCCAGCAGGCGGTCCAGCACGCGTGTCCCGAACTTCAGCGCCTCGGTCGGCACGCGCTCGTCGACGCCGTGGAACATGCCCGCGAAGTCGAGGTCGTTCGTGAGCTGCAGCGGCGCGAACCCGTAGCCGGTGATCCCGAGCCGGTGGAGCGACTTGTTGTCCGTGCCGCCAGAGAGCGTGTACGGCAGCACCTTCGCACCCGGGTCCTCTGCGTCGATCGCCGCGACCATGGCGTCCACCAGGTTCCCGCTGAACGGCACCTCGAGCGCCGTGTCCAGGTGGATCGGCTCGATCCGCACGCGCGGGCCGGCGAGCTCACGCAGTGTCGCCATGCCCGACTCCTCCTGGCCGGGCAGGAGGCGCACGTCGATCGCCGCCTCGGCCCGCCCGGGGATGACGTTCGCCTTGTAGCCGGCCTCCAGCTGGGTCGGGTTGGACGTGTTGCGCACCGTGGCACCCACGAACTTCGCGACCGGGCCGAGCGCCGCGACCAGCGCGTCGATCGTCGCCGGGTCGTCGTAGTCCACGGGGAGCCCCGTGAGGTCACCGACGCCGCGCAGCAGCGCGTCCACGGTGGGCGTGATCGTGTACGGCCAGGCGTGCTGCCCGATGCGCGCGACGGCGGCGGCGAGCTCCGTGACCGCGTTGTCCGGGTTGACCTGCGAGCCGTGCCCGGCCGTGCCGTCGGCGATCAGGCGCAGCCAGGCGATGCCCTTCTCCGCGGTCTGCAACAGGTAGGCGCGCTTGCCGCCCACCTCGACCGAGTAGCCACCCACCTCCGAGATCGCCTCGGTGGCGCCCTCGAACAGGTCGGGGCGGTGATCGACGGCCCAGCGCGCGCCGTACACGCCGCCGGCCTCCTCGTCGGCGAAGAACGCGACGACGACGTCGCGCGCGGGCTTGCGGCCCTCGCGCACCATCTGCCGCACGACCGCCAGGATCATCGCGTCCATGTCCTTCATGTCGACGGCGCCGCGGCCCCAGAGCAGGCCGTCGGTCTCCTCACCGCCGAACGGGTCGACGGTCCAGTCGTCCTTGGCCGCAGGCACGACGTCGAGGTGCCCGTGCAGGACGAGGGCGGGCCTGCTGCGGTCCTCCCCCTCCAGACGCACGACGACGGACGCCCGCCCTGGCTCGGACTCGAACAGCTCAGGCTCCAGCCCGACCTCGTGCAGCAGCTCCATGACGTACTCGGCCGCGGCGCGCTCCCCCGGGCCCTCGTTGTTCCCGTAGTTCGACGTGTCGAACCGGATCAGCTCCTGGCAGATCCGGATGACCTCGTCGGCGGCGGTGGGCACGGGCGTGGCGGTCGGAAAAGTATCGGTCACGGAGCCACCGTAACCGGCCCGTGCCGGACACCCGGCACGGACCGGAAGGCGTCTCGCTGACTGAACCTCAGGCCAGGCCGCGGCGCTTGAGGAGCGGCGCGATCTCTGGTGCCCGCCCCCGCAGGTCCTCGAACGACGTGAGCGGATCCTGCGACCCGCCGCGGGCGAGCAGCTTGCGGCGGAACGCCTCGCCGTTCTCCCGCGTCAGGCCGCCGTTCTCGGCGTACCACTCGACGGTGTCGGCGTCGAGCACTTCCGACCAGATGTAGGAGTAGTACCCGGCCGAGTAGCCGCCGCCACCGAAGATGTGGTTGAAGTAGGTGGTGCGGTACCGCGGGGGCACCGCGTCGAAGTCGACGCCGGCCGCCGCGAGCGCGGCCGCCTCGAAGGGCAGCACGTCCTCGACGGACGTCGGGACCTGGTCCGGCGTGAGCTGGTGCCACGCCTGGTCGAGCAGCGCGGCGGCGAGGTACTCCGTCGTCGCGAAGCCCTCGCCCCAGATGCGGGACGCGAGCATGGTGTCCACCCACTCGGCGGGCATCGGCTCGCCGGTCGCGTGGTGCACGGCGAACGAGCGCAGGATCTCCGGCTCCCAGGACCACATCTCGTTGACCTGCGAGGGGTACTCGACGAAGTCGCGCGGCACGGAGGTGCCCGACCGGGACGGGTAGCGCACGTCGCTGAGCAGCCCGTGCAGCGCGTGCCCGAACTCGTGGAACAGCGTGGTGACCTCGTCCCACACGAGGAGGGTGGGTTCGCCGGCGGGCGGCTTGACGATGTTGAGGTTGTTGACGACCACGGGCTTCTGGCCCAGGAGGTGGCTCTGGTTCACGAGGCTGTTCATCCAGGCCCCGCCGCGCTTGGACTCGCGGGTGTACCAGTCGGCGAGGAAGAGGCCGAGGCCTTCGTCGGGCTCGCCCGGCTCTGGTGCGTCGAACACCTCGAAGACGCGCACGTCGGGGTGGTAGCCGGCCAGGTCGTGCCGTTCGGTGAAGGAGAGCCCGAACAGGAGGGTCGCTGCCTTGAACACGCCGTCGTGCACCACGCGTTCGAGCTCGAGGTAGGGGCGCAGGGCGGCGTCGTCCAGGTTGAACCGCTCCTTGCGCACCGCCTCGTTGAGGTAGGACCAGTCGGCGGCGGCCACGTCGGCCGTGCCGTTCATCTTTGCGAGCTCGGCCGCCTCGCGCCGCGCGTTGGCGACGGCGGCGGGCGCGAGCCGGGCGAGCATCTCGTTGACGGCGGTGGTGTTGCCTGCGGTGGCGTCCGCGGCGATGTAGGCGGCGTGGTGCTCGTAGCCGAGGAGCTGCGCGTGCTCGGCCCGCAGGCGGGCGAGCTCCAGGAGCACCTCGCGCGTGTCGGTCTCGCCGCCCGTGGCGCCGCGCGCCGTTGAGGCCTCCTGGACGCGTGCCCGGAGGCCGGCGTCCGCCAGGGAAGCCAGCACGTTCTGGTGCGTGAAGAGCTGCATCTCCAGGAGCCAGCCCTCCTGCCCGCGGGCCTCGGCGGCGGCGCGCGCCCCGGCGACGGCGTCCGGGGACAGCCCGGCGAGCTCTGCCTCGTCGGTCACGAGCACGCTCGCCTCGTTGGCGCCCGCCAGGAGCTTGCGGCCGAAGCTGGCCTGCAGCGTCGTGATCCGGGAGTTGAGCTCGCGCAGGCGCTCCTGGTCGGCCTCGGGGAGCGCGATGCCGGACCGCTCGAACTGCGTGATCAGCTTGTCGAGCAGGTAGGCGGCGTCGGGTTCGAGCGCCTGGCCGGCCAGGGACTGCACGCGCGCGTAGAGACGGGCGTCCATGCTGATGTCGTCCTGGTGCGCGGCGAGCTGCGGC
This sequence comes from Promicromonospora sp. NPDC050249, assembly GCF_040656015.1. Classification (NCBI taxonomy): domain Bacteria; kingdom Bacillati; phylum Actinomycetota; class Actinomycetes; order Micrococcales; family Promicromonosporaceae; genus Promicromonospora; species Promicromonospora sp. NPDC050249. The sequence goes on along the minus strand of NZ_JBFAKY010000081.1, from coordinate 497 downwards.
GCGAGCCGCTCCTGGATGTCCTCCAGGCCGGGTGTCGAGTCAGCGGGCAGCGTGCCGTAGAACGCCGTCGCCGCGCGGCCGAGGAGCTGGCCCGCGCGTTCGAGCGCCTCCAGCGTGTTCTCGACGGTCGCCGGCTCCGGGTTGGTCACGATGGCCTCGACCTCCGCGCGGTGCGCGGCCATGCCCGCGAGGACCGCGGGCTCGTAGTGCTCCTCGCGGATCGCCGCGAAGTCGGGCAGCTCGTACGGGAGGGTGGACGGGGCGGCGAAGGGGTTGGCCGGGTCGAGGGCGGCGTCCGCGCCCTCGGTGGTGGTGCTCGCAGAGGTCATAAGCACATCTTTACCCATGAAACACACCTGCCTGGCTCGTTGTGCGCGGGGTAGTCGTGGGACAGCCACCCGGGGGGGGGCGCCCCGGGAACCCCCCCCCCCACCGGGGCGAGAAGGGCACCCCCCGGGGGGCGCGGGCGTGGGAGGGGGACGGGGGGGGGGGGACGA
>NZ_JBFAKY010000080.1:0-4433 GCF_040656015.1 Promicromonospora sp. NPDC050249 | reverse complement strand
ACGCCCCCCCCCCCCCCTTCGCCCCCCCGGGGGTAGGTGTGTTCCAACCCCGGTCTCGACAAGCTCGACCAACGACAGGTCAGGTCGACCAGCGAAGGGTCAGCTCTACGAGCCGCAGGTCATCCCCTCGTAGGCGTGCTCCGTCGCGATGCCCGCCGCCGTGACCGTCACCGATCCGGCCGCGAGCACCGACGAACGGGTCGGGAAGGTCTGGCGCCAGGTGTCACCGGGCGCCAGGCCCGTCGTCGACCGCTTCCCGAGCTCGCTCGCTATCCGCACGTCGAGCGGCTCGTCCGAGACGTTCCGCGTGCTGACCGCGAGGAACGCGCGCGGCCCGCGGCAGATCGCCTCGGTGGTCACCTCCGTGACCGCCTGGACCCGCGGCACCGCGATCGGCGACACCGTGATCCGGTCGACGACCGGCGCCCAGCGCGACCGCAGCGGGAAGTCGGGCCAGACGTCGGACGCGTAGGTGGTGCCGTCGAAGTTCGGTGCTTCCTCCGAGCTGAGCGTGATGGTGTTCGCCCCCTCCTCCAGGTCGAGCACCACCGTCTTCTCCCAGAAGTTGTTCGCGTGGAACGTGTGCGGGAAGAGCACCGGGGCGGACGCGCCACCGTTCACCGAGATGTCCGCCCTGCGGGCGATCGGGTCCGGGTTGTAGTGCGACGCCGGGGACTGCTCCGGGTTCGAGTACCGCAGGACGACGGCGTGCGGGCCGGCCTGGCCGGCCTCGACCTGGAACGTCAGGGTGCTGCCGTTGCCCGGCTCTCCGCCGACGTCCGTCACTGCCTTGCCGCCTTCGGCGAGCGAGAAGTCGGCGACCTTCGCCGAACCGGCCAGCTCAGCGTCCTCGGCCTGGTACTCCGTCGCCGCGAGCGCCCCGGTTCCCCGGGCCACTGTGAGCCGGTCGACGACGACGCCGTCGGCGCCGCCCGTGACGACCACCTTGTTCACGCCTCCGGTCAGGTGGGCGGCCACGTCGTGAGCCCGTGCCGACCGGCCCTGGCCGAGGTCGAGGACCTCGCGGCCGTTGACAGTGAGCGTGCCCGTGCCGGCACCGAGGGTGTCGACGCCGAGGGTCGCCTCGCCGTCGCGGGCGCCGTACACCCAGAACGTGGCGGTCTCGCCCTCGGCCAGCTCGACCCCGCCCGCACCGGAGACCGTTGCCGGGTCGACGCCGCCGGGCGCCTCGTACAGCGCACGCCCGCCGTCGAGCGTCGCGTGCTCCGCCTCGTACACGGCAGTCCCTGCGTCGGGGTTCGGCAGGGCCAGCGTGATCCGGTCGAGGATCGCGTCACCCCGGGTGACGCCGGTGCCGTCGAGGCTCCGTGCGGCGAGCGAGATGGTGTGCGTACCCGCTGTGAGGTCAACCGTCGTGTCGGCGTGGTCCCAGACCACCCACTTGTAGCCGAGCGGCAGGTGGAGCTCCTGCTCGGCGGCGCCGTCGACCCGGACGAAGACGTTGGTCGGGCCCTGCTCGGCTACCGCCTCGTACGTGTTGGCGCTGTTGGCGAAGACCGAGAGGTCGTACGTGCCGTCCTCGGGCACCGTGACCTGGAAGTCCAGGACGCCGTCGGAGCCGGTGCGCAGCCCGCCGACGTCGTACCCGCCGGAGGTGTAGAACTTGGCGACGTCGGACGGCGAACCCTCCGGGCCGTTGAGGCTGTAGCCCGACCCGGTGTAGGTGGCGTCCTCCGCCTCGTAGCTGCCCTCCCAGGACGTCGGCGCGGTGCTGGTGCTCTCGCCGGCACCCGCGGGCGTCACGACGATCTCGTAGGCGGACGACTCGCGGAGCAGCGGCAGCAGGTCGCCGTCGAACTCCACGGCTACCTTGCCGTCGGCGACCGGGAGGGTCAGCTCGGCGAGGTGGCGCGGCTGGGCGGAGTCGCCGAGCTGGCCGGTCCATGGGATCTCCCGGACCGTGACGCGGACGTCGTCCCCGAACACCTCGCCGGGCACGTTGACGAGCTCGACGGGCGCTGCGCCGTCGGCCCCGCCGACGATGGTGCGCGACATGGCGCGCTCGGTGTCCAGGGTGGAGACACCCTGCAGCGTGTAGTTCTCGCCGGGGAACGGCGGCGTTACCTTGACCGTGCTGCCGCTCATCTGGGCGTACGCGTTGAACAGCCACCACTGCCCGTTGCCGCGGTCGGACTGGACGGCGGAGTCGGAGAGGTTGCCGTCGATGTTCCAGTAGGCGATGTCGGCGTCGACCTTGGAGTCCTCGATGGCCGAGATCCACTGGATCATCTGGCCGGGGACCGAGGTGTGGTAGTTGAACGCGTACTCGTTGATGTTGATCGGCAGGTTGGTACCGGCCAGGTCGGTGCCGGCGAAGACCTCGGCCTCCCAGTCGCGGTAGGTCGCCACGGACTCGCGGATCTTCTCCGGGTGGGACAGCTCGTGCCAGGTGATGACGTCGGGGACGGTCCCCGCCTCGACGGCGTGCTCGAGGAAGCCCTTGACCTGGCTGTACAGAATGCTCGTGTTCGGGCCCGCGATGCGCGCCCCCGGCATCCGGTCCTTGATCAGCGCGTACACACGGTCCCAGGCGGCAAAGTAGTGGGTCGGGTCGTCGAGCCACGACGTGCGGTCGTAGCTCCACTGCCCGGTCCCGAACATGTTGCCCTCGGGCTCGTTGAACGGGACGAAGACGACGTTGTCCTGGTACTCCTCCGGGAGCTCGAGCACCTGGTCGACCTGGGTGGCGATCTTGTCGACGAACGTGTCGAGCTTCTCCTGCGGGGTGTCGCCCGGCCACTCGTACGGGAACCCGCGGTGGATGTCGGTCATGTAGATGTAGACGTCGCCGTCCGTGGCGTCGGCGAGGGGCCGCACCACCTCGAGCGCGTCGGCACCCGGGTGCTGAGGGCCGTCCTGCGCCTTGGTCGAGACGGTACGGACGCCCATGCCCTCGATCAGGTTGTCGCTCGGCAGCCCGTCGCCGTACAGGCCGTACAGGGTGCCGGAGGCGCCGCCGTGGAACGTCCCGGTCTCGGAGCCGAGGTCCACCCGCAGCTCGCCCCGGTGCACCGTGACCGTAGCGGTCACGGGCGTGCCCGCGGCGTCCCCCGCGACCGTGAACTCCCCCGGCTGCGCGTACTGCGCCGGGTCGATCTCGTCCCAGGTCACCGGCACGTCGCGGTCGTAGTCGTCGGTGAAGACGGCGCGCACCGCCTCGGGCAGCTCGGGCGCGGCGGCGACCGTCGTGCGCACCTCGAACGTGTCCTTCGTCAGCTCCACCATGTCTGGCCTCTCCTCCACGAGCTGGGCCACCTGGTCCCCGCTCAGGGCCGCCCGGTACAGGCGGAAGTCGTCGATCGCGCCGTCAAGGAGCGGATCAGGATAGAACGACCGGCCGATGTAGCCGGCCGACTGCGCGGCGTCCGTGAGCAGGTCGCCGGCGGCCACCGTGGACCGGGCGCTGCCGACGGCCACGCCGTCCAGGTAGGTCGTGAGCCGGTCGGCGGCCGTGTCGAGGGTGGCGGTGAGCGTCACCCAGTCGTCGGCACGCAGCGGGCCGTAGCCGCTGGTCTGCGCCTCGCCGCCCCCGCCGTTCGTCGTGAGCGCGGTGCGCAGGCGGCCGTCACCGTTCGACGGCGTGGCGAACAGGTATCGCGAGGTGTCCGTGCCGAGGTCGAAGACCCGCTGCCACGCCCCGCCGGTGCCGCCCCAGCGCACGCGCGCCGACACGGTGACGTCGGTCGCGCCCTCCAGGGCCGCCCGCGGGATGGTCACGTAGCCGCCGCCCGACCCGCCGGGCAGGTCGAGCGCTGTGCCGCCGCCCTCGGCGTCGACCACGCTCGTGGTGCCCGAGATCGCGCCGTTTAGCCCGTTCCCGGAGGAGTCGGGGACGACGGCGCCCGCGACGTCGTCCATCGTGTAGTGCAGGTCGGGCGCCGGGAGCTCCTGCGCGGTCGCCGTGCCGACGGTGCTGACGCCGCTGGCCGGAGCCGCCAGTGCCGCGCCGGCCGTGCTGCCGGCGAGCGCCAGAGCCGCGAGCGCCGCGACGGCGGTGCGCCGTGACCTACGCCATGCCGGTCCGGGGCGAGGTGCTGGTGCTGGTCCGCTGATTGGCGGTCCGCTGCGCGAGCTGCTGTGCCGTGAAGGTGTTGTGCTCATCGTTGAGTGCCTTCCTTCTCATCGAGGGTGGAACGTGGTTCATGGGTGGGACGGGGATCGTGGGCGGGACGGGGCTCATGAGTGGGACGGGGTTCATGGGGACCAGATGTGGCCCGGTCACTTGGCCCGGGCTTCGGGTCGGTCGGTTGCTGCGTTCGGCTCCTTGAGTTCGGTCGGTTGCTGACCTCGATCCGTGAGATCGGTCCGTTGCTGGTTTCATCTCCTTGAGTTCGGTCGGTTGCTGGCCTCGATCCGTGAGATCGGTCCGTTGCTCTGAGATCGGTCGTTTGATTGACCGATCTCAGAGCAAC
>NZ_JBFAKY010000079.1:0-4436 GCF_040656015.1 Promicromonospora sp. NPDC050249 | reverse complement strand
GTGCGCTGGTTCGCCGAGAACCAGCCCGTCACGTCCATCGTCAACACGATCCGCGACCTGCTCGCCCAGCAGCCGGTCGGCACCGACATCTGGGTGGCCCTCGGCTGGTGCGTCGGCATCCTCGCCGTCGCCTACTTCTTCGCGATGTCGGCCTACCGCCGCAAGATCAGCTAGGACGAACCGGACAAGCCCCTCTGTCTCCCTGTGAGACAGAGGGGCTTCGCCGACATCGCACCCGGCTCTTCAGCCGCGGCAATCCTGCCGATAGGTTCTCGCCATGTCCGACGAGCGTGCGATCGACCGGTCCGGTGAGATCGGCACGCCGCCGGGGCCCGGCGACGAGACGGGCCTCGGGGCACTCGTCAAGGACCCCCTGTTCCTTGCCGCGATACCGATCGCGCCGTTCGTCCTCATCGCGTTCAACGTCTGGTCGATCACGCGCGGCGACGCGAACGCGACGCTCGCCGTCATCCAGCACGTCAATCCGCTGAGCCTCGTCCTGGCGACCTGGACCGACCTCGTCGCGACGGTCGCCGTCCTCGGCGTCGTGCTGCAGCGCCGCATCCGGGCCCGGCCCGGCCGGATCGACCCGTTCGCCGTCCTCGTCGTGGCGGGCATCCTGTGCCTGCCGGCTGCGTCCGTCGCGATCTTCGCGTTCTACGCCTGGGTCTCGTGGATGCGGCGGCTCGACTTCCGGGTCAGCGGTCGGGTCGACGGCTTCCCGCTCGACGAGCTGAACGTCAGGAGCCGGGCGGCAGGGACGAGCCTGTGGACCGGTGCGGCCCTTGCTGTGTTCGCGGCGCTGGCGTTCCTCATCGGCCTGATCTCCGCCGCCGTGAGCGGCGACCTGCTCCTGCTGCTCTACCAGGTCATCGGCGCGGTGACCGTGACGCTCTTCGTGCTGGCGCGCGCGCACGAGGCGCCGGGCTGGATCCGGCTCGCGGACCGGGCCTACCCGGCGCTGCTGCTCGTCCTCCTCCTGCTGTGGTCGCTCTGGGTGCCCGTCGCCTCCTCACGATGGCTGCCCAACGAGCGGGTCGTCGTCGAGGGCCTCGGGACGCCCGGCGCGACGAGCTCCAGGTATCACGACGGCATGGTCGTGAACGTCGACGACGTCAGCCTGCTGCTCCTGCGCGACGACGGCGCCCTGGAGCAGATCCCCACCAGGAACGTCGTCGGCCGCGCGGTCTGTCCGGTCGAGATGCCGGCGAGCGAGCCGGGCGGGCGGGAGGTCTCGCTCATGTCCGCGCTGGTCGCCGCACGCTCCGAGGCCGGGACGACGGCGCGATGGCAGGACCCGATCTGCCGCGCGGCCGACTCGTAGCGGTCACCTGGTCGCCCTGCGTCATCCGACCCGGTCGTGGGAGGGCAGTCTGGGCGCGCGAAGAAGCCCGAGCGACTCGGCCTTCGCCAGCGCTTCCTTGCGGTGCGAGACGCGCAGCTTCTGATAGATCCTGCGGATCTGCGTGCGGACCGTCGTGACCGAGACACCGAACTGCGTTGCGGTCTTCTTCGCGGTCTGCCCGGTACTCAAGGCCCGGAGCACCTCGTGCTCTCGCGGGGTGAGGTGCACCAGCGGACTCGACGGCGGTGCGTTGTACCGAGCGGTGACTGTTCCGCCATGCAGCGGATTGACCACGCATGCCAGCCGGGCGAGCTCGTCGAGCTCGGCGTCGGGAAGAGCCAGGAACGGTGAGACGTGCGCTCGGCTCGCACGCAAGCGGATCGCCGACAGGAACGCGAGCCGGGCTCGGTCAGGATGCCCGGTCCTCAGGTGGGTGGTGGCCTCGACGAGCCGGAGGCCCATCTGATCGTTGAGGGGCAGCTCGTCGTGCCGAGTCGCTTCCGCGGCCAGCCGCATCGCCTCGTGATGTTCCCCGGCCAGCAGATGCGCCCAGGCGGCGTACAGAGTGAGCGAGCCGATCTCGGCGTGCTGGTCGGAGAGATGCAGCACCCGCGTGCCGGCCCCCACCCGGAGGAGCAGCTTTGCCTCGGCGCGCAGAACGAGTTCTCCGGCCATGGTCGTGGGATCGGGGCTGAGCGCTCCGTGCCTCTGCCGGGCGGCATCCAGCGCCCGGAGGCCCCGGTGCGGGTCGCCGAAGTGCGCCTCGTAGCTCGCGTCGGCGAAGGCGATGAACGGCCAGAGCTCCACGCTTTCCGTCGCGGGTCCGATGCGACGAAGGGCATCGGTCGCTGTGTCCGGATCGCCCTCGTCGATCGCGATGAGCACACGGGCCGTTGCCGCGCCTGCGCCGCACTGGTGCCCGAGCCAGTCGGGAAGGGAGCCCGAGCGTTCGAACACCTCGAGCCAGCTGCGAGCCAGATCGAGATGACCACGCCAGGCGCTGAGGAGAGCGAGGTTTGCCGCTGCGCTCGTGCCGGCGTAGTGGGCATATGGCGGTTCGCCCGCCTCGGCGAGGGCGCGCGTGAACAGCTGCGTCGCCTCATCGAGCGACCCTCCGAGCGTCGCTGTGAGACCACGCTCGGCGGAGAGCCAACCGGGACGGGCTGCCGCCGCGGCGGGCTTCCAGGGCGGTACGGGCTGCACCGCGCCGAGCGTCATGTGGGTGTCGGTCCACGCGCCGATGCGCTCGGCCCCGCTGTAGTCGCCGCGCATGCGCCCGGAGATGACGGCGGCGGCGCCGGCCGCGAGGAGATCACCGGACCGGCTGAACGAACCAAGACGCATGCCGTAGCGCTGCCCGACCACCACGTAGAACTGCAGCGCCCGGCGGAGCCTGTGGTCGTCTCCCTCGGCGTGGCCCGTGCGCAGGTACGCGAGAAGGGCGGCGTCCAGCAGCCGGGGGCGGCTCTCGAACACCGCGGCGGGAATTGCCTCGACCGTCCGCAGCACTTCGGGGCCGAACCTGTTCGGTAGGTCATACCAATGGGCATCAAACAAAGTCTCGATCTGGTCGAGATCACCGGAAATCAGCCCCGAATGGACGAATGTGTCGCTGGGTGAGTGCGGTTCATCGGATGAAAGAGGCACCCTCGGATCATGCCTCTGCAACGTTGTGGACGCCCGGGCAGTGTGGGTGAATTTTGCCTCAAAACTGATGACAGCATTGATGATCTTTGCCGTCTCATCGAATAGAGATGGTCAAATCACCGTCTTATGGGAAGCGCATTGGGCACGCGAGGGGCGCGTGCGAGAAGGAAAGGAAGCCCATGCGCAGTCCGTCAGAACGGCACCAGGCAGACCGTACGAGAAAGCACCGCCAGTCCTTGCGAGCGCAGCGAGCCGGGGATGGCCGGCCCCGGTTGCAGACTCGCCTGATCGGTGGCGCGGTGGCCGTCGTGACGGCCTGCGCCGGGCTCTTCGTGGCAACGCCCGCCGCCTTCGCCGACACCGTGTACGAGATCACGGGCGAGTGGGAAGAGGGCACGCCAGCCGTCGCGGCGTCCGGTGACGTCGTCACCGGTGTGTGGCGTGTGAACATCAATGACGATGCCGCGGCGCCGTCGAACGACCCGGTGGACAACGTGACGTTCAGCGTCACGCTGGAGAACGGCGTCTTTGGCGAGCTGCCGGACGCGTGCCTCGCCGACGGCGTCGACCCGGTCTCGGTGATCTCCGAGGACGGTGCGACCCTGACCTGCAACCTCGGCACTAGGGACCAGGGCACCGCCGTCGTGGTTCAGACGCCGATCGAGGTGTACGGGCCGACCGGGAGTCAGCTCACGGCGTCGGGCACGATCGCCGGGCAGACCGTCGACCTGGACCCGATCGACATCGAGAACCCGTTCGGCATGGATATCCGCTGGGACACCGGTACGCCGCACTTTCTCTATGGAGGCGGGTACTTCGAGATGGACCTCCAGTGGACCCTGAGCAAGGACAAGGGCAGCGAGTCGGGTCCGCAGACGGTCACCTACGACCTGACGATCGCCTCGGCGCAGGGGAGCGCGATCGAGATCGCGCCTCAGCAGTGCGCGCCGTTCACGGCCGGTGCGGCCGACGGCCACCCGTGGTCCGGTGGCAACCATCCCGCGGACCGGCTGACCTCCTTCGTGGACAGCTGTGAGATCGTCCAGACCGGCCCCAACACCTTCCGGCTCACCCTGACCGGAATCGACTACGAGCCGACGAACCCGCCGACGCTGGACTCCGCCGGCAACAGGCTGCCGACCGACGAGGTCGCCCTGGCCAGCGGATCGATCTGGATCCGGGTGCTGACCGACGCCGCGGGCTCGGTCCAGCTCACCTCCAGTGCGCCGACCTACACCTCACCGACGGGTGCGACCGCGCAGGACGATCCCGCCAACAACACCGAGTCCAAGGCGTGGACCACACCCGGCCTCTACTCTTCGGGCTGGGCCCGGGGTCACACCGGCAGCGGCGGCACCACGTGGGACAACACCTACCGGATGGCGGCCGGGACCGAGGTCGCGCAGTACATGCACACGCTCTACCAGCTGCACAGCGGCCGGGC
>NZ_JBFAKY010000078.1:0-4617 GCF_040656015.1 Promicromonospora sp. NPDC050249 | reverse complement strand
GTCCAGTTCTCCCGCGGTCACCACGGGAGAACTGGACAGGCGCTCTACTTCGACCTACCTGGGCGAGGGTCAGCGGGTCGGGGCGGGGAGGGGCGCCCCGTACAGCGCGTCGACGGCGCCCGCGAAGTCGGCGAGCACCTTCGCGCGCTTCACCTTGATGGACGGCGTGAGATAGCCGTTCGCCTCCGTGAAGTCGAGGTCGAGCACCATGTACTTGCGGATCGACTCGGCCTTGGAGACCGCCTCGTTCGTGTGTTCGACCGCCTTGTCGAGCGCGGCCAGCACCTTCGGATGCACACGAGCCTCGGACACCGAGAGCCTGCGCAGACCGTTCGCCGAGCACCAGCCGGGCAGCATCTCGGCGTCGAGCGTCACGAGGGCGCCGATGAACGGGCGCTGGTCACCGACGACGACCACCTGGCTCACGAGCGGGTGGGCGCGCATGCGGTCCTCGAGCACCGCCGGGGCGACGTTCTTGCCGCCGGCCGTCACGATGATCTCCTTCTTGCGGCCGGTGATGTGCAGGTGGCCGTGCTCGTCGAGGAGACCGAGGTCGCCGGTGCGGAACCAGCCGCCGACGAACGCCTCGGCGGTCAGCTGGGGCTCGTTGCGGTACCCGCGGAAGATGTGCGGCCCGTGCAGCAGCACCTCGCCGTCGTCGGCGATGCTGATCTCCGTGCCGAAGAACGCCGGTCCCACCGACCCGATCACCGTCTGCCCGGGCAGGTTGACCGACGTCGGCGCGGTGGTCTCCGTGAGGCCGTAACCCTCGAGGATGGTGACGCAGGCGCCGCGGAAGAAGTGGCCGAGCCGCTCGCCGAGCGGCGCGCCGCCGGAGACCGCCCACCTCAGCTGGCCACCCATGGTCGCCTTGAGCTTGCTGTAGACCAGCTTGTCGGCGATCGCGTGCTTCCTCTTGAGCGTACGGTCGGGTCCGTCCGCCGTGTCCAGGGCGCGCGAGTAGTCCTCCGCGACGCGGGCGGACCAGGCGAAGATCTTGGCCTTGAGGCCCGACGACGCCTTCTGCTCCGCGCTGTTGTAGACCTTCTCGAAGACGCGCGGCACGGCGAGCAGGTAGGTCGGGCGGAAGGAGCCCAGGTCGGCCACGAGGTTCTTGATGTCCGGGGCATGGCCGAGGACTGCGTTGCCCGCGACCGTCGCGACCTCGACGAAACGCGCGAACACGTGCGCGAGCGGCAGGAACAGGAGCGTGCGGGCGTTCTCCGCCTGCAGCAGCTCCGGGATGCCGATGGCGGCGTTCATCGCGAGGTGCGCGAAGTTGCCGTGCGTGAGCTCCACGCCCTTGGGCCGCCCCGTGGAACCGGACGTGTAGATGATGGTCGCCAGGTCGTCCCGCCGGACGGCGTCGCGCCGGTCGGCGACGATGCCAGCGGAGAGGTTGATGCCGGCCTTGCGCAGGTCGAGGATCGCCTCGTCGTCGATGAGGAGGATGTCCTCGAGCGTCGGCAGGCTGGGGCGCACGCTGCGGACGATCTCGGCGTGCGCACCGGACTCGACGACCACGAGCCGCACGTCGGCGTCGGACAGGATCCACTGGACCTGCTCGGCGGACGAGGTCTCGTAGACCGGCACGGCCACGGCGCCTGCGGCCCAGATCGCGAAGTCGAGGAGGGTCCACTCGTAGCGGGTGCGCGACATGATCGCGACCCGGTCACCGGGGGAGATGCCACGGGCCACGAGGCCGCGGGCGACGGCGAGGACCTCGTCCTCGAACTGGCGGGCAGGCACTGCGACCCACGGGCCGCCAGGGGTCTCGCGTCGCTCGATGAGTGCCTTGTCTCCGGAGCGGGCCACGCGGTCCGCGAGGATGGTGTTGATGCTGGTGCCCTCTGGCACCTCCACCAAGGCCGGCGACGTGGCGAGTGTCATCTGCTGCTCTCCGTTGAAGTCTTGAAGAGGTGAAGCCAGAGTTCTGAGCCTTCACCAAGTTGCGTGCCTGCTCGCAGACTGTAGCCGATCCGCGTCACGGGTCGGAACAGCCTTCGCCGGTACAGCCCTCGGCCGGTTAGCCTCTTCCTGTGTCTGACAACGAACCGACCAGCGCTCCGGTGCCGTCCGAGATCATCCGGCTCCGCGGGAGCATCGACAACATCGACGCGGCGCTCGTGCACCTGCTCGCCGAGCGGTTCAAGATGACGCGGCGGGTCGGCGAGCTGAAGGCGGTGGGCGGTCTGCCGCCGGCAGACCCGTCGCGGGACCAGCAGCAGATCGCCCGGCTCACGGCGATCGCGGAGGAGTCGGGTCTCGACCCCGAGTTCGCGGTGCAGTTCCGCCAGTTCATCGTGAGCGAGGTCATTCGCCACCACGAGCTCATCGCCGCGCGGCACAAGGGCGACAACCTCCCTGAGGTCGACACATACGCTTGAAGGGGTTAGCCCTTTGAGGCGCCTTTGCTGGTTGCTGGCCTGAGGTCAACATCTGGTGGTGAAGATTTGGTGCTCCGGTCACAGGCAATTCCGGCCTGGGGGTGGCGTGTCCTCGTGATCCGTCGTTTCCTGGAGGGAACGCCGGGGCGACGTCTTGCGGTACGGCATCTCTTCGACCTCGGCGGGAGACGCGGAGGTTTGTATGAAGATCGACTGGCTCAAGCCCCTCCTCGGCCACCAGGGCCCCTTTGCGACCCTGCACCTGGACGCGACGCCGTCCGAGCAGGCCGCCGAACGTGACGTCGAAGGCCGGTGGAACTCGGCGCGCAAGGACCTGGCACAGCAGGGGACCCCGAACGCCGTGCTGGATGCCATGGGAGAGGTGGTGCTGCGACCCACGAGGGTCCCGGGACCGCACGGACGGGTGGTGATCGCCGACGACACCGGCGTGCTGGTGGACCGCGTGGTGAACAACCCGCCCGCCGGCACCGCGTGCTCGTGGGCCCCGGTGCCGGCGCTGCTCCAGGCCGCGCTGGCCGCCGACGAGTCGGTGGAGCTGCTCAAGGTGGCGGTGGACCGGCAGGGCGCCGACTTCATCCGGGTGGGGCCGAGCGGCAAGGAGCACAGCACGTTCCAGGCGCCGCACGACGAGATCGAGAAGACCGGGTCCGCGCGAGGGGTCAAGCGTTCGCGTATCGAGTCACGGGCGGAGGACTCGTGGGAGCGTAACGCGGAGGCGATCGCGGCCGAGACCGAGCGGCACGTCGCGGACACCAAGCCGGAGCTGGTGCTGTTCACGGGGGACAAGCGGGTCGTGTCCCTGGTGCGCGCGGCACTGACCCCGCCGACGGCGGAGAGCGTGGTCGAGGTGCCGGGCGGGGGTCGCAGCGGCGGAGTGCACGAGGGCGCCTTTGCCGAACGGGTGTCGGAGGCGCTCGACTCCTACCGCGAACGACGCCGAGAACGCGTCCTGGCGGAGCTGCGGCAGGAGCTCGGCCGCGAGTCGAACGCGGTGATGTCGGTGGACGACGTCGTCGCGGTGCTCGCCCGCGGCCAGGTCAAGGAGCTCGTCCTCGCGGAGGAGTACGGCACGGGCAACGCGCCCATGAACGGGCGCAAGCTCTGGATCGGCCCGGACCCGATGCATATCGCGGCCTCCCGGTCCGAGCTCGAGGCGATCGGTGTGACGGAGCGGCTGGAGGAGCTGCCGGTCTCAGTGGCGCTCGTGCGCGCCGCCGTGGGACAGGACGCCGGCCTCACGTTCGCCCCGGAGGGCTCCGTCGAGCTCATGGACGGAGTCGCCGCGACGCTGCGCTGGCGTGACGAGGGCACGCCAACGGAGGCGCTCGCGAGCATGTCGGGGGATGATCGAAGGTTGCACTGACGTCCCGCGTTAACTCGAGGTGAATTCACCCGCCCGTTCTGGGGGACTAATGCCCCCAGAACGGGCACGGAATCGTATAGATTTTCCGTTTTACCGCCTATGGGAAAATGTTGCGTGGAAACGTGTCCGTTTTGCCCATACACACGGAAACGCATTATCGGTACGGTCACGGGCCATGGGGATGATTCATTGTGAGTACGCGCGGCTAGCCGCCGAGGACTTCGACAAGGCACGCACCGATCCGACCTGGGCGCTCGAGCACATCGACGAGCTCGCGGGCGAGTGGGTGCAGATGGACCTTCCGGCACAGGAAGCGAGGTACTTCAGCATCGGGACCGTCTGGGGTCCGCTGCACAACGTGCTGCGGACGCACGGCGGGATGCCCGTCGACCCGGTGCAGGGTGGAGCCGCGCTGGGTTCCGCCGACGGGATCACGCCGGTGCGCTACCTGGGCCCCGATGACGTGGAGAAGGCTGCCGCGTTCCTGGTCGGCACGTCGTTCGACGCTCTGGCGCCGCTCGCCGACGCCGCTCAGGTGTGCGACGAGGACGTCTGCCCGGACCCGGGCGAGCACGCCGCCGAGACGGACGCCGAGCGCCTGGCGCAGGCCTACGGCGAGCTGACCGCGTTCTACGGTGCCGCCGCCGAGGCCGGCGACGCAGTGGTCCTGATGCTCAACTGACGTCGCTCGGTAGGCGCTGACTTCGGTCGCACGCTCGGCAGGCTTCACGACTTCGGTCGGTTGCGATGAGATCGGTCAATCGCAGCCCGGAGCGGATCTGGACCAACGCCCTGCTCGCTCGGATCGCGATGATCGTCGACCAGGACGACGACGCCCGCGTGCAC
>NZ_JBFAKY010000077.1:0-4992 GCF_040656015.1 Promicromonospora sp. NPDC050249 | reverse complement strand
AGATCTGCGGGCACCGCACAAAATCCGGAAGGTCGGCAAGCTCGCCGGGCTCGCAGTAGACATCGTCTACTCAGAGCAACCGACCCCGAATTCGTAGGCTTACCCTGCGAGCATCACTCGCCCAGCGTCGCCGCGAGGGAGTCGATCAGCTTCGGCATGCCCTCGGGGTACTCGACCGAGAGGGCCGTGGGCGGCGAGACCGCGGAGACCGCGACGGTGCCGACCTGCTGGACCACCATGCCGTCCTTGACGGCGGGCAGGGCCTGCAGCTCCTTCTTGGTCGGGAGCGCCTCGGCCTGCTCCTCGGTGTACGTGTAGGCGACGACGAGGTCGGAGTCGAGCTTGTCGAGCTCCTCGTACGACAGCGTGTAGAAGAACTCACCGTCGTCCGGCGCGAGCTCCTCGACGGCTGGAGCGGTCTCGAAGCCGAGGCCCTCCAGGAACCCGGCGCGCGGGTCACCGGCACGGTAGACGTAGACCAGGCCCTCCTCGGGCGAGTCCACGATCGCGGCAACCGTCTTGCCCTCGAACTCCGGGTGCGCCTCGGCCTGCTCGGCCAGGTAGGTGTTGATCTCCTCGACCTTGGCCTCGCCCGCCGCGCTGCGGCCCAGGGCGTCGGCCGTGGAGGTGATGATCTGGTCCCACGGCGTCTGCCACGCCGTCTCCGGGTAGGCGACGGTCGGGGCGATCTCGCTGAGCAGGTCGTACTGCTCCTGCGTGAGGCCCGAGTAGGTAGCGATGATGACGTCGGGCTCGGCGGCCGCGAACTCCTCGTACGGCACGGACGCGCCGGCCTCGGCGTCGGTCAGCACCGTGGGCTTGTCGATGCCCGCCTCGTCGTAGGCCTCCTCGACCCACGGCAGGAGGTTGCCCTCGCCGACGGTCCAGGTCTGCTCGGCGACGGCGACCGGGTAGACGCCGGCGGCGATCGCGGCCTCGGTCGAACCCCAGCCCCACGTGGCGACCCGCACGGGCGCCTCGTCGATGGTGGTCTCGCCGAGGGCGTGCTCGATGGTCAGGGGGAACTCGTCGGTCGCGCCGGAAGCGTCGGCCGACGGCGTCGCGCCGTCCGCGGCCGGGGCTTCGGATGCGCAGCCCGACAGGGCGAGGGCGGACGCGGCGACAATGCCGACGGCCGCCGCAAGGGAACGGCGAGGGCGCACGGTTGCTCCTGGGGGTTCAGGCGAACGACCGGCGGATGCCGGTCGAGATGAGGTAACCCTAACCACATTAGGTAACGACGATGTTGCGAAATTGGGGAGCCCTGAGTGAGGTGCGTTACGCGCCGGAGTGGAAGCGACCCACCGGGACGACGAGCGGCGAGCCCGCCACCGGGTCGAGCACGACCTGGGCGCGCAGCCCGAACGCCTCGCTCACGACCTCCTGGGTCAGCACGTCCGACGGCGCACCCTCGGCGACGATCCGCCCGGCCGACATCACGACCAGGTGGTCGGCGTAGCGGGCTGCGAGGTTGAGCTCGTGCAGCACCATCGCGACGGTGGTGCCGCGGTCGCGGTTCAGCTCCGTGAGCAGGTCCAGCAGGTCGAGCTGGTGGCGCACGTCGAGGAACGTGGTCGGCTCGTCGAGCAGCACGATGTCGGTCTGCTGGGCCAGGACCATCGCGATCCACACGCGCTGACGCTGACCGCCCGACAGCTCGGCGACCGGCCGGTCCGCGAGCTCAGCGACGCCGGTGGACTCCAGCGCGGTGGTGACCACGGCGTCGTCGTCGGACGAGTGCCTGCCGAACCAGCCCTGGTGCGGGTAGCGGCCGCGGCTGACGAGCTCGGCGACGCGGACGCCGTCGGGCGCGATGGACGACTGCGGCAGCATGCCGACCTTGCGGGCCAGCTCCTTGCGGGGCATCGCCGTGATGTCGACGCCGCCGAGCGTGATCCGGCCGCCGTCGAGCGGGTGCAGCCGTGCGAGGCCGCGCAGCAGCGTGGACTTTCCGCAGGCGTTCGGTCCGACGACGGCGGTGATCTTGCCGTCGGGCAGTGTCAGGTCGAGGCCCTCGATGACACGCAGGCCCTCGTAGCCCAGGCTGACGCCCTCGGCGCGCAGGTTGGTCATCGGCTCCTCTTCTCGTTCGTGGCGAGCAGCCACAGCAGGTAGGGGGCGCCCACGAGCCCCGTGACGATGCCGACGGGGGCGGCCACACCGAGCAGCGCGTGCTGCCCGACGACGTCCGCCACCAGGGTCAGTGCCGCACCGGTGGCGGTGGACGCGACGAGCGCGGCGCCGCCGTCGTTCACCAGGCGGCGGGCGATGGCGGGGGCGACCAGGGCGACGAAGGCGATCGGGCCGGCCGCGCTGGTCGCGAGCGCGACGAGCGCCACCGCGAGCAGCAGCGTGCCGATCCGGGCGGCGTCCACGTGCACGCCGAGGGCGCGCGCGTTGTCGTCCCCGAGCGAGAGCGGACCCTGCGTCCGGGCGACCAGCGCGACGACGACGGCGAGCACGAGGGTGCCGGCGGCGACGAGCGCGAGCTGTTCGCCGCGGATGTCGGACACGGAGCCGACGGTCCAGACGAGGACACCCGCCGCCTCGTTCTCCTCGGCACGGGCCATCGCCCAGGCGACCAGGGACGAGCACAGGTACGCGAACCCGACGCCGACCAGCACGAACCGGATCGAGTGCAGGCCCTTGCGCCAGGCCAGCAGCCAGATCGCGAGGGCGACGAGGCCGGCGCCCGCGAAAGCCAGGCCGGACAGTGCCACCCCGCTCATGCCCAGCGCCAGCAGGCCGGTCACTGCCCCGAGGCTCGCCCCGCTGGAGATGCCGAGGATGTCGGGCGAGGCCAGCGGGTTGCGCAGGGTCGACTGGAACATGGCGCCCGCCAGTCCGAAGGCGGCGCCGACCACGACGGCGGCCTCGATCCGGGGCAGGCGCAGCTTCTGGATGATGAAGACGTCGCCCTTGTCGCCCAGCCCGAGGGCGCCGGCGATCGCCTGGCCGGGGGTCAGCCCGGCGGCGCCGATCAGCAGGGCCCCGGTCCCGGCGACGAGCACCAGGAGGACCATCCCGGACACGACGAGGACCTGACGGCGTCGCCGGACGGCCCGCAGGTCGGCGACGGTGGTGCTGATCGTGTCGATGGTGTCGGCGGTCATCAGGCTCCCACCACGTTCCTGCTCCGGGCGACGGCGATCAGCACCGGCGCACCCAGGAGCGCGGCGACGACGCCGGCCTCGAGCTCCGACCGGGGCAGGATCAGCCGGCCGAGGACGTCGGCGGCCAGCAGCATCACGGGGCCAAGGAGAGCGCCGATCCCCATGACCCAGCGGTAGTCGGTGCCGACGAGGCGGCGCGCTGCGTGCGGCACCACGAGCCCGACCAGCGCGATCGGTCCGGCGAGCGACGTCGCGGTACCGGCGAGCAGCACGATGGCGACCGCGGAGAGGGTGCGCGTGGTGCCCACCCGCTGGCCGAGCGCGGTCGCGACGTCGTCGCCGAGGGCCAGCATGTTGAGCCGGTGCGAGAGCACGGCCGCGAGGATCACGCCGACCACGATGAACGGCCACAGCCAGGCGACGGTGTCCAGGCCGCGGCCGGTCAGGGAACCGACCGACCAGAACCGGTACAGGTTGAACGCCTGCTGGTCCTGCAGGAGGACGAGCGTGATGAGCGGCGTGATGAGCGCCGTCACGGCGGCGCCGACCAGCGCGAGCCGCACGGGCTGGCCACGCCCCACCGAGAACACGATCGCCGCGGCGCCGGCGGCACCGAGGAATGCGAACCAGACGTAGCCGATCGGCGAGGTGATGCCGAAGAGCCAGACCGCACAGACCACGGCGAGCGACGCGCCCGAGTTCAGGCCCAGCAGGCCGGGATCGGCGATCGGGTTCCGCGTGACCCCCTGGATCAGGGTGCCCGCGGTGCCGAGCGCGATCCCGGCCGCGAGGCCGACGATGGTGCGCGGGAGCCGCTGGTCCAGCACCACGTCGTGGTCCACGAACCCGGCGACCGGTGCGGTCAGGGCACGCCACACCTCCGCCGGGTTGATGTCGCGGACGCCGAGCGCGAGGCTCGCGAGGACGACGAGCAGCAGGGCGACGAGCGCCGTCGCCAGCGCGAGCGTCCTGCGGCGGGCACGGTGAGCTACGGCTTCCGCACCCTCACGGCGTCCCGCGGGCGCAGCCGCAGGTGAGGTAAGCATTGCCTAAGTGTTCCATAAGCCGCGGAATGGTCAGGACGCTCACCAGCGGGTGATCAGGAGTAGGAGTCACAGCCCCAGCCGTCGTTGTCGGCGTCGAGGCGGTGGTAGTCGTTGTTGCCCACCCAGACCGTCCGGCCGATCTGTGAGCAGTCGACGTCGGGGTTGGTCGGCGAGACGGGGCACTCCCAGCGACCGGCGCCGTAGGTGCAGACCTCGTCGCCCGCGGTGGCTGCCTGCAGGGTGGACGTACGGGCCCAGGAGATGATCCAGGTGCCGGTACGCGTCGGCTTCCACGTGGTGCGGTACTCGCCGTTCGAGTTGGTGCGGACGCTCTTGACCGCGCGGCTGCCGTCGGGGCCCGCCGGGTCGAACCGGACCGTCAGCGTCTTGCCTGCCGGCGCGCGGTGCCACGTGCCCGACCGCTTGTAGCTCATGGTGCCCTCGATCGTGAGCGTGCTGCCCGCCTTGATCGGCTCGGGCGCAGCATTGATCTTCACGATGGTCGGATCAGGGGTCGCCGCGTGAGCCGGCGCGGACGCCGTGAGGGCGAGCGCGAGAACGCTCACGAGGGCAACGATGGTTCGGCGGATCATGGGGGCCAACCTCTTCCAGGATCGTGGTGCCGAGGATTGCGGCACGCTACGACTTCCTGAGTGCCCGGCTTGCACAATCTGATCGGGTTCGACCTGTTCTCACCCGGGTGAGAGCCGAGGTCGGAGCGGCTCGGGGAGGGTCTACACCTGCGGAGTGTGTTGCTCTGCGTAGACAGTGTCTACGACCGAGCGCCGCCTCGTCCGGGCCGTGCCCCGCCACGTCGCCGATGACCGTGACGA
>NZ_JBFAKY010000076.1:0-5430 GCF_040656015.1 Promicromonospora sp. NPDC050249 | reverse complement strand
GATCGGAAAGATTGCGGCTCTGACGGTGTGCGTCGGTTGTTTGAGAACTCAACAGTGTGCTTGATAGTCAATGCCAATGTTTTAACCCTTTGCGGGTGTGGCCTTGCTGACCGTCCGGTTGGTCGGGTCGCATCGTTGCGGGGGTTGTTTTGGACAGATCTTAATCATCAGATTGGTCTGGCCGGTATCATTGTTCATGCTCACCTCGGTGGGTGTGGATGTTTCTCTTTTACGGAGAGTTTGATCCTGGCTCAGGACGAACGCTGGTGGCGTGCTTAACACATGCAAGTCGAACGGTGAAGCCCAGCTTGCTGGGTGGATCAGTGGCGAACGGGTGAGTAACACGTGAGCAACCTGCCCCCTACTTCGGGATAAGCCTTGGAAACGAGGTCTAATACCGGATATGAGCACTTACCGCATGGTAGGTGTTGGAAAGTTTTTCGGTGGGGGATGGGCTCGCGGCCTATCAGCTTGTTGGTGGGGTAATGGCCTACCAAGGCGTCGACGGGTAGCCGGCCTGAGAGGGCGACCGGCCACACTGGGACTGAGACACGGCCCAGACTCCTACGGGAGGCAGCAGTGGGGAATATTGCACAATGGGCGAAAGCCTGATGCAGCGACGCCACGTGAGGGATGACGGCCTTCGGGTTGTAAACCTCTTTCAGCAGGGAAGAAGCGAAAGTGACGGTACCTGCAGAAGAAGCGCCGGCTAACTACGTGCCAGCAGCCGCGGTAATACGTAGGGCGCAAGCGTTGTCCGGAATTATTGGGCGTAAAGAGCTCGTAGGCGGTCTGTCGCGTCTGGTGTGAAATCCCATGGCTCAACTGTGGGCTTGCATCGGGTACGGGCAGACTAGAGTGCTGTAGGGGAGACTGGAATTCCTGGTGTAGCGGTGGAATGCGCAGATATCAGGAGGAACACCGATGGCGAAGGCAGGTCTCTGGGCAGTTACTGACGCTGAGGAGCGAAAGCATGGGGAGCGAACAGGATTAGATACCCTGGTAGTCCATGCCGTAAACGTTGGGCACTAGGTGTGGGGCGGGTTCCACTCGTTCTGTGCCGCAGCTAACGCATTAAGTGCCCCGCCTGGGGAGTACGGCCGCAAGGCTAAAACTCAAAGGAATTGACGGGGGCCCGCACAAGCGGCGGAGCATGCGGATTAATTCGATGCAACGCGAAGAACCTTACCAAGGCTTGACATGTACGAGAACGCGTCAGAGATGACGAACTCTTTGGACACTCGTACACAGGTGGTGCATGGTTGTCGTCAGCTCGTGTCGTGAGATGTTGGGTTAAGTCCCGCAACGAGCGCAACCCTTATCCTATGTTGCCAGCGGGTTATGCCGGGGACTCATGGGAGACTGCCGGGGTCAACTCGGAGGAAGGTGGGGATGACGTCAAATCATCATGCCCCTTATGTCTTGGGCTTCACGCATGCTACAATGGCCGGTACAGAGGGCTGCGATACCGTGAGGTGGAGCGAATCCCAAAAAGCCGGTCTCAGTTCGGATCGGGGTCTGCAACTCGACCCCGTGAAGTCGGAGTCGCTAGTAATCGCAGATCAGCAACGCTGCGGTGAATACGTTCCCGGGCCTTGTACACACCGCCCGTCAAGTCACGAAAGTTGGTAACACCCGAAGCTCACGGCCCAACCCGCAAGGGAGGGAGTGGTCGAAGGTGGGACTGGCGATTGGGACTAAGTCGTAACAAGGTAGCCGTACCGGAAGGTGCGGCTGGATCACCTCCTTTCTAAGGAGCTCATCTCCACCAGGCCCCACATAGTGGGGACGCCGACTCAGCTCTTCGGAGCACGTGTCCACCCCTCGGGGTGGGAGCGATGGTTGGTGCTGGTGGCAGAGGCCAGGCCCAGGCCGTACGCGTCTGGGATGGTTGCTCATGGGTGGAACATTGACGAAGAGTCGCCCTGCTCGGGGCTGACTGCTAGTACGCCGGTGCTTGTCACGGGTTGGAACGCGGTTGTCCGGGGTGGTGGGGGTTCGCCAAGCACACTGTTGGGTCCTGAGGCAACCGGCCGGCCTGTCCCTCATGAAGTGTTGTGAGTGGGTGGGTGGTCGAGTGTTTCTGGATCGAGTACGGGTCACCTGGTTCGTGTCATACCCGCCGGCTTGCCGGTTGTGGTGGTACGGGTTTGCCTGGTGGGTTCGTCCGTTGCTTGAGAACTGCATAGTGGACGCGAGCATCTTTGAAATTTTCCAAGATTGCGATCGTGAAACTGTTGGGCCATGGGCTTTCGGGTTTGTGGTTCCTTGTTTTGTGGTCATCTTGGTTTCTGTGATTGTAGTGTTGCCTGAAGTTTTTAAGGGCACATTGGTGGATGCCTTGGCACTAGGAGCCGAAGAAGGACGTTGTAGCCTGCGATAATCCTCGGGGAGTTGGCAGACGAGCTGTGATCCGAGGGTCTCCGAATGGGGGAACCCAGCCGAAGTCATGTTCGGTTACCCGCGCCTGAATGTATAGGGCGTGTGGAGGGAACGTCGGGAAGTGAAACATCTCAGTACCGACAGGAAGAGATATTCCGTGAGTAGTGGCGAGCGAAAGCGGATGAGGCCAAACCGTATGCGTGTCAAGCTGTCAGGCGTTGCGTGTGCGGGGTTGTGGGACCTTCTGGAAGAATCTGACAGTTCTTCAGCCAGTAAGAAAGCCGTGTCATAGTCGAACCGGGTTGAATACCGGACCGTAGTGGGTGGGAGTCCCGTAGACGAAATGGTGCGGCCTGGTTGAGGGGATCCCAAGTAGCACGGGGCCCGTGAAATCTCGTGTGAATCTGGCAAGACCACTTGCTAAGCCTAAATACTACCTAGTGACCGATAGCGGACAAGTACCGTGAGGGAAAGGTGAAAAGTACCCCGGGAGGGGAGTGAAATAGTACCTGAAACCGTGTGCCTACAATCCGTCGGAGCCTCCCTAGTAGGGGTGACGGCGTGCCTTTTGAAGAATGAGCCTGCGAGTTAGTGCTCGGTGGCGAGGTTAACCCGTGTGGGGTATCCGTAGCGAAAGCGAGTCCGAATAGGGCGATTGAGTCGCCGGGTCTAGACCCGAAGCGAAGTGATCTAGCCATGGGCAGGTTGAAGCGCCGGTAAGACGGCGTGGAGGACCGAACCCACCAGGGTTGAAAACCTGGGGGATGACCTGTGGTTAGGGGTGAAAGGCCAATCAAACTTCGTGATAGCTGGTTCTCCCCGAAATGCATTTAGGTGCAGCGTCGCGTGTTTCTTACCGGAGGTAGAGCTACTGGATGGCTAATGGGCCTCACCAGGTTACTGACGTCAGCCAAACTCCGAATGCCGGTAAGTCGTAAGCGCGGCAGTGAGACTGCGGGGGATAAGCTCCGTGGTCGAGAGGGAAACAGCCCAGATCATCGGCTAAGGTCCCAAAGCGTGTGCTCAGTGGGAAAGGATGTGGAGTTGCACAGACAACCAGGAGGTTGGCTTAGAAGCAGCCACCCTTGAAAGAGTGCGTAATAGCTCACTGGTCAAGTGATTCCGCGCCGACAATGTAGCGGGGCTCAAGCACACCACCGAAGCCGTGGCACTCACACGTTAGCCCAGCACCAGACTTGTTCTGTGTGTTCAGGTGTGTGGGTGGGTAGGGGAGCGTCGTGTGGGCAGTGAAGTCGCGGAGTGATCCAGCGGTGGAGCCTACACGAGTGAGAATGCAGGCATGAGTAGCGAATGACGGGTGTGAATCCCGTCCGCCGAATGACCAAGGGTTCCAGGGCCAGGTTCATCCGCCCTGGGTAAGTCGGGACCTAAGGCGAGGCCGACAGGCGTAGTCGATGGACAAGGAGTTGATATTCTCCTACCGGCGAAGTACCGCCCATACCGAGCCCGGTGATACTAACCACCCCGAGCCCACACCGACACCTTCGGGTGTCATCGTGGGGTAGGCGTGGGACCTGATCCGGTAGTAGGTAAGCGTGTTAACAGGGGTGACGCAGGAAGGTAGCCAGGCGTGGCGATGGTTGTCCATGTCCAAGGTCGTAGCCCGTCCCATAGGCAAATCCGTGGGGCATATAGGGTGAGAGCTGATAGAGACCGTGTATGCGGGAATCTGGTGATCCTATGCTGCCTAGAAAAGCCTCGACGCGAGGGACTAGCCGCCCGTACCCTAAACCGACTCAGGTGGTCAGGTAGAGAATACTAAGGCGATCGAGAGAATCGTGGTTAAGGAACTCGGCAAAATGCCCCCGTAACTTCGGGAGAAGGGGGGCCTGAACCGTTAACCCACTTGCTGGGGGACGCGGGGAGGGCCGCAGAGACCAGGGAGAAGCGACTGTTTACTAAAAACACAGGTCCGTGCGAAGTCGCAAGACGATGTATACGGACTGACGCCTGCCCGGTGCTGGAAGGTTAAGAGGACGAGTCAGCCTTTGGGCGAAGCTCAGAATTTAAGCCCCAGTAAACGGCGGTGGTAACTATAACCATCCTAAGGTAGCGAAATTCCTTGTCGGGTAAGTTCCGACCTGCACGAATGGCGTAACGACTTCTCCGCTGTCTCAACCGCGAACTCGGCGAAATTGCACTACGAGTAAAGATGCTCGTTACGCGCAGCAGGACGGAAAGACCCCGGGACCTTTACTATAGCTTGGTATTGGTGTTCGGTGCGGTTTGTGTAGGATAGGTGGGAGACTGTGAAGCCAGGGCGCCAGCTCGGGTGGAGTCATTGTTGAAATACCACTCTGATCGCTTCGGATGTCTAACCTCGGTCCGTAATCCGGATCAGGGACAGTGCCTGGTGGGTAGTTTAACTGGGGCGGTTGCCTCCTAAAATGTAACGGAGGCGCTCAAAGGTTCCCTCAGCCTGGTTGGCAATCAGGTATCGAGTGCAAGTGCACAAGGGAGCTTGACTGTGAGACCGACAGGTCGAGCAGGGACGAAAGTCGGAACTAGTGATCCGGCGGTGGCTTGTGGAAGCGCCGTCGCTCAACGGATAAAAGGTACCCCGGGGATAACAGGCTGATCTTGCCCAAGAGTCCATATCGACGGCATGGTTTGGCACCTCGATGTCGGCTCGTCGCATCCTGGGGCTGGAGTAGGTCCCAAGGGTTGGGCTGTTCGCCCATTAAAGCGGTACGCGAGCTGGGTTTAGAACGTCGTGAGACAGTTCGGTCCCTATCCGCTGCGCGCGCAGGAAACTTGAGAAGGGCTGTCCCTAGTACGAGAGGACCGGGACGGACGAACCTCTGGTGTGCCAGTTGTTCCGCCAGGAGCATGGCTGGTTGGCTACGTTCGGAAGGGATAACCGCTGAAAGCATCTAAGCGGGAAGCCTGCTTCGAGATGAGGTTTCCATACACCCTTGTGGTGTGAGAGGCACCCAGCAGACCACTGGGTTGATAGGCCGGATGTGGAAGACAGGACTAAAGACTGTCGGAGCTGACCGGTACTAACTGCCGATAACTTCACAACAC
>NZ_JBFAKY010000075.1:0-5492 GCF_040656015.1 Promicromonospora sp. NPDC050249 | reverse complement strand
CGTGGTGTGTCCGTGCCCCCCATTGGGGTGGGGGGGGGGCCCCGCCGGGGGGTGGGGGCGTGGGCCGGGCGCCCCCCCCCCCCACCCCCCACCACCGGATGACCGCAAGAAGTCAGCGGCGTCGGACGGGTGTCGTCAGGAGGTCAGACCTACTCGTCGACCTGGCCGGACGCGACCTCTTCCTCGGTGAGGTAGCCGGACTCGACCAGCTCGGCCTCGAGGTTGTCCGCGGTGACGATCACCGTGGGGAGCAGGAACGACGGCACGACCTTGACGCCGTTGTCGTACGTCTCGGTGTCGTTGGCCTCGGGCTCGTTGCCCTCGAGGAACGCCGTCGCCGCGGTGACGGCCTGCTCGGCGAGGAGACGCGTGTCCTTGAAGATCGTCGAGTACTGGTCGCCGTCCACGATCAGCTTGGCGGAGGCCGCCTCGGCGTCCTGGCCGGTGATGATCGGCATCTTCAGGTCACCCTTGCCGTAACCCGAGTTCTTCAGGGCGGTGATGACGCCGCGCGACAGCACGTCGGCGGGGGCGAGCACGCCGTCGACCTTCACGTCACCCTTGGTGTACGTGGAGGTCAGCAGGTTCTCCATACGCTCCTGCGCACCCTCCTGCTCCCAGCGCTGGATGGCGACGGTGCCGAAGTCGGTCTGCTTCGAGGGCACGACGAGCGTCTTGTCGTCGATGTACGGCTGGAGCACCGACATGGCACCCTCGAAGAAGAACCCTGCGTTGTTGTCGTCGGGCGAACCGGCGAAGAGCTCGACGTTGAACGGACCCTCAGGGGCGTCGGCGGCGGGCTCGCCGTCCTCGCCCAGGATGCCGAGCCCGGTCAGCAGCGAGGTGCCCTGCTGCACGCCGACCGTGTAGTTGTCGAACGTGACGTAGAAGTCCACGTTCTCCGAGTCGCGGATGAGGCGGTCGTAAGAGATCACCGGGATGTCCGCGGCAGCGGCGGCCTCGAGCTGGCTGCCCAGCGCGGTGCCGTCGATCGAGGCGATGATGAGTGCCTCGGCGCCCTTGTTGATCATCGCGTCGATCTGCTGCTGCTGGGTCGGGATGTCGTCACCCGCGAACTGCAGGTCGACGTCGTACCCGGCCTCCTCGAGGCCCGTCTTGACGGCGTCGCCGTCAGCGATCCAGCGCTCGTACGTCTGCGTGGGCATCGCCACGCCGACGAGGCCGCCCTCTTCGCCGTCTCCGGCACCGCCACCGCCACCAGCGCCGGCGCCGCCGCCGCCGCATGCAGCGAGCGAGACAGCCATCGTGCCCGTCGCCAGCGCAGCCAGACCGCGCTTGGCCCACAGCTTCCTTGCCATGACATCTCCTCTTCGAGTTTGCCCGGGCAACGTCTCTGCAACCCGGCCGACTTCACATTGTGAACGCAACAGATTGTGAACGCTCACACGTCCGTTGGTCAAAACCAGGTCGGCTGAACTTAGCCACAACCGACCGGCGACCGTGCCCACCGTAGCCGTGGTCGAGGGCTGGTAAGGGGAACTTACTGGATGGTTACGGCATCGATACAGTCAACTCTTGAATCCGGGAACCGCCGTCCTGGGTAGTCCGCCTCGCTGGGCGCTCCCGAGCGGCAGGAAGAAGTTGCTCCGCGTGGCGACGACAGTGAGAAGCAGCACAGTGCCGATCGTGGGTCGCAGCAGCCGCAAGATCATCCGGAGGACGAGCCGGAACTCACCCGCTGTCAGGTGGCCGACCGGTCGAGCTACCGGCTGCCCGACGCCTCGCCGGTCGCCTGCACGAGCTCCGTGCCGCCCGGCTGGACGCCCACCACGCGGCTGTCCTGGCCCGGCACGACGTCGCCCGTCGACTCCCGTCCGATGATCCGCGAGTCCGGTACCACCCTCCGGAACGGCGCCGGATCGCCGGTCGCGCCGATGCGCTCCAGCAGCAGCTCGACGGCGGTGCGCGCGATCTGGGCCCTGCCCGGGTCCACGGAGGACAGTGCGGGAACCGCGTACTTCGCGTCGTCGACGTCGTCGAACCCGATGAGTGCCACCTCGCCCGGGACGTCGATCCCGCGGGCGTGCAGCGCGTGCAGGGCACCGAGCGCCAGCGCGTCGTTGAGCGCGAAGACCGCGTCGATCTCGACTCCCTCGTCGAGCATGCGGCGCATCGCCTCCGCTCCGGTGGAGCGGTGCCAGAGGCCCGCCTCCCCGATCAGCGCCGGGTCGTGGGGCAGGCCGGCCTCCGCCAGCCCTTCGAGGTAGCCGGTGGTGCGCAGCGCGGCGGACCCGACCTGCTCCCCCTCGTGCGCCCCGATCAGCGCGATCCGACGGCGGCCGAGCGACGCCAGGTGCAGGGTCGCCGCCTTCGCGGCCGCGACGTTGTTCATCGTCACGTGGTCGGCGGGCGCGCCGAAGACGCGCTCACCCAGGATCACTATCGGGAAGTCGACGGTGAACAGGCCGATGTCGTCGGGGCCGAGCGCCAGGGGCGAGAAGATCAGGCCGTCCGTGAGGTGCCTGCGCCGGCCCGAGAGCACGTCGGTCTCCCGCTCGCGGCTGGCGCTCGTCTGCTCGATGAGCACGGTCCACCCAGCCTCGTCGGCGGCGGAGATGACGGAGTCGGCCAGCTCCGCGAAATACGGGAGCGAGAGCTCGGGAACCGCCAGCGTGATCAGCCCGGTGCGGCGCGTGCGGAGGTTCCGGGCGGACATGTTGACGCGATAGCCCAGGTCCTCGATGGCGGCCTGGACCCGTTCCCTGGTCGCGGCGCGGATGTACGGGTAGCCGTTCACCACGTTCGACACCGTCTTGATCGACACGCCTGCGCGCTGCGCCACGTCGTGCATCGTCACAGCCACGCTGCCAGCCTCCACTCGGCGAGTTTTCCCACAGGGTAGAGGACGGCCGTCGCTCACGCGTCGCCGATCGGCTAGTGTGCAACGTTGTAGAACGACCGATCGATCCAGCGAGGAACAATGACGACCTCCCGCACCCGCGTGCTGCTGCACCCCGACTTCACCGTCGGCACCGTCGACCGCCGCCTGTTCGGCTCCTTCGTGGAGCACCTCGGGCGTGCGGTCTACACGGGCATCCACGAACCGGGCCACCCGACGTCCGACAGCCACGGCTTCCGCCGCGACGTCGCCGACCTGACGCGCGAGCTCGGCGTCACCACCGTCCGGTACCCGGGCGGCAACTTCGTCTCGAACTACCGGTGGGAGGACGCCGTCGGGCCCGTGGAGCAGCGCAAGCCGTTCCTCGATCTCGCGTGGCGCACGGTGGAGCCCAACGTCGTGGGCACCGACGAGTTCCTGCAGTGGGCCGAGCGCGAGGGCATCGAGCCCATGATGGCCGTCAACCTCGGCACCCGCGGCGTCGAGGAGGCAGTGGCCCTGCTCGAGTACTGCAACGGCGAGGCAGGCACCCGCTGGGCCGACCTGCGCATCGCGAACGGCCGTGAGAAGCCCTACGGCGTCAAGCTCTGGTGCCTCGGCAACGAGATGGACGGCCCGTGGCAGATCGGGCACAAGGACGCGCACGAGTACGGCAAGCTGGCCCGCAACGCCGGCGCCGCGATGAAGCTCGTGGACCCGTCCATCGAGCTGGTCGCGTGCGGCTCGTCGTCCATGGGGATGCCGACGTTCGGCGAGTGGGAGCGCACGGTCCTGGAGTACACCTACGACCTCGTGGACCACATCTCGATGCACGCCTACTACGAGGAGGTCGACGGCGACCGCGCGTCGTTCCTCGGGTCGGGCACCGCGATGGACCGGTTCATCGAGCGGGTGGTGGCCTCGGCGGACGCCGTCGGCGCCCAGCGCCGCTCCGACAAGCGCATCACCATCTCGTTCGACGAGTGGAACGTCTGGTACCTGGAGACCCGCTTCCCTGGCGAGGCGAACCTGCCGATCCAGAAGGACGCGCCCCGCATCATCGAGGACGTCTACTCCGGGCTCGACGCCGTGGTGGTGGGCGACCTCCTGGTCACGCTGCTGAACCACGCCGACCGGGTGCCGGTCGCGTGCCTCGCGCAGCTCGTCAACGTGATCGCGCCGATCATGACCGAGCCGGGCGGCGAGGCCTGGCGACAGCCGACCTTCCACCCCTTCGCGACGACCGCGCGCCTGGCGCAGGGCGAGGCGCTCGACCTGCGCGTGTCCACGTCCACCATCACCACGAAGGCCCACGGCGAGGTACCGGCGGTCACGGCGGCGGCCACCCTGGCCGACGGCGCCGTCGCGCTGTTCCTGACCAACCGGTCCGCCGAGCCGGTGGAGGTGGAGCTGGCCCACCTGGGGGCGGTGCTGGAGGTCGCAGAGGGCTGGGTCATGACGGCCGACCACGAGGCCGCCGTCGCCGGGCCGGAGCACGCGGAGAAGGTGACCGCGGAGCACTGGGGCGAGTTCGACGTCGCCGGGCGGGTGGCCGGGGCCGCCGGCGCACCGAGCACGACGGTGACGCTGCCGCCGGAGTCCTGGACGGCCCTGTCGGGCACCCTCACCTCGGTCTGAGACTCGCCGAAGTAGAGCGCCTGTCCGGGCAGGCGCTCTACATCGGCGGGCGGGTCAGGTGCGGTGGGTCAGTGCTCCGTGCCGAGGTCGAAGCCGCCGTCCGCCTCCGCGGCCCGCCAGAAGTCGCGCAGCATCTCCTCGGGCGTGTGGAGGTTGTGCCGGCTCGCCACCGGTTCCTCGTCGCCCGAGATGGCCTTGACCTCGTCGTGGATACGCTCCATCGAGGTGTCCAGCGACCAGGCGACGTCCGCCGCGAGCTTGAGCGAGTCGGTGAGGTGCCGGGGCACGTCGCCGTCGTACTTGTAGTAGATCTTGTGCTCCAGGCTGGCCCAGAAGTCCATCGCGATGGTGCGCAGCTGGATCTCGACGATCACGTCCTCGACCCGGTCGGACAGGTACACCGGGATCTGCACGATGAGGTGCAGCGACTTGTACCCCGTCGCCTTGGGGTGCTTGATGTAGTCGCGCTCCTCCAGCAGCGTCAGGTCCGCCTGCTTGAGCAGCATGTCGCGCACCAGGTAGATGTCGTTGACAAAGCTGCAGGTGATGCGGACGCCGGCGATGTCGAACATCTTCGCCCGGACGCCGTCCGGCGTCAGCGGGATGCCCTTGCGGCGGCACTTGGCGACTATCGACTCGAACGACTTGAGCCGGGAACCCACGTGCTCGACGGGGTTGTAGTTCTGCATGTGCCGGAACTCGTCGCGCAGGATCGAGACCTTGGTCATCACCTCGTCGATCCCGAACTTGTAGGTCAGCACCAGGCGGCGCAGCTCTGCGACCAGCGTCCGGAGCTCGGCTGGATCAGGTATCGGGTGTTCCCGGAGGTCCTCGGGCAGCGTGCTCACGGAGACCACCGTACGGCGTGAGGGTGACGCTGTGGGGCTCAAGCAGAGGTCCGCCCACCGTTGGCCGGGCCGTCTCACCGTTGGTCGAGCTTGTCGAGACCTGGGTCTCGGCTTCCTGCCCGGCACGCTGTCCGAGAAGATCGACCCGTACCTGCGTCCGCTGTACG
>NZ_JBFAKY010000074.1:0-5757 GCF_040656015.1 Promicromonospora sp. NPDC050249 | reverse complement strand
GGTGTGTTGCGCGGAGTAGACATTGTCCACTCGCAGCAACACACCCCGCCGATGTGGCCTTCCCCCGCTCACCCGGCGCGGCACAGCGCCGGGATCAGCGCGCGGCGGACGCGCGGCAGTCCGCGCAGGTGCCCCAGAGCTCGATCGTGTGCTCGATGTCGTCGAAGCCCTGGGCCGCGGCGACCTTCGAGGCCCAGGCCTCGACCGTGGGGCCGTCGATCTCGACGGTCCGGCCGCACATCCGGCACACCAGGTGGTGGTGGTGCTCGCGGCGCGCGCACCGGCGGTAGAGGCTCTCGCCGTCCTCGGCGCGCAGGACGTCCACCTCGCTCGCGTCCGCGAGCGCCTGCAGCGCCCGGTACACGGTCGCGAGGCCCACGGACTCGCCGCGGGCGCGCAGGGTCTCGTGCAGCTGCTGCGCCGAGCGGAAGTCCGCGATCTCGTCGAGCGCCTCGACGACGGCTGTCCGCTGGCGGGTCATGCGTGCGGCCATCAGCGGCACTCCTTCGCGGCGGCCACAGCACGTTCCGTTGCGGCAGCAGGCAGGTCGACGTCGTCGGGCAGGTCTGGATGCGGGTCGTGCGCGGGACGCCGCCGGGTCAGGAACGGCGCCACCAGTGAGACCACCGCGTAGACCGCGATGGCAAGGACCACGATAGTCGCGCCGGGCGAGACGTTGTACCAGTAGGTGATGGTCAGGCCGGACACGCAGACCACCACGCCGACGACGCACGCGGTGAGCATGGTGCGCCCGAAGGCGTGCGTGACCTGCTGCGCCACGGCGACGGGCACGATCATGAGCGCGCTGACGAGCAGCAGGCCGACGACGCGCATGGCGACCGTCACCGTGAGGGCCGAGACGACCGCGACGATGATGTTCAGCGCCCAGACCGGCAGGCCGGACGCGATGGCGAACTCCTCGTCGTGGCTCACCGAGAACAGCGCGTGCCGCAGTCCGACCCCGACGGCCAGCACCACGAGGGAGAGCACGACGGTGAGCCAGAGGTCGGCGTCGGTCACCGTGGAGATCGAGCCGAACAGGTACTGCATGAGGTTCCCGGAGGAGCCGCCGGCGATCCCGATGAGGAAGACGCCGCCGGCGATACCGCCGTAGAACATGATGGCGAGCGCGAGGTCGCCGGAGGTGCGTCCCCGGCGCCGGACCACCTCGATGAGGACCGCGCCGATCACCGCTGCGACGACTGCGCCGGGGATGGCGAGGGCGTCGTTCGGCGTCAGTCCCATGCCCGCGCCGACGAGCCAGCCGAGCGCGACGCCCGTCAGGGCGACGTGCCCGATCCCGTCGCCGAGCAGGGACAGCTTGCGCTGCACCAGGTAGGTGCCGACGACGGGGGCGGTGATGCCGACAAGGAGCGCGGCGACGAGGGCCCGCTGCATGAACGGGTCGGTCAGCATGAGCATGATCACGGGCGCACCTCCAGGTCGAGTGCCATGGCTTCGGCGTCCCGAGCTGTCCGGCTGTCGTTGTCGTCGGCGTGCGGGTGCTGGTGCCGGTGTCCGACGCGGTCGTGGTCGTGCCGGGCGCGCGGCGGGGCGCCGTCGTGCACCACCTTGCCGTGCCGCAGCACGACGGCGCGGGTGACGAGCGGCTCGAGCTCGCCGAGCTCGTGCAGGACGACGAGCACGGTGAGGCCGCCGTCGACCAGCCGCTTCATGGTGGCGGCGAACGCCTCCTGGCTGGCGACGTCCACGCCCGCGACTGGCTCGTCCAGTACAAGAACATCGGGCTCACGGACCAGGGCGCGCGCGATGAGGATCCGCTGCTGCTGGCCGCCCGACAGGAGGTGGACGGGGTCGCGCACCCGGTCGGCGAGGCCCACCTGTTCGAGGGCCGTGTCGACCCGGTCGCGCCAGCCGCGCGGCGGCCACAGCCGGCGGCCGTGCAGCAGGCCGGACGCGACGACCTCCTGCGCGGTGGACGGGATACCGCCGCCGGCGGTCGCGCGCTGCGGCACGTAGCCGATGCGGCTCCAGTCGACGGCGGTCCCGCGCCGGCCGGCCCCGAGGGGCCTGCCGAGCAGGCGCACGGTGCCCTCGGACGGCGAGTTGATGCCGACGAGCGCGCGTACCAGCGTCGACTTGCCGGAGCCGTTCGCACCCAGCAGCGCGACGACCTCGCCGCGGTCCACCGTCAGGTCGATGCCGCGCAGGATGTGGCTCGCGCCCGCACGGAAGTGCAGGCCACGGGCCTCGATGACGGGTTCGCTCGTCTCGGTCACCTGCCTAGTGTCCGTCATTCGCAGACCAGGCCCTCCTCCAGGGCGGCGAGGTTGGCCTGCATGACCGAGACGTAGTCGTCGCCCGCCGCCGTGGCGTCCTCCGACAGGCCCTCCAGCGGGTCGAGCACTGCGGTGTTCACTCCGAGGTCCGAGGCGAGGGTCTCGGTGACCTTGGGGCTCACGAGCGTCTCCGAGTACAGGGTCTTGATGCCGCGCTCCTCGACGATGTCACCGATCTCGCGCAGGCGGGCCGGGGACGGCTCCACCTCGGGGTCGAGCTCGGAGATGCCCACCTGCTCCAGCGCGTACCGGTCGGCGAGGTAGCCGAACGCGGCGTGGCTCGTCACGAGCGTGGCGCCCTGGCAGGCGGCCAGGCCGTCCGCGAACTCCTGGTCCAGCTCGTCGAGCTGCTGGCCGAGGCGCTGGGCCCCGGCGGCGAACTCGTCGGCGTGCTCCGGGTCCACCGCTGCCAGCTCGTCCGCGACGGCCTGGCCGACGGTGGCGAGCTTGCTCGGGTCCAGCCAGAAGTGCGGGTCGGTGGTGCCGTGGCCGTGCTCGTCGCCCTCCTCGGCGTGCTCGGCGTGCTCCTCCTCGGTCTCGCCTGCGTGCTCCTCCTCGGCCTCCTCGGCGTGCTCGACGAGGCCGGCAGCGTCGGCGGCGTCGACCACGTGCTCGGGCGCACGGGTCTCGATGGCCTCGTCGACGGCGGTCTGGAAGCCGGACAGGTAGACCACCAGGTCGGCCGTGCCGACCTCCCGGACCTGCGCCGGGGACAGCTCGAGGTCGTGCGGCTCGGCGGCCGGGGGCGTGAGGTTGTCGACGGTGACCAGGTCGCCGCCGATCTGCTGCGCCACGTACTGGAGCGGGTAGAACGAGGCGAGTACGGTGACGCCGTCGGACTCGCCGGAGGAACCACCTGTGTTCTGCGTCGAACAGCCCGCGAGGGTCGCCGTGGCGACGAGAGCGAGGCCGGCGAGGGCAGCGCCGGCGGCGCGAGTCTTTATCATGAGAACGATTCTCACGCCTGTTGAGAACGGTTGTCAAAGATCGGTGGCGAGAGGTCGGTCACTGGGTTATTCGCGCAGGCCTCAACCTGCCCGGACGGTAGGCTGGGCGGACATTGTTTACCGCCTGTTCCCCTGGAGAGACCCTCGTGTCCGACAAGTCAGTGCGCTCTGCGCAGACCGCCAAGCTCGACGCCGTCGTCTCGCTCGCGAAGCGACGAGGTTTCGTCTTCCCGTCGGGTGAGATCTACGGTGGAACGCGCTCTGCGTGGGACTACGGCCCCCTCGGTGTGGAGCTCAAGGAGAACATCAAGCGCCAGTGGTGGCGTTCGACCGTCACGAGCCGTGACGACATCGTCGGCCTCGACTCGTCGGTCATCCTGCCCCGCCAGGTGTGGGTCGCCTCCGGCCACGTCGGCGTGTTCACCGACCCCCTCACCGAGTGCCTCTCGTGCCACAAGCGCTACCGCGTGGACCAGATGCAGGAGGCGCACGCGGAGAAGAAGGGCATCGACGACCCGGACTCCGTGCCGCTGACGGACCTGGTGTGCGTGAACTGCGGTACCCGCGGCCAGTGGACCGAGCCGCGCGACTTCAACATGATGCTGAAGACGTACCTCGGCCCGGTCGAGGACGAGTCCGGCCTGCACTACCTGCGCCCCGAGACAGCGCAGGGCATCTTCGTGAACTTCGCCAACGTCGCCGCCGCGGCGCGCAAGAAGCCGCCGTTCGGCATCGGCCAGATCGGCAAGTCGTTCCGCAACGAGATCACGCCGGGCAACTTCATCTTCCGCACGCGGGAGTTCGAGCAGATGGAGATGGAGTTCTTCGTCAAGCCGGGCGAGGACGAGGAGTGGCACCAGTACTGGATCGACCAGCGCACCGCCTGGTACACCGACCTCGGCATCTCGGCCGACAACCTGCGCCACTTCGAGCACCCCAAGGACAAGCTGTCGCACTACTCGACCCGCACGGTGGACATCGAGTACCGCTTCGGCTTCCAGGGCAGCGAGTGGGGTGAGCTCGAGGGCATCGCGAACCGTACGGACTTCGACCTGAAGACCCACACGGAGAGCTCAGGCAAGGACCTCGCGTACCGCGACCCGGTCACGAACGAGAAGTACTACCCGTACGTCATCGAGCCGGCCGCGGGCCTCACCCGGTCCCTCATGGCCTTCCTCGTGGAGGCGTACGCAGAGGACGAGGCGCCCAACACCAAGGGCGGCGTCGACAAGCGCACCGTGCTGCGCCTCGACCCGCGCCTGGCGCCCGTCAAGGCAGCGGTGCTGCCGCTGTCCAAGACGGCGGACCTGCTCCCGACGTCGGAGGCCCTGGCCGCCGAGCTGCGCAAGTACTGGAACGTCGACTACGACGTGACGCAGGCCATCGGCAAGCGCTACCGCCGCCAGGACGAGATCGGTACGCCGTTCTGCATCACGGTCGACTTCGACACGCTGGACGACCAGGCGGTCACGATCCGGCACCGCGACTCCATGGAGCAGGAGCGCGTGGCGCTGGACAAGGTCGTCGGCTACCTGGCCGGCCACCTCGTCGGAGCCTGAGGCTCGGGCCTCGACAGGCCCGACCAGCGGCGCGGGTTGTCGGTCAGCCGCGCGCGTCCTGTGCCTGCTCCCTCAGCAGGCGCAGGACACGCGCGGCTTCCTTGTCCGTCGTCTCGATCTCGTGCAGGGGCTGGACACGGAGCGGCGCGTGCTCCCCGACGACGAGGACCGCGCGCCGAGTGCTCTCGGCCGGCACGAAGCGCACCAGGAACGTGCGGAGCCAGATCTCGAGGAGGAACTGCCCGCCCTCGCCCAGCTCGACGAGCCGAGCGACCCCTTCCGGACTCCTGACGCCGCCCAGCGGGTACGTCCTGCCCATCGGGGTCACCGCCGCTGCTCCGGTGCAGAGCAGCCCTGCCAGCCACGACACCGCCTCATGGCCCTCGGGCAGCGCGAGGTCGACGGGATCGGTCAGCGGGATCGGCGCCCCGAGCACCGCTGCGGCCGCCAGCCCTTCAAAGCGGTACTCGAGGTTCACCAGCCCTTCCATCAGCGACACGGTCATGCTCAGGTCGTCCGCGGCGCTCGTGTCGCCGGCGCTGGTCAGGAGAGCCTGGCGGATGTCGTCGTCGAGCGGCTCGAGCTCGATCTTCATCTGCTTGCCCGCCGCGGCCAGCAGCCCGGTCAGCATGTCCAACGACCGCGAGCGCGCGCCGGTCTCGACCGCGGCGACGGTGCCCCGCGAGACGCCGGCGCGAGCGGCCAGAGCGGTCTGGGACAGCCGGGCGGCGTACCGAGCGTCCTTCACGAGCTGAGCGACATCCAGCTGAGCACCTTCACGATTCACGGGACCGATCGTGCCCCGTTCGGCGGACGCGTGCGGGGCAGGCAGACCGCGCCTGTGGACAACTTCGGGGCCCGGGGGCAACACCAGTAATCCGGAGTGTGTTGGGGGGGGGTTGTAAAGTGGAAGCAAAGGAAAAACCAACACCCGGGTTTAAACACCCCCCG
>NZ_JBFAKY010000073.1:0-7419 GCF_040656015.1 Promicromonospora sp. NPDC050249 | reverse complement strand
TCCCCCGGCGCCCCCCCCATTTGTGTCCCACCGCCCCGCCCGCAAGGCCTTTTTGGGGGGTTTTCGGTTTGTTTGGTTTTTTCAAACAACTTTAACCCCCCCTCAGCGCAACCGACCGAAGTCACGGCGACGACTCACCAAGCGACCGAACTTGTGGGCTGCCCCTGTTCGGGTAAGTACCTACCCGAGGCCCATACGCCGGAGGTATGACCAATTCGTGAGGTTGGCGGGTGAAATCTGCGCCTTTAGGGTCCATTTCACCTACGCTCCCCCAGGAGGCAACGTGACTTCCACCCACAACAACCGCCGTCGGCTGATCGCCGGTGCGGGCATCGCGCTCGCGCTCGCGGTAGCCCCGGCCGCCGCGGCAATGACGCCGTCGGCGCACGACGCAGCACCCGCCACATCACCCGCCTCATCGCCCGACACGGCACCGGCGCCCGTCGCGGGCGCACTGATCGAGGACTCGTACATCGTCGTGCTGAAGGACGGCGACGCCGCCAGGTCCGAGGTCAGGAGCACGGCCAGTGGTCTCGTGCAGAAGTACGGCGGCGAGGTCCGCCACTCGTACACGAACGCGGTGCGCGGCTTCTCCGCGTCGATGTCGCCCGGCCAGGCAAAGAAGCTCGAGGCCGACCCGTCCGTCGCGTACGTGGAGCAGAACCGTGTGATGACGGCGACCGACA
Source organism: Promicromonospora sp. NPDC050249 (assembly GCF_040656015.1). Classification (NCBI taxonomy): domain Bacteria; kingdom Bacillati; phylum Actinomycetota; class Actinomycetes; order Micrococcales; family Promicromonosporaceae; genus Promicromonospora; species Promicromonospora sp. NPDC050249. The sequence continues at coordinate 6,733 of NZ_JBFAKY010000073.1, read as the reverse complement.
CGCAGTCGCCGGTCCCGTCCTGGGGCCTGGACCGCATCGACCAGGCGGGGCTCCCGCTCGACGACTCGTACACCTACGGCAGCTCCGGCACGGGAGTGACGGCATACATCGTCGACACGGGCATCCTGACGACCCACGAGGACTTCGGTGGCCGCGCCGTGAGCGGCATCGACACGGTCGACGGCGACGACGACGCCACCGACTGCGCCGGGCACGGCACGCACGTGGCAGGCACCGTCGGCGGCACGGAGTACGGCGTCGCCAAGGATGTCTCGCTCGTGGCGGTCCGCGTGCTCGACTGCGGCGGCTCGGGCAGCTTCGACGGCGTCATCGCCGGCATCGACTGGGTGACCGCCGACCACGCCGCCGGCGAGCCGGCGGTAGCCAACATGTCGCTCGGTGGCGGCTTCTCGCAGGCGGTGAACGACGCGGTGTCCGCGGCCGTCGCGGACGGCGTCACCTTCGCCCTCGCCGCGGGCAACGACAGCGGGGCGGACGCCTGCGACGGCTCGCCCGGCTCCACCCCCGAGGCTCTGACCGTGGGCGCCTCCGAGGACACGGACGCCCGCGCCGTGTACTCGAACGTCGGCAGCTGCGTGGACATCTTCGCGCCGGGCACCGACATCACGTCGGCCTGGTACACCGACACCACGGCGACGAACACCATCAGCGGCACCTCGATGGCCACGCCGCACGTCGCGGGCGCCGCGGCCCTCGTGCTGGGCGGCAACCCCGCCGCCACGCCCGCCGAGGTCGGCGACGCCCTGACGGGTGCGGCCCTGCCGGACGTCGTCACCGACCCGGGCACCGGCTCGCCCAACCTGCTGCTGAACGTCAGCGGTCTCTGAGACCCCTCCACTGCCGCAACGTGCCAGACCCTCAGGCCACCGAAGACGACCTGAGGGCCTGGCACACCTCCGGCCAGGTCAAGATCTACCCAAGCCCCCATAGGTGAAAAGTATGACCCTTTTGCGAGGTATGCGGGATGAAATTACCGATTTAGGGTCACCTCACCTACATACCCCAGGGGGGCAACGTGACCATGCACAGCAACCGCCGTCGGCTGATCGCCGGCACCGGTATCGCAATCCTCCTCGCAGCGGCACCGGCCGCAGCGGCGATGGCGTCGACGCCGTTGGAGCAGGCGCCCGCGCTTGTCGCCGGCGCGGCGGTCGAGGACTCGTACATCGTCGTGCTCAACAAGGACGACGTGGCCAGGACGCAGGTCAGGAGCGCGGCCAGCAGCCTCGTGCGGGAGTACGGCGGCAAGGTGGACCGCTCGTACACCAACGCCGTGCGCGGGTTCTCGGCGACGATGTCCGCGGCCGACGCCAAGCAGCTCGAGGCCGACCCGTCGGTCGCGTACGTCGAGCAGAACCAGGTGGTGACGGCGACCGCCACCCAGACGCCGGTGCCCTCCTGGGGTCTGGACCGCATCGACCAGCGGGCGCTGCCGCTCAACAACTCGTACACCTACACGAGCACGGGCGCCGGTGTGAAGGCGTACATCATCGACACGGGCATCCTGACCACCCACCAGGACTTCGGCGGCCGCGCGATCCACGGCAGGGACACCGTGAGCAACGACAACAACGCCACCGACTGCCAGGGCCACGGCACGCACGTCGCGGGCACCGTGGGCGGAACGTCCTACGGCGTGGCCAAGAACGTCACGCTCGTCGCGGTCCGCGTGCTCGACTGCAGCGGGGGCGGCACCACCGCCGGCGTCATCGCGGGCATCGACTGGGTGACCGCCGACCACGCCGCCGGCCAGCCGGCCGTGGCCAACATGTCGCTCGGCGGCGGGTTCTCGCAGGCCCTGAACGACGCCGTCACCAGGTCCGTCGCGGACGGTGTCACCTACGCGGTGGCCGCAGGCAACGAGACCGCCACCAACGCCTGCACCCGTTCGCCCGCCTCCACCCCGACGGCGATCACGGTCGGTGCCACCACGAACACGGACGCCCGTGCCTCGTACTCGAACATCGGCACCTGCCTGGACATCTTCGCGCCGGGTTCCGGCATCACGTCGGCCTGGTACAACAGCCCCACCGCCACCAACACCATCAGCGGGACCTCGATGGCCACGCCGCACGTCGCGGGCGCCGCGGCCCTCGTGCTCAGCGCCAACCCGGGCGCCACGCCGGCCCAGGTCGGCACGACGCTGAACAACGCCGCCACGACGGGCGTCGTGACCAACCCGGGCAACGGTTCGCCCAACCGGCTGCTGAACGTCACCGGTCTCTGACGATCCAGCCGGCCTCGTAGACGTCTGACGCCCCGATCACTCCGGTGGTCGGGGCGTCTGACGCGTCCGTGCGCGTCATGCGGGCGGCGGTGGTGTTCCTGACAGCTCGTCGGGTCAGGATCACAGCGATTCCGGGACTCGTGCGGGAGGCGACACCGTCGTCGGCCGATAGCGTTGGGGGGTGACCGCAACCGCCGCCCCCACCTCCTGGTTCGCCGCGCTCGCCGAACGTGTCGACCGCTTCCGCCACTGGACCCGCGCAATCCTCCTCGCGAACCTGGTGGGCCAGATCGGCATCATCGGGACCGGCGGCGCCGTGCGCCTGACCGAGTCGGGCCTGGGCTGCTCCACGTGGCCGCAGTGCGAGCCCGGATCCTTCACCCCGCAGTTCCACGAGGCCACGACCCTGCACCCGTACATCGAGTTCGGGAACCGCACGCTGACCGGCGTGCTGGGGGTCATCGCGGTGCTGCTCGCGGTCGCGGTCTGCACGGACCTCAAGCGTTCCACGTCCTACCGCGTGCTCGGCCTGGTGCCGATCGTCGGCGTGCTGATGCAGGCCCTGATCGGCGGCGTCGTGGTGCTCCTGCACCTGCACCCCGGCTGGGTCTCGCTGCACTTCGGCGTCTCGGCGGGGCTCGTGGCCGCGTCGCTGTACGTGCTGCACCGGCACGGCGAGGGCGACAGCGCCCCGACGCTGGTGGTCGGGCCGCGCGTGCGCGCCCTGGCCTGGACGCTGGCCGGGCTGACCGCCGTCGTCGTCGTGCTCGGCGTCCTCACCACGGGCGCCGGCCCGCACAGCGGCGACGCCGAGGTGGGCTACCGCATCGCCATCGACCCGGCGCTGCTGACCAAGTGGCACGCCGCGGCGGTGTGGGCGTTCCTGCTGGCGCTGGTCGCCTACCTGGTGTCGGTGCGCGGCGGGCCGACGGCGGTGCGGCGCGCCGCCCTCATCCTCCTCGGGATCACGCTGGCACAGGGCCTGATCGGGTACGTGCAGTACTTCACCGACCTGCCGGAGCTGCTGGTCGGGCTGCACATGATCGGCGCGGCGGTGCTGATCGCCGGTACGACCCGCGTCGTGCTCACCACGCGCGTGCGGTGAGCCTGCGGCTCTGCGACCTCAGCGCACCGTCGGCAGCACAGGCGGCGTCCAGCTCGCCAACCGCGCCATGCCGTCGAGCATCAGCCGCGCCGGGACGACGCTGAGCGCCGCGTTGCGCAGCCCGACGAGCGCCGGGTTGCGCAGCTGCTCGCCGAACCGCGCGCTCGCCCACGCGGAGCGCAGCACGCCCGCGGTGCGCGGCCGACGCACCCGGTCGTAGTCCGCGAGGCCCTCGACGACGGAGTCCGAGCCCGAGACCGACGCCGCCAGCACCACCGCGTCCTCGATGCCCTGTCCGCCGCCCTGGCCCACGTTCGGCGGCATGGCGTGCGCGGCGTCGCCCACCAGCGCTACCCGGCCGCCGGCCATGCGCGGGATCGGCTCGGGGAACCCGTAGAGGTCGAGCTGCTGCACCTGCTCGGGCCGGGTGGCGGCCAGGACCGCGGGGATGGGGTCGTGCCAGTCGGCGAACGCGGCGCGGGCGGCGGCCAGGTCGACGGCGGGGTCGCCCGTCGGCCGGTCCACCGGGCCGACCTGGGTCCCGTACCAGTACAGCCGCCCGTCGCCGAGCGTGATCAGACCGAACTCACCACCCGTGCCCCAGGTCTGGGACATCTCGGTGACCCCCGGGTTGTCGAGCACCGCGAGCCACGTGGTCGACCCGACGTAGACGGGCTCAGCGGCGTCGGGAGCGATCGCGCCCCGCAGGCGCGACCGGATGCCGTCGGCCGCGACCACGAGGTCCGCGCTCAGGGTGGAGCCGTCCTCGAGGGTGACCGTCGCAGGCCGATCGGAGTCGCCCGGGTCGACCGCGACGGCGGACGCGCCGTAGGTGACGGCCACGTCGCCGAGCCCGCCGAGCAGCGCCTCCTGCAGGCTCGGCCGGTGGAACGCGATGGCAACGGTGCCGAACCGTGCCGCGATCTGCTCCGGCGAGACGTGCACCAGGGTGCGGCCCGCGCCGTCCCTGAGCGTGCCGGGATAGGTGCGCTCCCCCACCGCGCGCACCGCGTCGCCGACTCCGGCGGCATCCAGGCCGCGCAACCCGTTGGCGAGCAGGACGATACCCGCGCCGGTGGTGCGCGCCTGGGGCGAACGCTCCAGCACCTGGACGTCCCAGCCGCAGCGCAGCAGCGCGTTCGCCGCTGTCAGCCCCGCGATCCCCGCCCCGACGACTACGGCGCTCTTGGTCATCACGTCTCCTCGGCCACCCACACACCCGGTGGCATGCGCTGCGGCACCCATGATGCACCCGCCGGTGTGAATCAGTTAAGTCCGTTGCCAGTGCGGACCCGGTGCGCCGACCGTCGGAAGAGCGCTCCCGCCGCGAGCGCCGCTCGACGACGCACGCATCGGAGGCCCCGCCATGAACCCCCGTGCGGTCACCGGGAAGTACGCCGACCGGTTCCTGGCCATGTACGCGAAGATGCACGACCCCGCCAACGGCTACTTCTCCGCGCAGGGCATCCCCTACCACTCGGCCGAGACCCTCCTGGTGGAGGCGCCCGACTACGGCCACGAGACGACGTCGGAGGCGTACAGCTTCTGGCTCTGGCTGGAGGCGTCGTACGGTCAGGTCACCGGCGACTGGGGCCCGTTCAACAACGCATGGGACACGCTCGAGGCGTACATGATCCCGACCACGGAGAACCAGCCGACCAACGGCGCGTACAACCCGGCGTCGCCCGCCACGTACGCACCCGAGCACGACCACCCGAGCGCCTACCCCGCACAGCTCGACTCGGGCGTCGACGTCGGGCAGGACCCGATCGGCGCGGAGCTCCGCCAGACCTACGGCACCAGCGAGGTCTACGGCATGCACTGGCTGGCCGACGTCGACAACGTGTACGGCTTCGGCGCGGCGCCCGGCTCCTCCGAGCTGCTGGGCCCGGACTACGAGGGCACGTCGTACATCAACACGTTCCAGCGCGGCCCGCAGGAGTCGGTCTGGGAGACCATCCCGCAGCCCGCCATCGACGACTTCTCCTACGGCGGCCCGAACGGGTACCTCGACCTGTTCACGGGCGACGCGAGCTACGCCCGCCAGTGGAAGTACACCAACGCGCCCGACGCCGACGCCCGCGCCGTCGAGGCCGTGTACTGGGCCAAGCAGTTCGCGAACGAGCAGGGCGCGGGCGGCGAGATCTCCGGCACGGTGTACAAGGCGTCCAAGATGGGCGACTACCTGCGCTACTCGCTGTTCGACAAGTACTTCAAGCAGATCGGCTGCGAGTCGACGGGGCACGGAGCGGGCTCCGGCCGCGGCTCTGCGCACTACCTGCTGTCCTGGTACTACGCGTGGGGCGGCGCCCTGGACACGAGCGGCCCGTGGGCGTGGCGCATCGGCTCGTCGCACGCGCACTTCGGCTACCAGAACCCGCTCGCGGCCTACGCCCTGTCCACCGACGCCGACCTCGTGCCCGCCTCCCCCAGCGCCCGGGACGACTGGTCGACCAGCATGGACCGGCAGCTCGAGTTCTTCCGGTGGCTGCAGTCCGCGGGGGGTGGCATCGCGGGCGGCGCGACCAACAGCGTGGACGGGGCCTACGGCTCGCACCCTGCGGGCACGCCGACGTTCTACGGGATGGCGTTCGACGCGGCGCCGGTCCACCACGACCCGCCGTCGACCCAGTGGTTCGGCGTACAGGGCTGGGCCGTGGAGCGGATCGCGCAGCTGTACCACCAGACGGGCGACGAGCGCGCGCAGTCCATCCTCGACAGGTGGGTGCCCTGGGTGCTCGACGAGATCACCGTGACGGCCGACTCGTGGCTGGTGCCGTCCGAGCTCTCGTGGAGCGGCGCACCGGACAGCTGGAACCCGGGCGGTCCGGGGGCCAACACGGGTCTGCACGTCGAGGTCACGTCCCATGGGCAGGACGTCGGCGTGGCCGGCGCCATCGCCCGCGCGCTCATCTACTACGCCGCCGCCTCGGGTGACCAGCATGCGGCCGACACCGCCAAGGCGCTGCTCGACGCCATGTGGGAGCAGAACAGCGACGAGAAGGGCATCGGCACCGTCGAGTCCCGTGCCGACTTCGCGCGGTTCGACGACGAGTACCAGCCCGGCGGCAACGGCGTCTACGTGCCGGGCGGCTGGACGGGCACCAACCCGAACGGCGACAAGGTCTCGTCCGGCGTCTCGTTCCTGGACCTCCGGTCGTTCTACGCGGACGACCCGATGTTCGCAGAGGTCCGGGAGTACCTGGACGGCGGCGACGTCCCGCGGTTCACGTACCACCGGTTCTGGGCCCAGACCGCCGTCGCGACGGCCATGGCGGAGTACGACCGCCTCCTGGGCGCGGGCACGCAGCAGCCCACTGCCGCGAAGTAGAGCGCCTGTCCTGCTTCCGCACGGGTCGACCCGTGCGCAAGCAGGACAG
>NZ_JBFAKY010000072.1:0-8250 GCF_040656015.1 Promicromonospora sp. NPDC050249 | reverse complement strand
CGGGTGTGCCCCGGCCTCCCCGGCGAGGCCAGGGGGACCTGGACACACGCTCTGCTTCGCGGACATCCAGAGAGGTGGTCCTCGATCTGCGTGGCGTGAGTCTCGACTACCGCGTCCAGGGGCGGCACGTGCGCGCGGTGGAGGGACTCGACCTGAGGGTGCACGCGGGCGAGATGCTGGGCCTGGTCGGCGAGTCCGGATCGGGCAAGTCCACGGCGGGCCGGGCCTGCCTGGGCCTGCTGACGCCGTCGGAGGGCGAGGTGCTGCTGCTCGGCACCTCGGTCGCCAGGGCGAGGGGCCGGGCCCGACGGCGTCTGCTCGCCGACGTCGGCGTCGTGTTCCAGGACCCGGGCGCGTCGCTCGACCCGCGCAAGCTGGTGGGCGAGTCGATCGCGGAGCCGCTGGCCATCCACGGCCGCGACGGGCGGCGGTTGTCGGGCACCGAGCGGCGGACGCGCGTCCGCGAGCTGCTGGACGCGGTGCGCCTCCCCGTAGGGGCGGAGCGCCGCTACCCGCACGAGTTCTCCGGCGGGCAGCGGCAGCGCATCGGGCTGGCGCGCGCGCTGGCGCTCCGGCCGCGCCTCCTGGTCGCTGACGAGCCCACCAGCGCGCTCGACGTCTCGGTGCAGGCAGAGGTGCTGCAGGTGCTCAAGGACCTGCACGCGGAGCTGGGGTTCGGCTGCCTCTTCATCAGCCACGACCTCGGCGTCGTGCACGACCTCACCGACCGGGTGGCGGTGCTGCGGGCGGGCCGCCTCGTCGAGAGCGGCAGGACGGCTGACGTGTTCAGCGCCCCACAGGAGCTGTACACGGCGGAGCTGCTGGCTTCCGTGCCGACGCCGGACCCCGCCGCGCAGCGTGAACGGCGCGAGGCCAGGCAGCGGCTCGCCTCGGTTGCGGGCACCGCTCGATGAGCGGCGACCCGACAGCGGGCGTCGACATCGGCGGCACCAAGATCCGCGCCGCCGTCGTCGCGCCCGGTGGTGCGGTGCTCGCCTCGGCGACCGCGCCGACACCCTCGGGCGGTGAGGCGATGCTCGACGTCGCCGCGGACCTGGTCGCGCGCGCCGTCGCCTCGGCGGGGGTGCCGGTGGCGGCCGTCGGGGTCGGCGCGGCGGGCGTCGTCGACCCCGGGACGGGAGAGGTGCTCGCTGCGAGCGACTCGTTCACCGGGTGGGTGGGCACCAACCTGACGGACGGGATCACTAAGCGGACGGGGCTGCGGGTGGTCGCCGCGAACGACGTCGACTCGTTCCTCGTGGGCGAGGCGACGTGGGGTGCCGTCCGGGGCGTCCGCTCCGCGGTGGGCATCGCGCTCGGCACGGGTGTCGGCGGGGCCTTGTGGCTGGACGGCGCGCTGTACCGCGGCGCGGGGGCGGCGGGCGAGATCGGGCACATGCCAGGGTTCGGCGATGCGCGCTGCACGTGCGGTCAGCGGGGGCACCTGGAGACGCTGGCCTCGGGCCGTTCGGTGGCCCGCCGGTACGCGGAGCTCGGCGATGGCGCGGACGTCGGGGCCTCGGAGGTCGAGGCCCGGGCCCTCGCCGGCGACGAGACGGCGATCCGGGTGCTCGCCGACGCCGGGCACGCCGTCGGCTCGGCGGTGCTGATGCTGGCGGCGCTGCTCGACGTCGGGCACGTGGTGGTCGGCGGCGGCCTCGCCCGCGCGTGGGACCTGCTGGAACCTGCGCTCCTGACCCGGCTGCGCGAGGAGCCACCGGTATCAGGACACCCGATCGAGGTGCGGCGTGCGGTGCTCGGGGGCGACGCGACGGTCGTGGGTGCCGCGGCCTTGGCGCGACAGCCGTAGCCGTCGCCGACCGGGTCCGCCTCCGTTGGTCGAGCTGACCCGCCTTTGGCCGAGCCTCTTCCGTTGGTCGAGCTTGTCGAGACCCCTTGTCGGCGTCAGGGGTCTCGACAGGCTCGACCAACGGAGCGGGCGCGGGCGCTCGCGCCGGTTCGGTTACGGCAGCGTCCAGCGCTGGACGGTGCTCCCGTCGCAGTTGGCTATCTCGGTGCGGGTGCCGTCGGTCTGCACCCGGCCGACCGGCTGCAGGCAGCGGCCCGACTGCGGGTTGCGCAGCGCCAGCGTGCCGCTGGTCGAGGCCCACTGCTGGGCTCCGGTGCCGTTGCAGTCCCAGAGCTGGACGGCGGTGCCCGCCGCGGTGCCGCCGCCCGACACGTCGAGGCACTTGCCGAGCGCGCGGACGGTGCCGTCCGTGCCGACCGTCCACTGCTGGGCCGCGTTGCCGTTGCAGTTCGCGAGCTGGATGGGCGTGCCGTTCGCCGTGGCGGCCCCCGCGACGTCGAGGCAGATGCCGTTGCTCGCTCGTACCGTGCCCGTGCGGCTGCCTCCGCCGCCCGTGGAGTCGTACACGCGCACGTAGTCGACGACCATCTGCTGCGGGAACTGCGTGCTCCCGTCGGGGTAACCGGGCCAGTTGCCACCGACCGCGACGTTCAGGATGAAGAAGAACGGCTGGTTGAAGACCCACGGGTTGCTGCCGGTGTTCGCCGGCGTGAACGTCTGGTAGGCGTTCCCGTCCACGAGCCAGGTGATCGAGTTGGGGCTCCAGTCGATCGCGAAGGTGTGGAAGTCGTCGGCGAAGGACCAGTTCTGCGGGTGCTGGTACGACCCGGTGATCGGGTTGGCGCCCGAGTAGCCCGGGCCGTGCAGCGTGCCGTGCACCCGGTTGGGCTCGCGGCCGATGTTCTCCATGATGTCGATCTCGCCCGAGCTCGGCCACGGCGTGCCAGGGAACTGGCCGCCGAGCATCCAGAACGCGGGCCAGATGCCCTGCCCGCGCGGGATCTTGATCCGCGCCTCCAGGCGGCCGTACTGCGGCTGCACCTTGCCCTTGGTCGTCAGCCGGGCGGAGGTGTAGCCGCTGCCCTCCTGGCGGGCGGTGATCACCAGGTTGCCGTTGCCGTCCAGGGCGGAGTTGTTCCGGGAGTTCGTGTAGTTCTGCAGCTCGTTGTTGCCCCAGCCGCCTGCGCCGGTCTCGAAGTTCCAGTTGGCGCCGTTGGGCGCGCTGCCCGCGGCGCCGTTGAACTCGTCGGACCAGGTCAGGGCGGCGGCCAGGGCTGCGGCGTCCTGTGCGGCAGCGGTGCCCGACGCCGGCGCGGCCCCGCCGTCGGGCGCCTGGGGTGCCGCCGCGGCGGAGGTGACGAGCGAGGCCGACAGGACAAGGGTCAGGGCTGCCACCGCCGTCAGGGCGGTGCGGGTGGTGCGGTGCCTCGTGCTACGCATCGAACGCTCCTTCGCGAACATGTCTCTCCCGCCGCACGGAACCGCGCGACAGGCACAGCAGCGGCAGTCGCGCGTGCACTCCGGTGTGTCACGGGCGATGCGTGGGTGGTGACGAAACAGTGCTCACGAAAAGTAGCGGCGTCAGGCCGTACCGCACAACGGTCAGATCGGCACATACGGGTTTTCCCCGAGCCGTCCCACGGCCGTCCGCACCGGGCCGGGAACGCGGACGGCGCCCGGCCGCTGGGTGCGGTCGGGCGCCGTGGTGAGGCCGCTGAGGTGATCAGGCGGCGGTCGTGACCTCGATGCGCTGCGGCGTCGTGCCGGCGAACACGCCGGGGACGGTGACCGTCAGCACGCCGGCGTCGTAGGACGCGGTGACGGCGTCGCCGTCCACGGTCTTCGGCAGCGTGACCGTGCGGCGGAAGGAGCCGAAACGGACCTCCGAGATGCGGCGGCCCTCGGACTCCTCCGAGCGCTGGTCCTTGCGCTCGCCGCGGACGACGAGCTTGCGGCCCTCGACCTCGACGGTGATGTCGGCGGCCGGGTCGACGCCCGGCAGGTCGAGACGGGCGACGAGGTCTTCACCCTCGCGGTAGACGTCGGCCGCGGGCACGGGGCCCTGGGCGACGGCGGACTGCGGGCTCCACGGGTCGCGGAGCCACGTGTGGGTGAACGGTGAGCGGGTCAGGACGGTGGTCATGGTGTTCTCCTCCGGACGGGATTGATGTCAGTCTCAACCTGAGTCGACCCGACTCAATTTCCGGGTTCGCCGACGGCGGACGACGACGCCTCAGTGGCGCGTGATCGTCAGGCTCGTCGTGTCCTCGGCGCCCGCCGGGACCACCAGCTCCGCCTCGCCGCCGACCGGGAACGTCATGAACGGGCTCGTGTGCCCGAAGTCCACGCCGGCCAGCACCGGCTTGCCGCGCAGGGCCGGCTGGCGGGCGACGATCTCGTCGACTGCCTCACGCGTCACGCCGGAGCTGGCCTGGAACCGGCCGACGACCAGCCCGGTGACGCCGGCGGCGTCGGGCAGCTGCAGCAGGGAGGTGAGGCAGCGCGCGACGTGGGCGGCGTCCGACTCGAAGTCGTCCTCGAGGAACAGGAGCGCGCCCTCGAGCGACGGCATGTATGCGGTGCCCTGCAGCAGGTTGAGCGTGCCGAGGTTGCCGCCGACGATCCGGCCCGAGGCCTGCCCGGGGCGCAGTGCCCACCAGCCCTCGTTCGGCACGGGGGTGCGGGCGTCCTGGTCGGCGAACCACAGGTCGTCGGTCCAGGCCTGCGCGGGTTCGACGGCGATCGGGGCGTCGCTCATGACCGCTGCGCGGAACCAGTCCCCGGTCGGCTCGAAGTGGTCGCGCATGCCCCAGCTCGACCAGTGCGGGCCCGAGTACGTGACCAGGCCGGTGCGGGCGAGGATCGCGTTCTGCAGGACGGTGATGTCCGAGTACCCGCAGAACACCTTCGGGTGGGCGGCGATCAGGTCGAAGTCGAGGTGGGGCAGCAGCTCGTTGCTGTTGAAGCCGCCGATCACGGTGAGGATCCCGGCGACGTCCGGGTCGGCGAACGCGGCGTGCAGGTCAGCGACCCGGTGCTCGATGGTGCTGCTGCGGAACTGGTCGTCCTCGTCGACGTGCTCGCCGAACGTGAGGGTGAGGCCCATGGCGGCGAACCGCTCGTCGATCCACCGGGTGTTGTCGTGCTCCATGATCATCGCTCGCGACCTCGCGGGTGCGACCACCCGGAGGGTGTCGCCGGAACGGAGCTTGGGCGGGACGACGGTCTGTACGTGCGCTGGCATGCCCGCAGCCTAGAGCCGGCTGGGGGCTCGGGGTCGTTTGCGATCCGCCGCGCTGCCCACCGGCTCAGCACGGGCCGGACCTGGATCTCAGCCGTGGATCGGGCCGTCCGTCTCGCGCAGCGGCCGGGCCGAGGCGCCCGACCTCGCGGCGATCATCTCGGCCGCTATCGAGACGGCGGTCTCGTCCGGCGTCCGTGCGCCGAGGTCCAGGCCGATCGGGCTGCGTAGCCGCACCAAGGCCTCGGGCGGGACGCCGTCCTCGATCAGCCGGGCCTCCCGTTCCGCGTGCGCCCGGCGTGAGCCCATCGCGCCCACGTAGGTCCCGGCCGGCAGCTCGGTGAGGGCCGTGCGCAGGAGCGGCACGTCGAACTTCGGGTCGTGCGTCAGCACGCACACGGCGTCGTGCTCCGTGACCCGCCCCGCCTCGATCTCGGCGGCGAGATAGCGGTGCGGCCAGTCGACGACGACGTCGTCGGCCTCCGGGAAGCGGGCCGACGTCGCGAAGATCGGCCGTGCGTCGCACACCGTCACGCGGTAGCCGAGCAGCCGCCCGGCGCGCGCCATCGCCGCGGCGAAGTCGATGGCACCGAACACCAGCAGACGCGGGCGCGGCGCGAAGACCTGCAGGAACACGCGCGTCCCGGTCTCGGTGCGCTCGCCGCGCGGTCCGTACTCCCGCACGGCGGAGGTGCCGGCGGCGATCTGCCCGACGGCGTCGGCGGCAACCGCAGCCAGGAGCGGATCGGTCGCGGCCGGGTGCTGCGCGGCCACGACCGTGAGGTGCCGGCCCAGCGGGCCGGTGACGGCGTCCGCGTCCGGGCCGCCGTCCGCACCCGCGTCCGTGGCGATGACCGTGGCGAGGCAGACGCCCGAGGTGCGCGGGCCGCCGTCGGGCAGCGTGGGGCAGGTGCCCAGAACCTGCTGGGCGAAGGACTCGAAGTCCGGCCAGGCGGTGCGCGAGAGCGGGGCGACGAACACCTCGATGGTCCCGCCGCAGGTCAGGCCCACCGCGAAGGCGGACTCGTCGGAGACGCCGTACCGCGCAAGGACGGGGCGACCGGTCTCGGCGACCTCCAGGCACAGGTCGTACACCGCGCCCTCGACGCAGCCCCCGGACACCGAGCCGATCACCTCGCCGCCCGGCCCGACGGCCATCGCGGCACCGGGCTCGCGCGGCGCCGAGCGGAACGTGCGCACGACCGTGGCGACCGCGACCCGCTCGTCGGCGCGCCACCAGTCCAGCAGCTGCGGCAGCAGATCCCGCATGTGGCGCCCTCCCGTCGCTCGATCCCCATGAACCTGAACCGTGAACCGTGAACCTACATCTTCGCCTCGCCCGCCCGGATCGCCTCACGGATGCGCGGGTAGGTGCCGCAGCGGCAGATGTTCCGGATGCCGTCCAGGTCGGCCTCCGTGATGGTGCGGCCTTCCTCGCGCACCTTCCGCACCAGCGCGACCGCCGCCATGATCTGGCCGGGCTGGCAGTACCCGCACTGGGCGACGTCGCGCTCCAGCCACGCCTCCTGCATGGGGTGCAGCTCGTCGCCGACCGCGCCGACCGTGCCGGGCAGGCCCTCGATGGTGGTCACCTCGTCGTCGGGCCCGAGGTCGCCGACGGGTACAGCGCAGGGGTTGAACGCGCGGCCGTTGATGTGGCTCGTGCAGGCCTTGCAGACGTTGATGCCGCAGCCGTACTTGGGGCCGGTGATCCCGAGCACGTCGCGCAGGATCCACAGGACGCGGACGTCGTCGGGGGCGTCGACGGTGACGCGCTCACCGTTGACCAGGAACGTTCGGGTAGGCATGGGGTCTCCTCGGGAGATCTCGGAAGTCGGCGAGGCCGGCTCAGTACGTCCGGCGCAGGCCGTCGACCGGCGAGGCGGGCACCGGCGGGACCGTCGGCTTCACCTCGAAGTGCAGTGGCTCGTGATGATTCACGGGAAACTCGGTGGGCATCGTCCCGGTCGCCCGCGCGTACGCCGTCGCGGTGGCCGCCGCCGCCGAGGCGACGGCGAGCTCGCCCGCGCCGCCCGGCTGCTCGGACGTGTTCTCCATGACGATCACCCGCATCTCGGGCGGCACGTTCCACTGCCGCGTGTACGCGTAGTTGTCCCAGCTCGCCTCGAGGAAGTGGCCGTCGCGCAGGTGCAGCGACGACGTCAGGATGATCGCGATCCCGTCCATGACGCCGCCGATCATCTGGGCCTCGAGCCCCTTCGGGTTCACCGTGAGCCCGACGTCGACGGCGGTGGTCACGCGCGTGACGCGCGGTCCCGTGCGCCCGTCCCTGACCTCACGCCGCACGGTCTCGGGGCGGCAGTCGATCTCGACCAGGCAGGCGGCGACCGACTGGTACTCGGCGTGGAACGCGATGCCCTGGGCCACCCCGGACGGCAGGGCGCGTCCCCACTCACCGGCCTCGGCGACGGCGTCGAGGACCGCGCGGGACCGCTCGTCACGCGCGAACCTGCGCCGCACCTGGAGCGGGTCCAGCCGCAGCCGCTTGCCGATCCGGTCGACCGTGAGCTCACGGGCCGTGGCGACGTTCGGGGAGTAGATGTTCCGCATGGCGCCGGTGTTGAACCGGCGGTCGACCTCGGAGAGCAGGTTGGTCTGGACGCCGAAGCTGTAGTGCGTTGACTGGGTGAGTACGTAGATCGTCTCGGCCACCGAGAGGTCGCCGACCGGCAGCTTGCTCGCTACCGAGACGAGCATCTCACCGAACCCGTGCGAGAAGTCGGTCCCGATCGAGGTGTGCCGCTGCTCCCACGTGAGCACCTCGCCGCCCAGGAGCGTCGTGCGGATGCGGTGGGTGGAGGCCGGGTGCACGCGCCCCTGGCGGAAGTCGTCGGCGCGGTGCCACATCAGCTTGACCGGCACCCCCATCGCACGGGACGCCTGCGCGGCCTCTGAGGCCGCGTCGTGGAACAGCTTGCGGCCGAACGACCCGCCGCCCTGCGTGACGTGCACCGTCACGGCGGAGACGGGCAGCCCGAGCTCGCCGGCGATCCAGCCCTGCGCGACGATCGGAGCCTGCAGCCCGGCCCAGATCTCGGCGGAGCCCGGCCGCACGTCGGCGATGGCGCAGTTGGGTTCAAGGGCGCTGTTGCTCGAGAACCAGAACGTGAAGTCGGTGTCGATGGTCGTGGTCAGCAGCGGCACCCTCGGCACGGCCAGCGGCAGCTGGGCGCCGCGC
>NZ_JBFAKY010000071.1:0-8592 GCF_040656015.1 Promicromonospora sp. NPDC050249 | reverse complement strand
CCCACCCCCACCCCCCCCGGGGGGCCCCCGGGGGTGGGGGGGGGGGGGGCGGGGGGGGGCCCCCCCCCCCCCCCCCCCCCGACCGCTGTCCGTGACTTTCGAGGATCTTCCTGAGGATAGGTATGCTCCGCCTCATCGTGCAGCGGTTGCTGCTCCTGATACCGCTGCTCCTAGGGCTGTCGGTGCTGTTGTTCGCGTGGGTCCGGGCGCTGCCCGGCGGCCCCGCGACCGCCCTGCTGGGCGAGCGGGCCACACCCGAGGCCGTCGCTCGCATCAACACCTTGTACGGCTTCGACCAGCCGTTGCACATCCAGTACTTCAAGTACCTGGGCCGCCTGCTGACGGGTGACTTCGGTGTCTCCACGCGGACCGGCCGCCCGGTGCTGGACGAGTTCATCACGCGCTTCCCCGCGACGATCGAGCTGACCGTGGTCGCACTGATCATCGCGATCGGCATCGGCATCCCGCTCGGCTACGTCGCCGCTCGCCGGGCCGGCTCGATCATCGACCACTCGTCGGTCGTCGTGTCGCTGATCGGCGTCACCGTGCCGGTGTTCTTCCTCGCCTTCATCCTGAAGTACCTGTTCGCCGTGGAGCTGGGCTGGTTCCCCTCCACCGGGCGGCAGGACCCGACGATGATCGCGACGCATCCGACGAACTTCTACGTGCTGGACGGACTGCTCACCGGTGAGTGGGACGCCGCATGGGACGCGCTGGTGCACCTGATCCTGCCGGGCATCGCGCTCGGCACCATCCCGCTGGCGATCGTCGCGCGGATGACCCGCGCCGCGGTGTCCGAGGTGCAGAACGCCGACTACGTCCGCACCGCCCGCGCGAAGGGCATCAAGCCCGCCCGGCTGCGCGGCGAGCACATCCTGAAGAACGCGATGCTCCCGGTGCTGACGACCATCGGCCTGCAGGTGGGCCTGCTGCTGTCGGGTGCGGTGCTCACCGAGACGGTCTTCGCGTTCAGCGGCATCGGCTCGTTCCTCGCGGAAGCGGTGTTCAACGCCGACTACCCGGTGATGCAGGGCTTCGTCCTGATGATCGCGATCGTGTACGCCCTCGTGAACCTGTTCGTCGACGTGTCGTACGGGCTGATCGACCCCAGGCTGAGGAGGCAGCAGTGAGTGCCAACGAGCTCCCCCTGACCGACGGCGCGGCTGCCCAGCCGCTCCACACCAGCATCCACGGCGACGGGCCGGGCGGTGCCGACCACGGCGGCGAGGGTGTCTGGGCGCGTGCCTGGCGCACGCTCCGCAAGAACCCCGTGGCGATCGCCGGGTTCGTGATCGTCGCGGCGTTCGTGCTCATCGCGCTGCTCGCCCCGCTGATCGCTCCGTACGGGGCCCACGAGCTGCCGGGCCGCGCCGAGGTGCGCCCGACGATGATCCCCGGGCCGTCGGCCGAGTACCCGCTGGGCCTGGACCGCTACGGCGGCGACGTGCTGAGCAAGCTGATCTGGGGCGCCCGTGCGTCGCTCCTGGTCGGCGTCCTGTCCACGCTGTTCGGCCTGGCCGGCGGCATGGCACTCGGTCTGCTCGCCGGCTGGTTCGGCAAGTGGGTCGACTTCGCCGCGATGCGCCTGGTGGACCTGATGCTGTCCGTGCCGTCGCTGCTCCTGGCCGTCTCGATCGCCGCGATCGCGGGCCAGTCCTCGATGTCGGTCATCGTCGCCATCGGTGTGGTGCAGATCCCGATCTTCGCCCGCCTGCTGCGCGGCTCGATGCTCGCGCAGCGCGGCCAGGACTACGTGCTTGCCGCTTCCGCGCTGGGCCTGAGCCGGCGCTCCGTGACCATGAGCCACGTGCTGCCCAACAGCGTCGGTCCGGTCATCGTGCAGGCGACGCTGACCCTGGCCACCGCGGTGATCGAGGCCGCGGCGCTGTCCTTCCTCGGCCTGGGTGGCGGCGAGCCCTCCACCGCCGAGTGGGGCCGCATGCTGACGGCCGCGCAGCAGGAGCTGGCGGTCGCGCCGCGCCTGGCGATCCTCCCCGGTATCTGCATCGCCGTGACGGCCCTCGGCTTCACCCTCGTGGGCGAGAGCCTGCGCGAGGCCCTCGACCCCCGGAACAGGACCCGAAAATGAGCGAGACCCCTGAGCAGAAGATCTCCGCCGCGTCCGGCACGGCGGCCGGCACGGCGTCCGGCGCTGTGGCCGCTCCGGAGGCCGCCGACGTCGTCCTGCGTGTCGAGGACCTGTGCGTCGACTTCCGCACCGAGAACGGCGCGGCACGCGCCGTCGCGAACGCGAACCTGACCGTCCGGCGCGGCCAGACCGTGGCGATCGTGGGGGAGTCGGGCTCCGGCAAGACCACCCTCGCGATGGCCGTGCTCGGCCTGCTCGCGAGCAACGGCTCGGTGGCCGAGGGGCACATCTGGTTCAAGGACGAGGACCTGGGCAAGGTCAGCCCGCAGCGCATGGCGCAGCTGCGCGGCACCGAGCTGGGCCTCGTGCCGCAGGACCCGATGACCAACCTCGACCCGATCATGCGGATCGGGCAGCAGATCGACGAGGGCCTGATCGACAACGGCCTGCGCGGCCGCCGGGACGCGCGTGCCCGCACGGTCGAGCTGCTCGACGAGGTGGGCCTGCCCGACGCCCGGCGCCGGGCGAGCCAGTACCCGCACGAGTTCTCCGGCGGCATGCGCCAGCGCGCGCTGATCGCCATGGGCCTGTCGGGCCGCCCGGCGCTGCTGGTGGCGGACGAGCCGACGTCGGCGCTCGACGTGACCGTGCAGCGGGGCATCCTCGACCAGCTCTCGGGGCTGACCGAGGAGCTCGGCACCGCTGTGCTGCTCATCACGCACGACCTCGGCCTGGCGGCCGAGCGCGCCGACGTCGTCGTGGTCATGTACCGCGGCGACATCGTCGAGCAGGGTCCCGCACGCCAGGTCCTCACCGACCCGCAGCACGAGTACACCAGGCGCCTCATGGCGGCCGCGCCGTCGCTCGCCTCGCGGCGCATCGAGATCGCGCGCGAGCGCGGGCTCGAGGACGTGCTGGACGACGCCCTGCTGGCCCCCGGCGAGGACGTGGCAGCGGACGGTGCGGCGGAGGCCGACGTGCTCGTGTCCGTCAAGGACGTGAGCAAGGTCTTCTCCATCCGCGGCAACGGTCTGTTCTCCCGCGCCAAGGACTTCACGGCGGTCGACGGTGTGAGCCTCGACATCCCGCGCGGCTCCACGGTGGCCGTCGTGGGGGAGTCGGGTTCGGGCAAGTCGACGCTCGCCCGGATGATCCTGGACATCGAGAAGCCGACGACGGGTTCGATCACGTTCGACGGCGGCCTCGTGGGCGCGGGCAACCACCGGGACCAGATCGCCTACCGGCGCCGGGTCCAGCCCGTGTTCCAGGACCCCTACTCGTCGCTCGACCCGCTCTACTCGGTGTACCGCGCGATCGAGGAGCCGCTGCGCGCGCACTCCTACGGTGACGCGGCGGCCCGCCGGGCCCGGGTCGAGGAGCTCGCCGACCAGGTGGCGCTCAGCAAGGGCCAGCTGCAGCGGTTCCCCTCCGAGCTGTCCGGCGGACAGCGTCAGCGCGTGGCGATCGCGCGCGCCCTCGCGCTGTCGCCGGAGCTCGTGGTCTGCGACGAGGCGGTCTCGGCGCTCGACGTGGTGGTGCAGGCGCAGATCCTGCAGCTCCTCGCCGGCCTCCAGGAAGAGCTGGGGCTGACCTACCTGTTCATCACGCACGACCTCGCCGTCGTGCGGCAGATCGCCGACCGGGTGCTGGTGATGCAGGAGGGGCGAGTGGTCGAGGAGGGAACCGTCGACTCGGTCTTCGACTCGCCCGCCACTGCCTACACGCGGGCCCTGCTCGACGCGATCCCCGGCAAGGACCTGGAGCTCGCGCTCTGAGGGCTCGAACCGAGGGCTCGCACCGACGGCTCGCAGCGCCCTGGCTCGCGTTGACCGGGGCGCTGCGACGCCACTAGGATGGCTGGCGGTGCCGTGCGCCTTTTGGCGATCGTCGGTACCTCACGAGCACGGCACAAGCCAGAGCTCAAACAGACCCTGTCCTTACTACGCCATGTCCGCATCGGAGCATCGAACTCAATGACCATCTCCACCCCCGCGAAGTCCGCACCTCAGGTTGCCATCAACGACATCGGCACCGAGGAGGACTTCCTTGCTGCCATCGACGCCACCATCAAGTACTTCAACGATGGGGACATCGTCGAAGGCACGATCGTCAAGGTGGACCGCGACGAGGTCCTTCTTGACATCGGCTACAAGACCGAGGGTGTGATCCCGTCCCGGGAGCTCTCGATCAAGCACGACGTCGACCCCGGCGAGGTCGTCTCCGTCGGTGACGCCGTCGAGGCCCTGGTTCTCCAGAAGGAGGACAAGGAAGGCCGCCTGATCCTGTCCAAGAAGCGCGCACAGTACGAGCGCGCCTGGGGCACGATCGAGAAGATCAAGGAAGAGGACGGCGTCGTCACCGGCACCGTCATCGAGGTTGTCAAGGGCGGCCTCATCCTCGACATCGGCCTGCGCGGCTTCCTCCCCGCCTCCCTCGTGGAGATGCGTCGCGTCCGCGACCTCCAGCCGTACGTCGGCAAGGAGATCGAGGCCAAGATCATCGAGCTCGACAAGAACCGGAACAACGTCGTGCTGTCGCGCCGTGCCTGGCTCGAGCAGACGCAGTCCGAGGTTCGCTCCACCTTCCTGCAGACGCTGCAGAAGGGCCAGGTGCGCCCGGGTGTCGTCTCCTCGATCGTCAACTTCGGTGCGTTCGTGGACCTCGGCGGCGTCGACGGTCTGGTGCACGTCTCGGAGCTGTCCTGGAAGCACATCGACCACCCGTCCGAGGTCGTCGAGGTCGGCCAGGAGGTCACGGTCGAGGTGCTCGACGTCGACTTCGACCGCGAGCGTGTCTCCCTGTCGCTGAAGGCGACGCAGGAGGACCCGTGGCAGACCTTCGCCCGTACGCACGCCATCGGTCAGGTCGTGCCGGGTAAGGTCACCAAGCTCGTCCCGTTCGGTGCGTTCGTCCGCGTCGAGGACGGCATCGAGGGCCTGGTCCACATCTCGGAGCTGGCCGTGCGCCACGTCGAGTTGCCGGAGCAGGTCGTCACCGTCGGTGCCGAGGTCTTCGTCAAGGTCATCGACATCGACCTGGAGCGTCGCCGCATCTCGCTGTCGCTCAAGCAGGCCAACGAGGGTGTGGACCCGGAGTCCGAGGACTTCGACCCCGCGCTGTACGGCATGGCCGCCGAGTACGACGACGCCGGGAACTACAAGTACCCGGACGGCTTCGACCCGGAGACCAACGAGTGGCTCGAGGGCTTCGAGACCCAGCGCGAGGCGTGGGAGGCGGAGTACGCCAAGGCGCACGAGCGCTGGACCGCGCACCGCAAGCAGGTCGCCGAGGCGCTCACCGCGGACACCGAGGCGGTCGAGGCCCCCGCGGCCGCGGCCTCTGCCGGCGGTGGCGGCGGCAGCAGCAGCAGCACCACCTACTCCTCGGCTCCGGTCGAGGAGGTCGGCGGGACGCTGGCTTCGGACGAGGCGCTCGCCGCGCTCCGTGAGAAGCTCACGGGTAACTGACCCGAGCCTGATCGACGGCCCGTCGCCCCTTCGGGGGCGGCGGGCCGTCGTCGTTCCCCTGGCGTGCCGCCGGAGTTTTCATGATGCGGTGCAGTGCCCGGTCCTGTGGCCGCATCCAAGCCGCTGACCTGCGACGACGCCGTTCTGTGCGGCTTACTGGCGTATCACGGGCGTGCTGGTCAGGCGGACAGAGATGTTGTTGGATGGCTCCCCATGAGCCGACCCGGACCCGACGAGACGCGGGGCACGTGCCCAGCCGCTCTCCTCGAGCCCGAGCGCGCGGTGGTGCCATTCATGGGCCGCGGGCGCGAGCTGGCGGAGCTGCGGTCGTGGGTACGGTCGCGCGAACCGGTGGCGCTGCGGCTGCTGTGCGGGCTCGGCGGTGTGGGCAAGACGCGCCTAGCGCTGGAGCTCGGCAAGAGCCTGCGGCGCACCGGATGGACGGTGGTCCACGTGCCGCCGGGTGCGGAGGCGGCCGCGGTATCAGCGGCCTCGGGCACCCGCCGCGTCCTGCTGGTCGTCGACGACGCGGCGCCCCGGCCCGGACTGTCCGCGATGCTCGACACCATCGGGTCCACCCGGTCGCGAGGGCGCCTGCGCGTCCTGTGCACCGCCCGCAGCGGCGGGCAGTGGTGGCCCAGGGAGCGGTGGACCAGCCCGTTGTGGGCCGGCCGGACGCCGTCGGTCACCCAGATGGCCCTGGAGCCGGCCCTCGACAGGACCCTCGACGTCGCCTTCGACCCCGCCCTCGGGCTGGAGATCGAGCGTTCGGACGACTGTCGCGCGCTCGTCGAGGCGGCGGCCACGCGTTTCGCCAGGGCATTGGGCCGCCCGGTACCGCGGCTGCGGTTCCAGGCGGAGCCCGACCAGCAGGTGCGTGCGCTGGACCTGCACGCGGCCGCGCTGGCGACGGTGCTCGACGGGGGCGGCGACGTCGTCGACCCGGCGGGCGCGCTCGACCTGGTGCTCGACCACGAACGCGCCCGGTGGGCGGGTTCGGACGCCGATGCGGGGTTCGCCCCGGGCACCGCCGAGGCGGCACTGGCCGTGGCGACGCTGCTCGGCGACCCCACGGACGAGGGGATCCGCGCGGCGCTGCGCCGGGCCGGCGCGGAGCCCGCAGCGGGCCGGACGACGGACGCCGTGGCATGGGTCCGTGCGCACCTGCCGACCGTCCCGCGGCTGGCGGAGCTGCTCGTCTCGCGCACCCTGGCGGCGTCGGAGGAGCTCACCGCCGCCTGCACGCGCGACCTGGCGCCGGGCGAGGCGTTCGCGGTGCTCGCGTTCGCGACCGAGATGGGTCTCGACCGGCCGGTCGCCGAGCGCGACGTCACCCACGAGCTCGTCGAGGCCGCTGCGTCCGCCCTGCCTGCCGGACGGGCGGCGGACCTGCCCGCGCTGATGCGGGCCTCCCGCCGGCTGCCGCGCTCGTCGAGCCCCCTGGCCGTGCCGGTGCTCGACCGTCTCACGCACCGGGTGGCGGACCTCGCCCGGGCGACCGGCAGCGACGCCGAGCACGGTGAGGCGTTGACCGACCTGGGCATGGTGCTGATCGCCGAGGGCGAGCCCGACGTCGCGATCGGCGTGCTGCAGGAGGCTGCGGGCCTGTGGCGCGGCCTCGCCTGGGGCGACGAGAACCGGTACCGGCCGGCGCTGTGCACGGCCCTGAACAACCTCGGGACGGGTTACCTGGCGGTGGGCAGGCACGGTGACGCCCTCGCCGCGCAGGAGGAGGTGATCACCCTGTGCCGCCAGTTCCCGCCGGGCGACGGGTTGTGGGCGGACGCCGAGCACGCGCGCGCCCTCCTGAACGCGGGGGTGTCCTACACGGAGCTCGGCCGGGTCGGAGAGATCGAGGTGGCGCAGCGCGCGTCGCTCGAGATCTACCGCCGCCTCGCGGAGGGCGACCCGGTCCAGTACGAGCCACGGGTCGCCGCGGTGCTGGGCAACTTCGAGGCCCTCACCGAGAGCGGGCGGCCGGAGGACGCGCTGCCCGCGAACGCAGAGGCGGTGGCGATCCGCCGCAGGCTCGCCGCCGCCCGTCCCGAGCACCTCGGGGAGCTGGCCTGGTCGCTCGGCCAGCTCGGCACCACCCTTGAGGCCCTCGGGCGGTACGAGGAGGCGGGCGTCGTGCTCGTCGAGGCGCTGGAGCTCCAGCGCCGCCTCGCCAAGGAGAACGCGCGCGGGACCCGCCCCGACCTCGCAGGCGCGCTCTCGGCACTCGGTGCGCTGTACTCGACCACCGGCCGCGCCGACGAGTCGCTCCGGCTGGAGCGGGAGGCGCTGGAGATCCGGCGCGACCTCGCCGCCGAGCACCCCGACCGGTACCTGCACTACCTCGCGCACTCGTTGTCGAACCTCGGCGTCACCCTGGCCCGGCGCGGCAGGTACGACGAGGCCGTGCTGCTGGAGGAGGAGGCGGTGGGTATCCGCCGCGGCCTGGCCGGCGGGAACGCCCGGTCCCTCAAGTACCTCGCGCAGTCCCTGTCCAACCTGGGCGTGCGGTACGCCGACCTGGGCCGGTTCGACGAGGCGCTGCCGCCCACGCAGGAGGCGGTCGACATGCTGCGTCGGCTCGTGCGGGAACAGCCGGAGAAGTACCGCACGGGTCTCGCGGAGGCGCTCGCGAACCTCGGGGCCACCCTGCTCGACCTCGACCGGGCCGCCGACGCGCTGCCGCCGATGCGGGAGGCAGTGATGATGCGCCGCCAGCTCGTCCTCGAGAACCCGGACAAGCACCGGCCCGACCTGGCGCTCGCGCTCTCCAACCTGGCCAGCGCGATGAGTGCGGTCGGCGACAACGTGGCCGCGCTGGGGCACGCGCGGGAGGCGGTCGACATGCGCCGTCGGCTCGCCGCCGACCTGCCCGAGCGGTACCGGTCCGAGCTGGAGCGGTCCCGGGCGGTGCTCGCGCGGATCGACGCGGCGATCCGGAACCCGACGCCGCTCTAGCCCGTCCTGGCCCGGTCGCGCGCAGATCACTTCGGTCGGTTGCCTTGAGATCGGTCGATCAACCGACCCAACTCAAGGCCAGAT
>NZ_JBFAKY010000070.1:0-8601 GCF_040656015.1 Promicromonospora sp. NPDC050249 | reverse complement strand
TCAGCGGCCAACTGCTGCCCCCGCCCATACCCCGCCCGCCCGGAGACACAACGTCCCGGGTCTCGACGGGCTCGACCACCGGTATCGATCACCGGTGGTCGAGCCCGTCGAGACCAGGCACGTTCTCGTCGCGGGTCAGGAGGCCTTGTCGACGTCCTCCGCCAGGGTGCCCAGGTACAGCGAGATCACCTTGGGGTCGGCCTGGAGCTCCCGGCCGGTCCCGGTGTGCGCGTCCTTGCCCTGGTCGAGCACGTAGCCGCGGTCGCAGATCTGCAGGCAGCGCCGCGCGTTCTGCTCCACCATCACGACGGACACGCCCGCCTTGTTGATCATGCGGGTGCGCAGGAACGTCTCGTCCTGACGCACCGGCGACAGGCCGGCGGACGGCTCGTCGAGCAGCAGCACCGACGGGTTCATCATGAGCGCACGGGCCATCGCGACCATCTGGCGCTCACCACCCGACATGGCGCCCGCCCGCTGCCCGCGCCGCTCGCCCAGCGTGGGGAACAGGTCGGTGATGAACTCGAACCGCTCGTCGAACGTCTTGGGCCGCAGGTACACGCCCATGCGCATGTTCTCCTCGACGGTGAGCGAGGGGAACACGTTGTTGTTCTGCGGCACGAAGCCCACACCCTGCGAGACGAGCGTGTTGGCCTTCTGGTTCGTGATGTCCTGGCCGGCAAGGGTGACGGAGCCGGAGCGCACGTTCACCAGACCGAACAGGGACTTGAGCAGCGTCGACTTACCGGCTCCGTTCGGGCCGATGATGCCGACGAGCTCGCCCTTGGCCACCTCGAGGTTGCACCCGTTCAGGATGTTCACGCCGGGCAGGTACCCCGCCACGATGTCGGTCGCCTTGAGCAGGGGCTCCCCCTTGGCGATCGTTGCCACGTCGCTCATCGCTTCTCCTCCTCGGCCTCGAGCCGGGCCAGGACCGCGGGGTCGAGCAGCGAGTCGTCCCCGAGGTCGGTGTCGTGGTGGGCGCCGAGGTAGGCGCCCACGACCGCCTGGTCCTGCATGACGGCGGCGGGCGGTCCCTCGGCGACGATCCTGCCCTCCGCCATCACGACCACCCAGTCCGAGATGTGCCGGACGGCGTGCATGTCGTGCTCGACGAACAACACCGTCATGCCGTCGTCGCGCAGCGCCTGGACATGGTGCAGCAGGGACTGCACGAGGGCGGGGTTCACGCCGGCCATGGGCTCGTCGAGCATGATCATGGTCGGGTCCGTCATCAGGGCCCTGGCCATCTCGAGCAGCTTGCGCTGGCCGCCGGAGAGCGAACCCGCGAAGTCGTCCTTCTTGGTGTCGAGCTTGAACCGCGAGAGGATCTCGAGCGCCTTCTCGGTGTTCCGCTTCTCCGTGCCGGACCACAGGGGCCTGATCAGGGAACGGAACATGTTCTCGCCGGGGTTGTCCATCGCGGCGAGCAGCATGTTCTGCATCACCGTGAGGCGCGACAGCGCCTTGGTGAGCTGGAACGTGCGGACCATGCCGTTGCGCGCCACCTTGGCGGCGCCCATCCCGTCGAGCGACTTGCCCTCGAAGGACCAGGAGCCCTGGTTGGGCTTGTCGAACCCGGTGAGCAGGTTGAAGAACGTCGTCTTGCCCGCACCGTTGGGGCCGATCAGGGCGGTGATGACGCCCCGCTGAACCTCCAGGTGCTCGACGTCGACGGCGGTCATGCCGCCGAACCGCCGCTGCACGCCGTCGGCCATCAGGATCGGGTCGGGCTTGCTGACCCCCACCTTCGCGTCGACGCCGGCGAGGACGTGCTCCGCCGCTCTGGCCGCCGCGGAGTCGCTGCGCTCGACGGCGTCCAGCGCCTCGGCGGTGCTCTCGGGCTCGGTCACCTCAGTCACCTTGTTCTCCGTCGTCTCGTCGGTCTCCGTCGTCTCATCGGGCATCGAAGGCGAGCTCCTTCTTGTTCCCCAATATTCCTTGCGGACGGAAGATCACCAGCAGCATCAGGGCCACACCCACGACGAGGCCACCGATGGTCTCCACCTGGCTGGGGGAGAGCGAGTCGGCCAGCCCCTCGCGCATGCCGGCACGCAGCAGCATGAAGACCGCCCAGAAGAGCATCGAGCCCAGCACAGGCCCGAACAGGGTCGCCGCACCGCCGAGCAGCAGCACGATCCAGACGAAGAACGTCATCGACCGGGCCATGCCGTCAGGCTGGACGGCGCGGGGCAGCACGTACAGCACGCCGCCGAGGGATCCGAAGACGCCGCCCAGCACGAGGGCCTGCATCTTGATGGCATAGACGTTCTTACCCAGGGCGCGGACGGCGTCCTCGTCCTCGCGGACCCCCTTCAGCAGGCGGCCCCACGGGCTACGGGTGAGCAGCCAGACGACCACGAGGGCCAGTGCCACGAGGCTCCAGCCGACGATCCGCACCCACCACGAGTCCGAGCCGTTGTTGAGGTGCTCGAACGGGCCGATGGCCGTGCTCCCGTCGGGCAGGGGCGACAGGGCGGCGAACGTCTCCTTGAACTCGTTGCCGCGCAGACCGGCCTGGCCGCCGGTCCACTCGGCGAGGCCGCTGGACCGGCCGAGCATGCGGACGATCTCGGCCGCCGCGATGGTGACGATCGCCAGGTAGTCACCGCGCAGCTTCAGGGTGGGCATACCCAGGATCAGTGCGAACAGGATGCTGGCGACCAGCGCGACGATCACCGCGAGCAAGATGGGCGCCCCCGCGATCGTCGAGATCGCGAAGCCATAGGCACCGAGCAGCATGAAGCCCGCCTGGCCCATGTTGAGCAGACCGGTGTACCCGAAGTGCAGGTTGAGGCCGATGGCGGCCAGGACGAAGGCGGCAGTGGTCGGCGCGATCAGCTCTTCGGCCGACTGCGTGAGGATTCGGCTCAGTTCTTCCATGGGAGTAGTCCTTTCAGCCGATCCGCTCGCGCCGGCCGAGCAAGCCTTGCGGGCGCAGCAGGAGGACGAGAATCAGGATCGCGAGCGCGGAGGCGTAGCGAAGGTCGTTCGGCATGCCGGGGATGAGCGGCGACATCTCGACGACGATGCCGATGACCATGGACCCGGCCAGTGCGCCGAACGCAGTCCCGAGGCCACCCAGCGTGACGGCCGCGAACATCAGCAGGAGGATCTGCATGCCGGTGTTCCAGCTGAAGGTGCCGACGGACAGGCCGTACATCAGGCCCGCCAGACCGGCGAAGCCGGTGGACATGGTCCAGACGATGCGGATGATCTTGTCCGGGTTGATGCCGGTGGCGGAGGCGAGCGCCAGGTTGTCCGACACGGCGCGCGTGGCCCGACCGATCCGCGTCCGGGTGAGGAACCAGCCGATGAACAGGATCGCCAGCACCGCGACGGCCATCGACGTCCAGGACCACGACGAGAGCGTGATGCCCGCGATGGTCATCGACGTCGGGTTGCTGCTCAGGATGCGCTCCGAGCCGTTGCCGATCATGAGCTGGATCGAGAACTGCAGGACGAGGGAGAGCCCGATGGTGATGATCATGAGCTGCGTCAGCGGTGTGGAGCGCTGTCGCAGCGGCTTCCACAGCACGACGTCCTGCACGAATCCGGTGGCCGTGCAGATGGCCAGCGCGATGGCTGCCGCTGCCCAGAAGGGCAGACCCCACATGTTGACTCCCATGAAGGCCAGCACGGCCCCGAGGGTGAACTGCTCGCCGTGCGCGAAGGTCGACAGGCCGGTGGTGCCGTAGATCAGGCTGATGCCCACCGACGCCAGAGCGAGGAGCAGGCCGAGGCGGATGCCCAGCCCGAACTTCTGCCACGCGTTCGACCACGAGAACCCGCCGGAGGTCGCCTCTTCGGAGCCCTCCTCGCCGGCGGCGGGTGTCTCCGTGCCCCCGGTCGCGCCTGGATCGGCCGACGGTGCGCTGCCGACCGGCTCGTCACCGAGCGTGATCGCGCCGCGCGCGGTGGAGCCCGTCTGCGCTGTCACCTGACGCTCGGCGGGGTCGGGGAACAACCCGTCAGGGAGGGTCGCCTCGTCGAGGGTGATCGTGTACGTGCCGACCTCCGGCACCTCCACGGACACCGGACCCTCCTGGGTGGTGGTCACCTTCGCGTCGAACTCGGCGCCCGAGATGGTGACGCCGACGTTCGGGACGAAGTTGTTGTCCTCGTCCATGACGATCGCCGCGACGCAGGCCGTCGAGGCGTCGGGTGTGCAGTCTGTCGCGACGGGCGCCGTGGCGGCCATGGCTGGCGCCGCGGCGAGCAAGGCCGGGAAGGCCACTGCCGCGAGCGTGGCCACGAGCCTGCGCGCGGCTGTCGCGAGGTTCGGTCGGTCGGCTGTCATCTGCCGGGTCCTCCGTCGGTTCTGGTGTGTAGTGCCCGAGGTCTCGGTGCCGCTCGATGCCAGGATGATTTAGCCCTGCTTAACCAGGCCTGCATCAAACTGATGGCATCAGCGTGCCGGAAGTGTAGCCGCACCATGTGTCACGGATTACACGTGTCGTGTCACACAGGGTTTCGCCGGCCGCAGATGGACCACCCGGGGGATCTGCACCGTTGCAGACCGGGGTCCAACCAGGGGTAGCGCGGCTGGTGGCGGGTGCCGTGTCCGCTTCGACACCCGCTTGGATCGCAGTTCGGCAACGATCGGCCCGGTCACCCAGAGAGGTGACCGGGCCGATCGTCTTTCAGTCCTGTCATTCAGCAATCAGGAGCGATGATCACGAGCGATCAGGTCAGCCTGCGACCGAGCCCTCGACGACCTTGGTCCAGATGTTCTTGTTGTCGCCGTCGTACTCGTAGACGCCGATGAACGCGGACGACGGGTCGTTGTCCTCGTTCAGCGGCCCGATGCCGGAGACACCCTGGTACGCGATCTCGTCGCCCGCCTCGAGCGCCTCGACGCCCTCCTCGAACGTCGAGACCTCGGTGGCGCCCTCTTCCGAGCCCGAGACGGCACGGATGTTCTCCGCGATCGTCTGGCCGTCGGTGCCCTTACCGCGAACGGCGGCGAGCGCGACGAGGATGGCGGCGTCGTACGACTCCGCCGCGTACGCGTAGTCGCTCAGCTCCTCGTCGTTCTCCGCCACGTACCAGTCGTTCAGGCGCTCCTTGAACTCCTCGGGAGCGTCGGCGCCGGGGATGGTGCCCTTGACACCCTTGAGCGTGCCCGGATCGAAGTCCGCCGAGTAGTCCGCCGTGTTGCCGTCGCACAGGTAGGTCTTGCCGGCGAAGTCCCAGTCCTGGGTGATCAGCTCAGCGATGACCGCCTTGGTCTCCACGAAGGCGAAGATCGCGATCGCGTCGGGCTTGGCGGCGATCGCGTCCGCCACCACGTTCGAGAAGTTGGTCTCGGCCTGCCCGAACTCCGTGCCGTCGCCGGTGGCGCCGTACACGACTTCGCCGCCGCCTGCCTCGACAGCCTTCTGCACGTTGTCGCGCAGACCGGTCGCGTAGTCGTCCTGCATCGTGAGGAAGGCGACCTTCTGGTGCCCGTCGTCCAGCATGAGCGAGCCGAGCGCCTGGCCCTGCACGGTGTCCGGCGGTGCGGTCCGCGCGAAGAGCGGGTCGTAGCCCGACAGCGTCGTGGAAGTGTTGGCGGGCGAGACCTGGATGACGCCGGCCTCGGTCACCGAGTCGACGACGTTCAGGGTCACCGTCGAGGACGCCGCGCCGATGATGGCGTTGACGTCCTTGCCGAGCAGCTCGCTGACCGAGTTGGTCGAGACCTGCAGGTTGTCACCGTCGCCCGAGTCCGCGTTCTCGACGACGACGTCGTTGCCGAGGACGCCGCCCGCGGCGTTGATGTCGTCTACTGCCTGACCGACGCCCGCGACCTCGGGCGGACCCAGGTAGGCGAGGTTGCCGGTGAGCGGGAGCAGGGTTCCGATCTTCAGCGGATCGGACGAGCCCTCCCCCTCGCCGCCTCCGGAGGTGGTGGTGCAGGCCGCGAGGCCCACGCTGAGGACAGCGGCGATCGCGAGACCGCGCGCCGCCGTGGAACGTCGAATCATTCTGCTGTTCCCCTTCGAGCGGGAGTGAACCTGACGCGGCGACTTGCCTCGTCGTGGCGTGAACGTAGTCACACTCTGTGTCACCAATGTGTCTAGTCCGCCACACCGACTCGATCGTTACGAGGATGTTACCCAGACCACACCGCGCCCCAAGAGCAGGGGTGAAACAGGATTTGAACCGGCAAGAAACGAGCCGACGACAGCTCGGCAGGGGGTCCTTCTGCACCCCGAGCACGCCACCGCCGGCCCCTCCGGTCAGCTTCGGAACTGGGTGAACGAAGCAGTCGCCGGGTCCGCGCCGATCCGGCCGTCCGGCGAGTCCAGGGCGTCGATGTCCGCCATCTGCGCCTCGGTCAGCGAGAACGAGAACAGGTCGAGGTTGGTCGCCATGCGCTCAGGGTTCACGGACTTCGGGATCAGGATCACGCCGTGCTGCACCTGCCAGCGGAGCACCACCTGACCGGGCGTCACGCCGAGCTCGTTCGCGATGCTGACCACTGCCGGTGCCTCCAGGTCAGCGCCCTGCCCCAGGGGCGAGTACGCCTCCGGGACGATCCCGTGGGCCCGGCTCCGCTCGACGGTGGCCGGCTGGCTGAAGGTCGGGTGCAGCTCCACCTGGTTCACCGCCGGCACCACGTTCGACTCGCTGACCAGCCGGTCTAGGTGCTCGGGCAGGAAGTTGGAGACCCCGATGGCCCGCACCGCACCGTCGGCCAGCAGCTTCTCGAAGGCTTGCCACGTCTCTCCGTACAGACCGCGGCCGGGTACCGGCCAGTGGATGAGGTACAGGTCGACGACGTCGAGACCGAGCGCCCGGCGACTGTCCTCGAAGGCGCGCAGCGCGCTCTCGTAGCCCTGGTCGCCGTTGCGCAGCTTGGTGGTGACGAAGATTTCCTCGCGCGGGACGCCGGTGGCCCGGACGGCCGCGCCGACGCCGTCCTCGTTGTAGTAGGCGGCAGCGGTGTCGATGTGCCGGTAGCCGAGCTCGAGGGCTGTCTCGACACACGCCTGCGTGCCGTTGCCTGGCACCTGGAACACGCCGAGACCCACCTGCGGGATCTCGACGCCGTTGTTGAGCCTGACGGACGGGATGTCGGTGGCTGCGTTCATACCAACCGTTCTAACATCCGCCCCTGACACCGTCGACACACCGGCGGCGAGGCCCTGAAAACCGGGCTTCAGGCCCCTCGGAGACAAGTCGGATGCAAGTCACTCAAGATTGATCGGGCTTTCCTTGCGTCTGGCGGGTAGGGTAGGGGCGTTGCAGTGCCTCGATCGTTCTTCCGTGAGATGACGACGACACCGTGATTATGCGATCCCGACGGTCGGGGTCGTCGCCTCATGCAAGGAGCAGTACATGGCATTCGGAACCGTCAAGTGGTTCAACGCCGAAAAGGGCTTCGGGTTCATTGCACCCGAGGACGGTGGGCAGGACGTGTTCGCTCACTTCAGTGCGATCCAGTCGGACGGCTACCGTTCACTGGAGGAGAACCAGCGCGTCGAGTTCGACGTGAAGCAGGGCCCCAAGGGCCTGCAGGCGGAGAACATCCGCCCGATCTGATCCCTCAGACTTCGCAACCATCGCGCTGAGCTCAGCTGAGTTCGTCGCAGGTTGTACGACGTCGGCCCGGCCACCTTTCGAGGTGACCGGGCCTTCGCCATTTCAGCCCGTGGACCGACGGCTCGATCCGGAACCGTTGGGCCGCGCCGGGCGTTTCCCACCTGGACCGTCACCTACGAAGGACGAGATCATGGGCTTCCTCGACCGACTGCTTGGCCGCGAGCCGCGCGAGCAGACTCCGGGTATGTATCAGGGCGGCAGAATGCCGCAGCAGCAGTACCGGCAGACGTCGGGCCAGACTCCCGAGTACGGCACCGCACCTGTCTACGGCTCCGCCGCGAGCACCGGCCGCAGCGAGGACGAGGTGGCGATCGAGCGCTACCGCTACCTGCTTCGCACCGCACCGCCGGACCGCGTCGAGGAGGCGCACGCCGAGGCGTTCGCGCAGCTCACGCCCGAGCAGCGCAGCCAGGTACTGGCCCAGCTCAGCGAGACCGTCCCGCCGAACGAGCGCGCGACCTCGGACGACCCGCGGGACCTTGCTCGCATGGCCACCCGCGCGGAGATGCGCAACCCGGGCACCCTGGAGCGCAACTTCGGCCAGAGCCGCGGCCCGGGCTTCGGCTCGATGCTCGGCGCGAGCATGCTCGGCACGATCGGCGGCATGGTCATCGGCTCGGCAGTCGCGGACATGATGTTCGGCAGCTCCTTCGGGGACCCCGCCCAGGACTTCGCCGGCGGCGAAGAGGGTGGCGGTGAAGGCGGCGGCGCGGAGGAAGCGGGCGCCGAGGGCGGCGAGGCCGGCGCGGAGCCGGTCGAGGCCTCTGGCGGCGACGCCGGCGGTGATGTGGGCGGCGACGCCGGCGGTGGCTTCTTCGGAGACTTCGGTGGCGGCGGAGACTTCGGCGGGGGCGACTTCGGAGGCGGCGAGTTCTAACCTCCCGCTGGACTGGCTCCGCCCCGTTGGTCGAGCTTGTCGAGGCCTCGCAGGTCCCGACAAGCTCGACGTTCGGGTAGAGCTTGCGCTCCACGAAGTAGTCGTCCGAGAGGGCGATCTCCTCGAGGCCGCGC
>NZ_JBFAKY010000069.1:0-9702 GCF_040656015.1 Promicromonospora sp. NPDC050249 | reverse complement strand
CGACGTGTGCGGCACGCCCGCCGGGGGCAACCCCGCAGGCGACGCGCTCGCCGAGGTCGCGGCGTCGTGGACCAGCGAGGACCCGGACGCCTCTATCTCGGATCACGCCGGGTCGATGCCCAGGGTTGCGAGGGCCTCGCGGACCGACGGACCACCGATCCGGCCCGGGACGACGGCAAGGGCCCGCGTCGCCACCGACCGGTCCACACCCGCCACGAGCATCACGAGCGCGGCCCGCAGGTCGCCGTCGGTGGCGGCCAGCGCGTTCTCGCACACGTCGTCCTCCAGGTCCGTGGCCTGGGTGAGCAGCCGGACCAGTCGCCTGCGCAGCTTGGCGTTGGTCGCGAGCACCTCGACCATGAGGTTCGAGTAGGTCTTGCCGAGCCGCACCATGACCGCCGTCGAGAAGGTGTTCAGCACCATCTTCTGGGCGGTGCCCGCCTTCATGCGGGTCGACCCCGTGATGGCCTCGGGCCCTGTGTTCACCAGGATCGGGATGTCCGCCTTCGAGGCCAGGGAGGCGAAGGGGTTCGACGCGAGCAGCACGGTCCGCGCCCCGCGCGCGCGGCCCATGTCGAGCGCTCCCCCGACGTACGGGGTGCCACCGCTGGCGGCGATGCCGAACACGATGTCGGCAGGCCCGACGTCGGCGACCAGCGCGCCACCCGCCGCGATGTCGTCCTCCGCACCCTCGGCCGCCTTCTTGAAGGCGTTCAGCCCGCCCGCGAGGTGCGGCACGAACATCTCCTCGCCCACGCCGTAGGTCGGCAGGAGCTCAGCGGCGTCGAGCAGGCCCATGCGGCCCGACGTGCCGGAGCCCACGTAGTGCACCCGTCCGCCGGCGCGGATCCCGTCCACCGCGATGTCGATCGCCTCGACGATGCGCGGGTGCGCAGCGCGTACGGCGGCGATCACCGCGGCGTCCTCGTCCGTGATCATGCGCACCATCTCGGCCGTGGAGACCACGTCGATGTCGCGGGTCCGCGGGTTGCGCTCCTCGGTGGGTGAGACCGGGCGCGGCAACGACTGTGCGTGCCGTTCGAATCCAGCCTCCGCGATCATCGGCGGGCCCCTCTCTCATTGCCTGCGCTGCGCTGTTGGACGCTGCGCTGTTGGTCTCGGTGCTGCTGTCGGTCTCTGTCCTGCTGTAGGTCGTGGTCCCTCTTCTGGAACCCGTACTGCTCATCGCTCATGGCTGCTCTCACTGCTCGCTGCTGCGCTGTTCTTCGCTGTCCCACCGGTCCACGGGCCCGCGGAGACGCTCGACGGCGGCCGCCGCGTTCGCTCGTCCGGTCCCGCACGCCACCACGACAGCCGGGCCACCACCACTCAGCGTCCCGAACCAGTCGTCCACCGGTCCGGGAAGCCCCGTGTGGACCACGACGAGATCCGGCCGGACCGCCCACAGCCGTTCCAGGCGGGCGCGTTCGGCCGAACCCAGGACGGGTTCACGGGTGATCACGACGAGTGGCTCGGAGCGGGGCACACCCCGGGGAACGCCCCCAGGAAATTCTGCGCCACGTTTGACACCAGTTCTGTCGAGATCCGCCGATACACCGTACCGGGAGATTCGGGCAATAAGCACCGCAAGTCCAGATTCGTCGAGAAGAAGTTCCGCAGCCCCCTCCCCGGCGACCCCCTCACCAGGCGTCTCCGCCGTCTCGCCCGGCGACGGGCACCGCGACAGCCTGGCACCCGGCCATGCCGCCGCGACCGCGGACTGCACGTGCCGGGCCGTGCGTCCGGCGGCATGGTCCAGCCGGGTACGCAGGTCGACGACGTCGGGTTCGGCGTCCGGCGCGAGCGGCACCAGCCGGCCACCCCGCACGTGGACGACGGCGTCCGCGATGTGCGCGCCGAGCGCCGACAGGTCCGCGAGCGCCTCCTGCGCGGCGTCGATGCCTGCCGCCGCGCCGGCTGCCGCTCGCCGGTCCCTGAGTGCTGCCACGAGCTCCCGCGTGCGCTCACCCGACTCCTCGAGCCGTTCGACGGTCAGGCGGCCGGCGGCGACGGCCCGGCTCAGCGCGTCGGACGACTCGGCGTACAGGGCCGGGTCGAGCCCCAGGCAGAGCAGGTCAGCGCCGGCCTCGACGGCGCGGACCGCGGCCTCCCCCACCGAACCGGTGAGCCGGCGCAGGGCGCCCATGTCGAGGGCGTCGGTGATGATCGGGCCGGTGTGGCCGAGCTCGCGGAGCAGCCGCGTGGCGGCCGGCTCGATCGAGGCGGGCGCCGGGCCGAGCGCGGGGAAGAGCACGTGGGCGGTCATGACCGCGTCGAGGGCCGACTGGCCGGCGTCCCGGCCCTCGGGCCGCAGGGCGCGCGCGAACGGGAGGAGGTCGCGCGCCCGGACGACGTCGAGCGGCTCGTCCACGACCGGCAGTCCCACATGGGAGTCGACGGTGGTGGCGCCGTGGCCGGGGAAGTGCTTGCCGCAGACGCCCACGCCCGCGCTGCGCACGCCGCGGGCGAACGCGATGCCGTGCCGGGCGACCTCGTCGGGCGTGGTCCCGAAGGCGCGGACACCGATCACGGGGTTGTCCGGCTCGGAGACGACGTCGAGCACGGGGCCGAGGAGCAGGTCGACGCCGGTCGCGGCCAGCAGCCGCCCCAGTGCCCGGCCGGCGTCCAGGGAGACGGTGCCGCCGCCGGGGTAGGCGCCGAGCGCTGCCGCCCCGGGGAGGGACGATCCGGAGGCCGCCTCGAGCCGCGAGACGTCGCCGCCCTCCTCGTCGACGGTGATCAGCAGGTCGGACGAGATCGAGTGCAGGGTGGCGGACAGCGTGGCGGTGGTGGCGACGTCCGGCGTGTTTCGCGCGAAGTAGACGACGCCGGCCAGGCCGGCGCGGGCGGCGTCGGCCAGCCACTCCGGGACGAGCACGCCCTCGAAGCCCGGCAGGAGCACGCCGTTGACCGCGCGCTCCGTGCGGGAGACGGTGCGGGAGACGGTGCGGACAGGCCCGGCGTGCTCGGCCGTCATGCCTTGACGGCCCCAGCGGTCAGACCCGAGGCGAGCCGGCGCTGGACCAGGATGAAGAAGATCATGACGGGCACGGTGATGATCGTGGAGGCCGCCATGATGGCGCCCCAGTCGTTGGAGTGGACGCCGAAGAACGAGCGCAGGCCGATCGCCACGGTGTAGTTCTCCGTCGCGCCGCCGAGCATCGTCATCGCGAAGATGAACTCGTTCCACGCGGTGATGAAGCTGAAGATGCTGGTCGCGACCAGGCCGGGCGCGACCAGCGGCAGCAGGACCGACCAGAACATGCGGCCCCAGCTCGCGCCGTCGAGGTAGGCGGCCTCCTCCAGCTCGACCGGGACCGCCGCGACGAAGCCGCGCAGCATCCAGATCCCGAACGGCAGCGCGAGCGCCACGTACACGACGACAAGGCCGATCAGGGTCTCCAGCAGCTGCAGGTCCCGGACCTGGACGAACAGCGGGATGACGAGCGCCTCGAGCGGCACCATCTGCACGATCAGCACGAGCATGAGGATCTGGGTGCGCATCCTGAAGCGGAACCGCGCGACGGCCACCGACGCGAGGAGGGCCAGCACCGAGGAGACCAGCACGGTGCCGAGCGCCACCAGCAGGGAGTTGCGCAGGAACGTGCCGAACCCGCCCTCGGTGAGCACGAAGACGTAGTGGTCGAACGTGGGCTCGGCCGGCCAGAAGCTGCTGGTGTGCCCGGCCCGCGCGTCGAGCGAGCTGTTCAGCATCCAGTAGACGGGGAACAAGGTGAACACGAGCAGGAGCGCGACCAGCACGCCCTTGCCGAGCTGCCGCAGCGGCGAGCGCCGTGAGCTCATCGTTCCTCCTCCGCCAGCACGGTACGCACGTAGACCGCGGTGATCGCGAGCAGCAGCAGGGTCAGCAGGACGGCGATCGCCGAGCCGAAGCCGTACCTGTTCTGCCCGAACGACTCGACGTACGACCACACCCCGAGGTTGAGCACGGACCGATTCGATCCTGCGCCGCCGGGCATGAGGTACACCTGCGCGAACACCTTGAAGTCCCAGATGGTCGACAGGATGATCACGACGGCGAACACCTGCCGCAGCTGCGGCACGATGATCGAGAAGAACCGGCGGAACGACCCGGCGCCGTCCATCTCGGCGGCCTCCAGCATCTCCTTCGGCACCCCGAGCAGCCCCGCGAGCACGGTGACCGCGACGAACGGGAAGCCGTGGTGGATCACGTTCAGCAGCACGATCGCGTAGAACGACCACCGGTCGGTGAACCAGTTGGTGGGGTCGTCCAGCAGGCCGAGCCCCATGAGGACGTCGTTGAAGACCCCGCGGTCGGCGTCGAAGATCCAGACCCAGACGTACGTGCCGGTGACGGCGGGCATGGCCCAGGCCGCCATGATCGCGCTGGACGTGACGGTGCGCCAGAAGGTGCCGAGCGACGCGAGCAGCACCGCCACCCCGGTGCCGAACGCGACGGTGCCCGCGACGGAGAGCACGGCGAACCCGACGGTGTTGGGCAGCACCACCGTCCACAGCTCGGGGGACGCGAGGATCTCCGCGTAGTTCGCCGTGCCGATCCAGTTCGGTTCGCCGGTGGTGATCTCGCGCAGGCCGTAGTCCTGCAGGGAGAAGAGGAACACCCGCACCAGCGGCCACAGCAGCAGCACCGCCAGGACCACGAGCGCGGGGGCGAGCAGCAGCCAGGGCCGCACGAGGGCGGCCCTGGCCCGGCTGAGCCGCGGGAGCTTCTGCGGCTCAGCCACCTGCTGGGTCACGTGCTGAGTCACGTGCTGGGTCACTCAGACCCGTTCAGCACGCTCGTCATCTCCTCGGCGGCGGCCTCGCTCGCTTCCGCGACGTCGGCGTCCCCGGAGAGGATCGACTGCATCATCGTGCTCGTCGTGAGCTTCGCCTGCACCGCGCCGTAGGTGGGCGCCACCGGCACGGAGGCGCCGCCCTCGACGAACTGCTGCGCGAACGGCGCCACGAGCGGGTCGGTGCTCGCCAGGGTCTCGTCGAGCAGGGAGACCTGGCCGGGGAAGTACCCGGACTGCTCGCCCCACTGCTGCGCGAACTCGCCGGTGGTCATCATCTCGATGAACGCGAAGGCCAGGTCCTTGTCGTCCGCCGTCTCGAACATGCTCAGGTGCGAACCGCCGAGGACCGAGGGGGCGATGCCGCCGTCCTTGCCCGGGATCGGCACGGCGGCGAACTTACCCTCCATGTCGGGGTTCGCGTCGACGATTGCTCCCGGCGTCCACGAGCCCATGACCGCCATACCGACGTCGCCCGCCGCGAACGCGTCGAGCACGTCCGTCTCGCGCCACGTGGTGGCGCCCTCCGACGAGTAGCCGCCCTCGGTGGCCAGCCCGGTCCAGAACGCGATGCCCTCCTGCGACTCGGGGCTGTCCAGGCCCGAGGTCCAGGTGTCGCCCTCCAGCGTGGCCACCTCGCCGCCCGCACCCCAGACCCACGGGTAGACCGTGAACTCGGCGTCACCCGGGACGGCCACCGCGATCTTGTCCGGGTACTCCTCCTTGAGCGCCGCCGCGGCGTCCTCGAGCTCGGCCCACGTGGTGGGCGGCTCGACGCCGGCCTGCTCGAACATCTCCGTGTTGTAGACGAGCGAGCGCACACCGGCGTACCAGGGCATGCCATAGAGCTGCTCGTCGTAGGTCCCGGCCTCCACGAGACCCTCGACCAGGTCGTCGCCGATCCCGGCGCCGTCCACGTACTCGTCGAGCGGCGCGAGCGCGCCGGCGTCGGCGAACTCGGGGGTCCAGGTGGTGCCGGTCTCCGCGACGTCGGGGGTGGTGCCGCCGGCGATGGAGGTGACGAACCTGTCGTGCGCGTCGCCCCACTCGACGAACTCGACGTCGAGCGTCGCGCCGGTCTCCGCCTCGAACGCGGTGGAGACGTCGGCGAAGAAGTCCTCGGCGTCCGGGTTCGTGCCCTGCATGATCCACACGCTGAGGGAGCCGTCCCCCTCGCCGTCGCCGCTCCCGCTACCGCCGGCGCACGCCGCCGTCGTGGCCGCGAGAAGCAGTGCACCGGTGGCCGCCGCTATGGGCCGCCGCATCGCTCGAGTCATCGTTCGGCTTCCTTCCGCTCGGTGCCGCGAGGTTAGCCAGGTGAATTACTGAGAAATGAAATTCCCAATACGCGGCATTGCGTGGAGATTACTGACGTGAGGAATGATCTGCTAGGGGTGTTACCAAACTGTGATTGCTCACCATGGTCATGGGGCCCTATGGCACGCGTGCGGTCCATTTCGGCGTGCCGAACTTCGACTCGACCAGGCCCTCGGCGAGCGCCCACTCCTCCGGGGTGATCTCACCGGTCACCGTGCGGTACCGCGCACGGAACGAGGCCTCGAGGGCGTCGATCACCGCCGCCCGGTCCAGGCCGGTCTGGGAGCGCAGCGGGTCCACGCGCTTGTTCGCGCTGCGGATGCCCTTGTCGCTGAGCTTCTCGCGCCCGATCCGCAGCACGTCCGTCATCTTGTCGGCGTCCATGTCGTAGGCCATCGTCGCGTGGTGCAGGACGGCGCCCCCGGCGAGCCGCTTCTGGGCCGCGCCGGCGATCTTGCCTGCCGGCGAGGCGATGTCGTTGAGCGGCACGTACGCGGCGTCGATGCCGAGCCCGTGCAGGGCGCCGATCACCCAGTCGTCCAGGAACGCGTAGGAGCGTTCGAAGCTCAGCCCGTCCACGAGCGAGCCCGGCACGTACAGGGAGTACGAGATGGTGTTGCCGGGCTCCATGAACATGGCGCCACCCCCGGAGATCCGCCGGATCACGCGGGCCCCGTGCCGTGCGGCGCCCTCGGTGTCCACCTCGTTGCGCAGGGACTGGAACGATCCGATGATCACCGCGGACTCGTCCCACTCCCAGAACCTGAGGGTCGGCCCGCGCCGTCCGGCACCCAGCTCCTCGGTCAGCACCTGGTCGAGCGCGACGTTGAGCAGGGGCGACACAGCAGGGGTGCGGATCACCTGGAACTCGTGGTCCTCCCAGGCGGTCGCGTGGCCCAGCGCCCGCCGCGCGGCGACGGCCACGGCGTCGGCGTCGAAACCTACGGCGGTGGCGCCCTGCAGCGCCCCTCGCACCGCCTCGGCCAGCTGGGCCTTGGAGGCGTCGGCGGGCATGCCGTCGAGGGCCTCGCCCATGGCCTCGAGGGCCTCGTCGGGTTCGAGGAAGAAGTCCCCGCTCACCCTCGTGTCCGTCAGCCGGCCGGCCGACCCCTCGGTGTCGGCCACCTCGGTCTCGACACGAACCAGCTTTCCGTGTGGAACCTTGAACTCTCCTCGCACGTGTTCACAGTAGGCGACGGTGCCTGCGGTGTCCGGCGCCGGACCCGCCCTTGGTACGGAAGGTGCGACTCCGGCGTCGGGCACACCGGTCGGACACAACCGACATTTGGCAAGATGGCGCGGCAGAACAGACCAGAATTTCCTCCTTTCTTTAGACATCCTTGCCCCGGTTCCGTGTCAGAATGACCAGGTGTCCGAACTCGCACTGGGTATTGATGAAGCGGCGATCGACGCCTGGGTCGTCGCTCTCGACGTAGGCGGCAGTGGGTCGCGCCTGGTCGCAGAGTTCGGCAACTCGACACACCCCGAGCGCATCAGCCTGACCGGCCGCGCCGTCAAGGTGAACCACCACGGCAGCGATGCCGCTGCGGTCGTCGCCTCCCTGTGCCAGTCCTTCAACGCGTGGGCCGCCCGCATGGGCCACGACGGCATGAGCGACGGCAGCACCGCTCCCGTCTCGTCCGCCGCCGTCGGCATCACGGGGCTGACCTCCCTGGTCGAGAAGCCCATGGAGATCCACGACATCCTGGCCCGCGAGCTGCGGACCAACCGGACCGCCGTCGCCGGTGACGCGCTCACCGCACACATCGGAGCCCTCCGCGGGCGCGCCGGTGCCGTGCTCTCCGTCGGAACCGGCGCTGTCGCGTTCGGGTTCGACGGTGTGAACCGCTGGCGTCGTGCCGACGGCTGGGGCCACCTGCTCGGTGACCTCGGAGCCGGTGTCTGGGTCGGTGGCGAGGCACTGCGCGCCGCCGGCCGGTACCACGACGGCGCGAGCCGCGGCGCCTCGAAGCGCCTGCTGGAGGCAGCGGTCGCCAAGTTCGGCCTCATCGAGAGCTGGCCCAACCAGTTCTACAAGAACGCCGAGCGCGCCAAGCAGCTCGCCTCGATGGCCCCTGAGGTCATCATCGCAGCGGCCGAGGGCGACCCCACGTCGATCCGCATCCTCGAAGAGGCCGGGCGACACCTCGCCGACACGCTCTCGAGCGCGCTCGGCCGCGGGATCCCGCCGCTCGCCTCCACGACCGGCCGCCTGGTGCAGGAGGAGTCGCCGCTCACGGTGTCGCTGACCAAGCACCTCTCCGAGGACCGGCCCGACGTCTCCCTCGTCCCCAGCGGCGGCACGCCGCTGGACGGTGCGCTCACCCTGGCCCGGCGCCTGACCAACGCGCCGCAGTCGGTCGGTGGCTTCCGCCCGTGGCTGACCGTCCGCGTCGACGGCCACCACACCCTGCACGAGACTCCGGAAGACACCGGCGCCAAGGAGATCCTCGCCGCAGAGCTCTCGGCCACCGAACTGCCTGGTGACGAGCTTCAGTGACCGACGGTCCGTCACTGGCGCGTTCCTTCACTACCCCGTCATGCCCGAATCCCCGGTACGGGTGTATGTTTCCGAGCCCTAGCCCCACCACCCCCAACCCGGGAGATGCGACATGACAGGTGACGTCCTCGTCCGACTCAGGCGCGCACTACCGACGCTGCGACCA
The DNA here is from genome assembly GCF_040656015.1 of Promicromonospora sp. NPDC050249. Classification (NCBI taxonomy): domain Bacteria; kingdom Bacillati; phylum Actinomycetota; class Actinomycetes; order Micrococcales; family Promicromonosporaceae; genus Promicromonospora; species Promicromonospora sp. NPDC050249. The sequence continues at coordinate 941 of NZ_JBFAKY010000069.1, read as the reverse complement.
GCAGAAGCCAGAGTGGCTCAGACGGTCCTCGACGACCCCAACACCGTCGTCCAGTCGACCATCACGGAGCTCGCCGGTCACGCGGACACGTCACAGGCCACAGTGGTGCGGTTCTGCCGCGCCGTCGGCTACGCGGGTTATCCCGAGTTCCGGATCGACCTGGCCCAGGCGACCAGCCGGCGCGAGGTCGAGATGGAGCGGTCCGGCATCGCCGAAGGCGAGATCAACCAGACCGACGACATCGAGGCCGTCGTCTCGAAGATCGCGTTCCACGAGGCGCGGACCATCGAAGAGACCGCCCGCATGATCGACACCGACGCGATCGAGCGGGTGGCAACGGCCATCGCCGAGGCAAAGCGGGTCGACGTCTACGGCGTCGGCTCGTCCAACCTCGCCGCCGCTGACCTGGCGATGAAGCTGCAGCGCATCGGCGTCTTCGTGTTCACGTCGCCCGACCCGCACCAGCAGCTCGCCTCCTCGGCGCTGCTCGAGCCGGGCAACGTCGCGATCGCCGTCTCGCACTCGGGTCAGACGCGGGAGACCAACCAGGCGCTCGAGATCGCACGCAAGCGCGGCGCTCTCACCGCGGCGATCACGAACTTCCCGGATGCGCCGATCGGCCTCGTGTCCGACGTCGTCCTGGCCACCACGGCCCGCGAGACCCAGTTCCGGGTCGGGGCCATGTCGAGCCGCATCGCACAGCTCACGGTCGTGGACTACCTGTTCGTCCGCGTCGCGCAGCGCACGTACGACCGCTCGTCGATCGCGATCAAGGCGACGTACGAGGCGGTGCGTGACCAGCGCCTCGACCAGGGCAGGCCCAAGACGGACCACCCGGCGGCCCCGGTCGCCTGACCCCAGCAGGGTCCGCGAAGTAGAGCGCCTGTCCGCTGGTGTCGGGGGGTGGGCCCGGGGTCGGGGGCCGGCGCGCGACATAGCAG
>NZ_JBFAKY010000068.1:0-9969 GCF_040656015.1 Promicromonospora sp. NPDC050249 | reverse complement strand
CGGTCCGGGCCGTCGCCGAGACCATGGTCGCCTCCGACAAGCCGATGGGCGTGCTGCCCGTTGGCACCGGCAACCTCCTGCCGCCGTCGGGACGTCCCGACGGCGCGCGGCTGCGCCCACCCTCTCGGCCACCAACTCGCCCATCCATCTGGGGTACCTACATGATCAACAAGCTGCGGCGACTGGGGCCACCGCTCCTCCTGCTCGCCCCGTCCCTGATCCTCGTCGGCGTCTTCGTCTACGGGCTGATCGCGGCCAACTTCACGACGTCGCTGACGGACAACCACACCGCGGCGCAGGCCACCGGGCAGAAGCCCACCGCCTTCGTGTGGTTCACGAACTACCTCGACCTGCTGGCCAGCGAGGACTTCCAGCACTCGCTGATGAACCTCGTCCTGTACACGGTCGTGTTCCTGGCCGGGACCATGGTCATGGGCTTCCTGTGGGCCTGGATGCTCGAGAAGCCGGTCAAGGGCGAGGGGCTCTTCCGCTCGGTCTACCTGTTCCCGATGGCGGTCTCGTTCGTCGCCTCGGGCGTCGTGTGGCGCTGGCTGCTCAACTCCAACCAGGACGACAAGGCCTCGGGCCTGAACCGCCTGTTCCAGATGGTCGGGCTCGACGCGCTGCAGAACAACTGGTGGAACAACGTCACGTTCGGCATCGTCGCGATTGCCATCCCCGCGATCTGGCAGCTGTCCGGCTACGTGATGGCGCTGTTCCTCGCCGGGTTCCGCGGCATCCCGGAGGAGCTGCGCGAGGCCGCGCGGATCGACGGTGCGAGCGAGTGGAAGCTCTACCGGTACGTCCTGTTCCCGCAGCTGTCGCCGGTCGCGCTGTCCGCGCTGATCATCATCGGCCACATGTCGCTCAAGGCGTTCGACCTCATCATGTCGATCTCCAAGCCGGCCAACTACCAGACCAAGGTTCCCGCCGTCGACATGTTCGTGTTCAAGTCGAGCTTCGACTACGCGAACGCCGCCGCCGTCGGCTCGATCCTGCTGATCATCGTCGCGCTCGTCATCGTGCCGTACCTGATCCGCACGAACCGCGAGGAGAAGCGATGACCGCCGCGACCAACGTGCTCGCCAGCCCGCGCCCGGCGCCCACCGGGCCGCCGCCGCGCGTCAGCAGGAGCCGCTACTCCCTGACCCGCACCCTGAAGTACGCGGGACTCATCTTCTTCCTGGTCGTGGTCCTCATCCCGGTGTACGTGCTGCTGGTGACCAGCTTCAAGGGCACCGGCGACGCCGACCCGAGCCGCGCCTGGGCGCTGCCCCAGCTCTGGACGCTCGACAACTGGGCCACCGCGTGGACCGCACTCTCCCCCGCGATCATGCGCAGCCTCGCGATCGTGGTGCCGAGCTCGATCATCTCGGCGTTCCTCGGGTCGCTGAACGGGTTCGTGCTGGCACGGTGGAGCTTCCGCGGCGCGGACCTCGTCTTCACGCTGATCCTGTTCGGGATGTTCATCCCCTACCAGGCGGTGATGATCCCGCTGAACCAGCTGGTCCTCGACCTCGGCGTGCCCACGGGTGTGCCGACGCTGATCATGCTGCACGTCGTCTACGGCATCCCGATCACCACGCTGATCTTCCGCAACTACTACACGACGGTGCCGCACGAGCTCATCGAGGCCGCGCGCGTCGACGGCGCGGGCATGCTGCGCACGTACTGGTCGATCGTCCTACCGATCTCGATCCCGAGCTTCGTCGTGGTGCTCATCTGGCAGTTCACCTCGGCGTGGAACGACTTCCTGTTCGCGGTGTTCTTCTCGTCGTCCCAGAACGGCCCGGTCACGGTCGCCCTGAACAACCTCGCCAACGGTGCGCTGCTGCAGAACTACGGCGTCTCGATGGCGGGCGCGCTGTTCGCGTCGCTGCCCACGCTGCTGGTCTACATCGTGCTCGGCAAGTACTTCGTGGGCGGTCTGATGTCGGGCTCCGTCAAGGGCTGAGGTCCAGGGCTGAGGTCTAGGGCTGAGGTCTAGGGCGGCTCGTGTGGCGGCTCGTGCCATGATCGGCGCATGTATCGCCTCGTGGACGAGCCGCCCACCCTGGACGAGTACCTCGAGCTGCGCCGGTCCTCCGGCCTCTCGCCCAAGACGCCCGAGCAGGGCGCGCCGGCCCTGACCGGCAACTGGTACTTCTGTCACGTACGGACCGACGACGGCCACGCCGAACCCGGCCGGGCCGTCGCCATGGGCCGGATCATCGGCGACGGCGGCTGGTACTTCCACATCGCCGACATCGCGACGTTGCCGGAGTTCCAGCGCCAGGGGCTCGGCCGGATGGTGATGGACCGCCTGCTCGACGAGATCCGCGCCAAGGCGCCCGCCGACCCGTACGTGACCCTGCTCGCCGACCCGCCGGGGCGTCGCCTCTACGAGAGCCTCGGTTTCGTCGACGCCGCCCCGAGCCTCGGGATGCGCATACGGCTGTAACACCGCCTGAGCCGGGCAAACGCTTTGACCGTGTCAGTGGGTCGCCTCATGATGGCCGGGTGAGCGAAGCGGCGAGGGTCGAACCGAGCGCACGTCCGCGCGACTGGGTGGGTCTGGCGCTGCTCGTCCTGCCGTGCACGCTCATCTCGGTCAACTCCAACCTGCTCAATCTCGCGATGCCCGCGCTCGCCGCCGAGCTGAGACCCACCGCCGGCGAGCTGCTCTGGATCTCCGACGTCTACGTGTTCCTCGTGGCCGGCCTGCTGCTGCCCATGGGTGCCCTCGCGGACCGGTTCGGCCGACGGCGGATGCTCCTGATCGGCGCGGCCGTCTTCGGCGCCGCCTCCGTCGGCGCGGCCTTCGCACCCTCGCCCCTGGCGCTCATCGCCTGGCGCGGCCTGATCGGGGTGGGCGCCGCGATGATCGCGCCGTCGACGATCGCACTCATCCGCTCGATGTTCCGGGTGCCGCGGCAACGGGCCGCTGCGCTCGGGATCTGGACGGCCGGTTTCGCCGTCGGCGGCATCCTGGGGCCGGTGATCGGCGGGTTCCTGATCGCGGCCGTCGACTGGCGGGCGGTGTTCGCCGTGACGCCGCCCGCCATGGTCGCGCTGCTGGTCCTCGGTCCCCTGCTGCTCCCCGAGCATCGCAGCACGACGTCGCGACGTATGGACGTCATGGGCGTCGCGCTGGGCATCGCGGGCATCCTCGCGACGGTGTACGCGATCAAGCAGCTCGCCGCGGCGGCGGAGCCCGCCCTGCCGCTGCTCAGCGGGATCGGGGGTGTGGCGCTGCTGATCGGGTTCGGCCTGCACATCCGGCGGACCGCCCATCCGGTCCTCGACGCGAGCCTGTTCCAGGAGCGGGCGTTCACGGTCCCGCAGGCCGGCAACGCGCTGGCGTTCGCCGTCCTGTACGGCACGCAGCTGCTGATCGGCCAGTACCTCCAGTCAGTGCTCGGCATGACCCCGCTCGAGGCCGGGCTGTGGACCATACCCAGCGCCGTCGCCTACGCCGTCGGGGGTCTGCTGGCTCCCCGGCTGGACGCCCGGCTCGGCGCGCCGAACGTCCTCGCGCTCGGGCTCGCCGTCTCGGGGGCGGGGTTCGCGATCGTGGGGCTCGTGGGCACGGGCAGCGGCGTCGTCCCGTTCGTCGCGGGCAGCATCGTCTACTCCCTCGGGCTCGCACCGCTCTACCAGGTGACGACGGCGCTGGCGATGGGCACCGCCCCGCGCGACCGCGCAGGGACCGCCGGGGCCACGCTCGAGACGACCACCAACCTCGGCGGCGCGCTCGGCATCGCCCTGTTCGGCAGCCTCGCGAGCGCCGCCTACCGCCTGGGCACGGCCGACGTCGACGGCGGTGCGGGCCCGGGTACACCCGACGGCACCCAGAGCATCGGCGATGCGGCAGCGCTGGCCGCGCACCTGCCTCCGGCGCAGGCGGAGGCGCTGCTGGAGGCGGCGAGCGCCGCCTTCGTCGACGGCTTCCGGCTGGTCGTGCTGAGCGGCGCGCTGCTCCTGCTCGTGGCCGCGGGTGTGACTCGTCGGCTGCTGCGCAACACCTGATCGACGCCGGCGGCGTCCTACCCTGGGACCCATGACAGCGGAAGCCGGCAGCGGCGTCGATCCCGACAGCGGGTTCGGCGCCGTCGGGATCGACGACGACACCCGCCTCGTCTACCGCTACGTGCTCGCCCAGGGCACGGTCCGGGTGGACGACGTCGTCCGCGACGTCCCGCTGGAGGGGACCGACGCCGCCGCCATGCTGGCCCGGCTGCGGGCCGCCGGACTGATCAACCGCACGAGCGGCGGCGAGGGCGAGTACACCGCCGTCGACCCGCGGATCGCGCTGCGGGCGCTGACGGAGCGCACGGAGACCCACCTCGACCGGATCCGGGCGGCGATCCCCGACCTGGCCGACCTGTTCGAGCAGACCGCCGACGCCGGCGAGTCCGGTGCCGGCGTGCACGTGATCGACGACCCCGCGCTGATCGGCGCCTGGTACACCCGCCTGGAGCACGAGGTGACCGGCGAGTTCATGGCGTTCGACCGGCCGCCCTACGTGCTGGCGGGCGAGAACCCCGTCGAGCCGCTCGTCCTGGAGCGTGGCGTGCTGTGGCGCGCGGTCTACGCGGCAGAGGTCCTCGAGCGGCCGGGCGCCTGGGCCGAGATGCGCTACGCCGCGAGCAAGGGCGAGCAGGCCCGCATCGCGCGGACCCTGCCGACCAAGCTGGCCATCGCCGACCGGCGGACGGCGCTCGTCAGCTCCACGCTCGACCCGCACCGGCCGACGGCGATCGTCGTCGAGGGCGGGCCCCTCGTCGACCTGCTCTGCGCCGCCTTCGAGGCAGTGTGGGCCGACTCGATAGAGGTCCCGGCGACCGACAGCCTGGAGGGCGCAGCTCCCCCGGACCGCGGTCCGGGCAAGGACGACCGGGCGCTGCTCGCCCTGCTCGGCTCTGGCGCGAAGGACGAGACGATCGCGCGCGAGCTCGGGCTGTCCGAGCGCACGCTCCGACGCCGCAGCGCGGACCTGCTGCGCCGCCTCGGCGCGGCCAACCGCTTCCAGGCCGGGGCGCAGGCGGTCCGCCGCGGCTGGATCTGACCCTGAGCCTGGATCGGCCTCCCCCTGTGACAGCCGTGTAAACATGTGCGGCCGGTACCGGCCAGTGGCCGGAACCGGCCATTACCACCATTGCCGATCCGGTACGGCGGCGGCTAGACAACCCCTATGCAACCTCCGTCCTCCGGCCGCCGCTGGGGTGCTCTCGTCACGGGTACCCTCGTCGCTGCCTCCGTGATCCTGTCGCCGGGCGCCGCCGTCGCCGCCCCGCACCCCATCTCCCAGAGCGCCCCGGTCCGGGTGATCATCGAGCTCGACGCGCCGAGCGCCGCCGAGGTCGTCGGTGCCGAGAAGGTCGCCGCCGCGCGTTCGGGCACGGGCTCGGCCAGGGCGCGCAGCACCTTCGCCGCCGAGTACCGGGCCGCCGTCGAGAGAGTCGAGGACGCCCAGGGCGGCGTCACGTCGTGGGCCGTCCGCAACGACGTAGTGCTCGACGACCCGCGTTCGGTCACCGGTGTGCTCGACGCGATCACGGCCACGGTCGACCCCGCGGACCTGTCCGAGCTGCGGGCGGCCCCCGGCGTCGCCCGCGTCACCGAGGACGCGCCCGTCCGCCTCCTCGGCGAGGCCAACATCCCCGCCACCGGCGCGCCGCAGGTCTGGGAGCGTACCGACGCCGACGGCACCCCCGTCAAGGGCGAGGGCCGCACCGTGGCGATCATCGACACGGGCATCGACTACACGCTGCCCGACCTCGGCGCCGGGTTCGGCCCGGGCCACCGGGTCGTGGACGGGTACGACTTCGTCAACGACGACGCCGACCCGATGGACGACCACATGCACGGCACCCACGTGGCCGGCATCGTCGGCGCGGGTGGGGACAACCTCACCGGCATGGCGCCCGACGTCACGCTCACGGCGTGGAAGGCCATGGACGCGAACGGCGGCGGCACCACCGAGGGCCTGCTGCTCGCGCTGGAGGCCGCCATCGACCCGCTGGGCGACGCCCCGGCCGACGTCGTGAACATGAGCCTCGGCACGCCCGGCGACGGCACCGACCCGCTGGGCCGCGCCTCCACCGCCGCCGTCCGGCAGGGTGTCGTGGTCGTGGCCGCCGCGGGCAACTCCGGGCCCTACGACCAGAGCGTCAGCTCGCCGGCCGCGGCCGAGGGCGTCATCGCCGTCGGCGCGAGCGTGACCGGCGTCGCCGACCCGACCCTCACGCTCGACCCGGCCCGGCGGGGCGGCGAGCGCCGGCCCCTGGACGTGACCCGGTTCCCGCTGTCGGCGAACCCGCCGGCGGGCGGCCTCAGGGCCCGGCTGGTCGACGTCGGCGACGGCTTCGACGAGGAGGACTACGAGCAGGCGGGCGACGTGCGCGGGGCGATAGTCGTCATGAACAGCCTCAGCGTCGAGTCGCTGGGCGAGGTCCAGGCCCCGCACCTGCTGCAGGCCCAGCTCGCCGAGGAGCACGGCGCCGTGGGCGCCCTGCTGTACACGCCGAGCCCGACCGACCCGGCGGGCGACGACGGCGCCGGTCCCCAGGGTTCCGCCGGCATCCTGGCGGGCGGCGGCTTCGACCTGCGCCGCGAGCGCCTGGTCATGATGAACATCAGCTCGGCCCAGTACCAGACGTTCAAGAAGGAGGTGCTGGCCGGCACGGCGCGCGGCACCATCGGGTCGATCGACCGGACCGACACGATCACCGGCTTCAGCTCGCGCGGCCCGAGCGACGCGATGACGCTCAAGCCCGAGATCGTGGCGCCGGGCTTCGAGATCATGTCGGACATCCCCGCCGAGTTCGGCGTGGACGGCGACCAGTACCGGATGTCCGGGACCTCGATGGCCGCGCCGCACGTCGCGGGGGCCGCCGCGCTCCTGGCCCAGGCGCGCCCGGAGCAGTCCGGGGCGCAGCTGCGCGCGACCCTCATCGGCAGCGCACAGGAGCTCCGGTCCGCCGACGCCGACGCGTCGCCGTCGGCCCAGGGCGCGGGCACGCTGGACGTGGCCGCCGCCGTGGACCAGCAGGTCACCGCCTCCCCCGACGCCGTCTCGCTCGGGCTGGCCGACATGGGCGCCGACCCGGCGCGCACCAGCACCGTCGTGCTGCGCAACTCCGGCAAGAAGTCGGTGACCGTGAAGCTGGCGGCGCAGCCCGCCGCCTCGAGCACCGGCACGGCCGAGCTCTCGGCGCGCCAGGTCAAGATCCCCGCGGGCCGCAGCGCCTCGGTCGACCTCACCGTCACCCCGGACACCGCATCCCCTGAGGCCGGTGCTGTCGACGCAGAGACTTCCGGCGTCGTCGTCGGCAAGGTCTCCGACGGCAGCACCGTGCGCGTGCCGTATGCGGCGTACGTGCGGCCGCTGCGGGTCCAGGCCTCGCCGTCGCTGGCGACCGGGAGCACCGAGGTCTTCGTCCACGCGCCGATGGCGCCCGAGGCGGCGCCGACCGTGCGTGCGACCGCGCCGTCGGGCGACGTGTACACCGCTGCGCTGGCCGCCGTCGGCTCCAGCCCCGGCTGGTTCCGCGGCACCGTACCGCTCGACGAGCCCGGCACCTACCGGCTCGACGCGCGGGCGACGGTCGCCGGTCGCACCCTGACCGGTTCGGGAGGCGTGCAGTCCGAGGGCACCGACCAGCCGGGCGAGTGGGAGCAGGTCGGCCTCTCGGGCACGGCACGCGAGCTGGCCACATCACCGACGTCGCCGGGCACGGGCCTGGCGATGACGTCGACCGGCGTGCACCCGTTCGTCACCACCGACCACGGCGCCACCTGGCAGCGGGTACGCAGCATGCCCGTCGCCGACGGCTGGGGCATCCCCGTGGCCGACACGGCGACGCCCGGCGGGTTCTACGTCGCGCTCAACGGCGCGTCCGGCAGGGTCGTCCTCGACCCGAGCTACTCCGGCCGCATCGTGCACACCCCGGACGCCGGGGCCACGTGGACGGTCCTGCCGTTCCCGGACGTCGCGATCCGTGAGCTCGTCGCCGAGGGCGACGCGCTCGCCGCGGTCACGGACGACGGTCTCTACCTCAGCCGGGACGGCGGGCAGCGCTGGCGCCGCGTCGCCCCCACCTGGGGCAGCCTGGTCTACAACGCGGCCTTCGCGGGCGACGACCTGCTGATCGCCACCTACGAGGGCGTCTACCGGATCGCCGACGTGCTGAGCGGCGGCAGCGAGGTCACGCAGCCCTACGTCACCACCGACTACATCGACCGGCCCCAGGGGGTGGTGGCCGAGGGCTCCACCGCGGTGCTGATCCGCGGCGACGGCGTCTCGCTGACCTCGACGGACTCCGGGGCCACCTGGACCGCGGGCGCCGATACGGGCCAGTCGTACGTCACCGTGACCACGCTGACCGACGGCACCGTGTACGCCTCGGGCCTGTCGTCCTACAGCACGAGCTCCGACAAGGGCGCGACGTGGCAGACCCGCCCGCTGCCCGTCCACGGGCCGCTCGCCTCCGACGTCGACCACTGGCCCGGCGCTCCCGCCGGCCAGGTCGTCATGTCGATGGAGGGCGCCGGGTACTACACGACCGACGACGGCGAGGAGTGGACCAAGACCGGGGTGTCCGGAAGCGACATCTCCGGCGTGCACGCCGGGTTCGACGGCGACGGCGAGCCCGTCCTCAGGGCGGTCGACTACGAGGGCCTGCACCAGCAGCCGCTGGCCGGGCTGGACCCGGGCGCACAGGACTGGGGGTCGATCGGTGCCGAGGGCATCGTCGGCCGTCAGCTCACGCACGTGGCCCAGTCCCCGCTCGGCGACCGCGACGTCTGGGCGGTCGGCACCAACGCGTTCGGCGGCGGCCGGATCCTCACGGCGGGCGCCGGCGAGTCCGACGCCGACCTCGCGCAGGTGGGCCCGACCGGGGGCTTCAGCCCGACGGCGCTGGCGGTGTCCCCACACGACGAGAAGACCGTAGCGGTGGGCTACACGTCGATCGTCGACTCGGGGCTCATGGTGTCGCGTGACGGGTTCGAGACGTGGACCAGCTACGACCACGGCCTGCTGATCCAGCAGGTGGTGCCGGACCCGGTCGACGACGAGCGGCTGTGGCTGGCGACGTCGTCCGGCCTGTACCGCTCGGACGACCTGGGCAGGACGATCACCCGGCTGACGCAGGACGAGGCCCGGTCCGTCTGGGTCGACCCCGAGGACACGGACCACGTGGTGGTCGGCGAGCTGCCGGGCATCCGGGTGAGCACGGACGGCGGCGAGTCGTTCCGGGCCGCCGAGGTGCCGAACACGTCCGCCGCGGTGGACACGTTCGTGGCCGTCGAGGTGCCGGACGGGCCGGCCGCCGGGAGGCAGCTCCTGGTCGCGGGCGCTGCGCGGTGGCGGCCGTACGGGCTGGCGGCCAACGGCGCCGGGGTGCTCGTCTCCGGTGACGGCGGTGCCACGTGGGCCTCGGCGTCGAACGGCCTGACGGCGATGTCCGTGCGCTCCCTGGCCGTGAGCCCGGACGGCGCGTGGGTCTACGCGGGCGCCGACGAGGGCGGGGTGCACCGCACGGCGGTCGGCGCGCTCGTGCCGGACGACCTGCTGCCCGCCGCGACCAGCACTGAGATCAAGACGCCCGGTTCGGTGCGGCCGCTGGAGCCGTTCCGGGTCAAGGTGACGGTGTCCGCGGAGGACGTGACGCCGTCGGGGCGGGTCACCGTGACCGTCGGCCGCGAGGGCGACCGGCACCCGTACGAGCGGACGGTGCGGCTGCGGGACGGCCGCGCCGAGGCGCTCGTGCCCCCGCTGCTGCGGCCGGGCGCGTACACGGTCACCGCGCGGTACGAGGGCACGGACGACCTGGCGGCGTCCGAGGCGAGCGCCGACCTGGAGGTCCGCCGCCGCTGAGCTACGCCCGGCAGGGTGATCGGTAGGTCAGTCCTGGTCAGGTGCGGGTGAGCAGGAAGGCCCTCATCGTCACTGTGGGCTCGTAGAAGCCCCAGACGGCATTCGAG
>NZ_JBFAKY010000067.1:0-10748 GCF_040656015.1 Promicromonospora sp. NPDC050249 | reverse complement strand
CTCGCGATCACGGACGACCTCTTCCCCGACGGCTCGTTCACGGTCGACGAGCTGGCTCCCGGCGACAGCGAGGCGCACGAGTTCGAGATCGTCCTCGAGGAGGGCGGCCCGGACACGGTCGTGAACACGGCGTGCGGTGCCGCGGACGTCCCAGAGGACTCCGAGGTGCCCCCGACGATCAACTGCGACCCGGCAGGGCTGGAGGTGGAGGGCGACCCGACGCACACCAAGGAGCTGATCTCGGCAACCCCGATCGGTGACGGCCAGTGGGAGGTCGTCTACGGCCTCGAGGTGAGCAACACGTCGTCGGCGTCGACGTCCTACAGCCTGGACGACACGCTGCACTTCGCCTCCGATGCGAACATCGTCTCGGCTGAGGTGACGGCGTCGCCCGACGGTGTGACGCTGGCCGACCCGGCCTGGGACGGTCAGGGCGAGACCCTGATCGCGTCGGACGTACTGCTCGCCGGTAATGACGACGACGGTTACGCGCCGCACGAGTACGAGCTGACCGTGATCGCCGACGTGCCGCTGCAGGTGCCCGGTGCGGGCAGCGCGGACGACCCGACCGAGTGCGGCGCCGATGGTGACGACTCGGACACCGCGTTCAACAACACCTCGGCGATGACCGACTCCGCCGGTGAGGTCGAGGAGGACCAGGCGTGCGCGCCGATCCCCTCGATCGACATCAACAAGTCGGTCAGCGAGGGTCCGGTCCCGAACGGGGACGGCACCTGGACGGTCACGTACGACATCGTCGCGTCGAACTCTGGTACGGCGGACGGCGAGTACGACGTGACGGACAAGATGACGGCGGACGGTGACCTGGTCATTGAGTCGGGCAGCGTCATCACCACACCCGACGGCGTCACGGCGTCGCCGGACTGGACCGGCCTGGGGGCCGACCAGACCTCTCCGGAGAACGTGATCGCCTCCGACGTGACTCTGCCCGCGGGCGAGAGCCACACCTACCAGGTCGAGGTGATCATCGGGATCTCCGGCGACGCCGGGGGCAGCCCGGTCATCACGCCGTGCTCCGCGATGGGCGAGGAGAGCCCCGGTGGCCTGTCCAACGCGGCCGGGATCGAGCACAACGACCTGACCGACGAAGCCGAGGCCTGCGTCACGATCGCGTACATCACCGTCGACAAGACGGTGAGCGCGGGTCCGACGCCGAACGGTGACGGGACCTGGACGGTGGTCTACGACATCGTCGCGGAGAACACCGGCGAGGCTGCCGGCGAGTACGAGGTGACCGACCGCCTGCACTTCGGTGAGGGCATCGAGATCGTCTCGGCCGCGGTGAGCACGGCTCCGGACGGTGTGACGCTCGAAGACGGCTGGACGGGTCTCGGCGCTGAGGGGGCCGCGGAGAACGTGGTCGCCTCCGGCGTCGAGCTGGCTGCGGGTGGTACGCACACCTACCAGGTCGAGGTAGTGGTCGAGATGGACGAGGCGACCATCGACCCGGCCGTGCTGGCCTGCCCGCCCCCGGGCACCGGCGAGAACGGCGGCCTGGCAAACTCCACGACCCTGGACCACAACGGGATCGTGGGCGCGGACGAGGTCTGCCCGACCCTGCCGCTGATCGGCATCGACAAGACCATCAGCGATGGTCCGACGCCGAACGGTGACGGCACGTGGACCATCACCTACGACCTGGTCGCGACCAACACCGGCCAGGCCGAGGGGGATTACGACCTCACCGACCGCCTGCAGTACGGGGACGGGATCGTGGTCGAGTCCGCTGAGGTGACCACCGCACCCGACGGCGTCACCGCGTCGCCGGACTGGACCGGACAAGGCGAAGACGGCGGCGACGAGAACGTGATCGCCACCGACGTCGCCCTACCCGCCGGAGAGAGCCACACCTATCAGATAGAGGTGGTCGTCTCGCTCGACGAAGCGACCGTTACGCCGGACACGCTCGCGTGCCCGGAGCCCGGCTCGGGCGAGACCGGCGGGCTGGCGAACACCGGCGAGCTCACGCACAACGGTGAGACCCAGGCCGACGACGCGTGCGCGCCGCTGCCGCTGATCGACATCACCAAGTCCATCTCGGGCGCGGTGGTACCGGTCGACGGTGAGGACGGCGTCTACGACGCCACCTACGAGATCACGGTCACCAACAGTGGTCCCGGCGCCGGCAGCTACAACCTCGACGACACCCTCGCACCCGGCGATGGGGTCACCGTGGTCGGCATCCAGGACGTGACGACTGACGCGCCGGACTCGGTCGGGATCAACCCCGACTTCGACGGCGTCGACGAGCCGCGGATCGTGACTGACCAGCCCATCGCCGAGGCGCCTGACGCCCCGGTCGTGCACACCTACAGCGTCACCGTGCGGTACTCGGTGAACCTGAGCGGCATCGTGTTCCCCGATCTCGGCGACTGGTGCACCACCACCGACGGGACCGCTGACGGGGCACTGAACAACGTCGCCGACGTCACCTGGAACGGGATCAAGGACTCCGACGAGGAGTGCGTGCGCCCGGGCAAGCCCACCCTCGACAAGGCCCTGGTCTCCGCCAAGGCCGTGGGTGACGGTCAGTGGAAGGTCGTCTACGACATCACCGTGGGTAATGTCGGGACCGAGGCCACCACGTACGACCTGGACGACGAGTTCCTGTTCGCTCCGGTCGTGACGGTCGATGACGTCAAGGTCACCGGGCCGGAGGGCATCGAGCTCGACTCGGCGTTCGACGGCGACGGCAACCAGCGCATCGCCACGGACGTGACGATCGCCGGCCTGGACGACGACGGGTACGCCCCGCACGTCTACCGGGTCACCGTGACCGCGAAGGTCCCGCTGCACTTCGAGCAGGGTGACGTGGCCGACGACGGGACGGGCGCACCTGCCTGCACCGTCCCGGCCGGGTCGAACCTGATCGAGCAGGGACTGAACAACGCCGCGACCCTGACCGACGAGACCGGCGAGAAGCAGACCGACACGGACTGCGCTCCGGTGCCGTCGATCGACATCACCAAGTCCGTGATCGGTGACCCGGTCGCCGGGAAGGACGGGAAGTGGACGATCACCTACGCGATCAAGGCGACCAACACCGGTGACGCCGAGGGCGCATATACCCTCACCGACCGGCTGCGGTTCGGTACCGGCATCGACGTCACCGCCGCTGCCGTGACAGCCACGCCCAAGGGCGTGACCGCTGCCAAGTCCTGGACAGGTCAGGGCGCCGAGGGCAGTGCCGCAAACGTGGTCGCCACTGATGTGTCCCTGCCCGGCGGTGCGACCCACACCTACCAGGTGCGAGTCCAGGCCGACGTCGGGGACGACGCCGACAACGGGTCCACCTTCACGTGCCCCGAGCCCGGCTCCGGCCGGGCGGGCGGGTTCGCGAACACCGCAGGCATCGGTCACAACGACCTGACCGACACCGCAGACGCCTGCGCCACCCCGAAGGAGCCCGGAAAGCCCGGAGACCCCGGAACGCCGAGCGACCCCGGAACGCCGAGTGACCCGCCGCCCCTCGCGGCGACGGGAGCGGACATCGGCTGGCTCGTCGTAGGAGCAGCACTGCTGATCCTGCTCGGCGCGGCAGCCCTGATCATCGCGCGGCACCGGCGCAACATCGGCTGACGCCCTGAGACCGAAAGCCCTGCCCACGGTCAGCCAGCTCGTGGGCAGGGCTTTCGCTTCCGAACCACACGTACTGCGCACCACCAAGCAACGCACCGACCGAGGGAGCGACGCGTGAAGGACAAGGCGAAGAAACTCGCCAAGCCCATCTCAAGCCCGAGCCCGCGCAGGTTGTTGCGCACCGCGTGGGCGGGCGCTGTCGCTACCGTGGCTGCGGGGGGTTTGCTGTTCACCGCTTCGGCGAATGTCCCGGCTTCGCACGTTCCCGACAACGACCGTGACCTTCCGATCCAGCTCCAAGGGCTGATCGAGAGCGCGCCGGTCAGGCAGACCGAGACGGCCCCGGACGATGTGAGCCTGGACCAGATCGTGGCGGTCCTGGAGCGCGCCGACAAGCAGGCGCGGGAACAGGGCCCGGACCTCAGCCCGACGGTAGCGCAGGCTACTGCCGAGCTCGGCATGCTCTACACCACCTACAAGATGCAGCAGCTGGCGTTCGGTGAGAAGAATTACGGCCTGCGCATCCAGGACGCGCCGGTCGCACGCGTCTCCAAGAAGGACGACGGCGCGAACGACGGCGTCCAGGGGCATGCGCCGCAGAAGGACGTCCCGTCGGTTGTGCAGGCGTCTTACGAGCACACCTCGGTGGTCGACCCGCACGCCGAGGGCTCGCACACCGGCTATGTCACCTATGACCAGGTCGTGATTGCGGCAGTGCGGCTGGCGAACATGCTTGACTCGTCGGTGCCCAACGCGCTGGTGGAGGTTCAGCGTGCCGACCAGCGCCAGGGCCTCTCTTCGCGGGAAAACCTGGCGATGATGAAGGTGCAGGGCGCCCAGGAAGGTCAAGGTTTCTCGCTGCGCGAGAGCCTGCTCGACGTGGTCGCGGTGTTCGGTGGTTCGACCCTGGGCTATGCCAACGGCCGGATTCCGGCCGCGGTGCTCTGCCCGCTGGAGTTCGCGCCGGGGCACATGCTGCGCTGTGACGCCGCGGAGCGGCTGACGGCCTTGAGCGACAAGTTTGAGCGTGAGTTCGGGTACCCGATCCCGATCACCGACTCCTACCGGTCCTACGTCCAGCAGATTGCCGTCGCCAGCGCCAAGCCGCATCTCGCAGCCGTCCCCGGTACGTCCAACCATGGCTGGGGCCTGGCCGTGGACCTGAGCAACCCGATCGCAGGGGGTGCCTCCGCGGAGTACGTGTGGCTGCGCGTGCATGGTCCGGCCTTCGGGTGGGACAACCCGTCATGGGCCCGGCCGGGTGGTACCAAGCCCGAGCCATGGCACTTCGAGTTCTTCGCGGCAGGTGCGGTACCCGACCGTGCGATCGAGCCGTCCGACGTCGGCACCTGGGGTCCGACCGGGCCGTCCGACTCGTCTGATGGTGCGAGCCCACGCTACAAGCCGGCGCTTGATCCCAAGCCGAAGGACGGCTCGACTGCCGGTGGAGTACACAAGCCGCCCACGAAGCCGGCGGACGGGCCGAGCACCAGTCCGCCATCGCAGAGGCCGTCCAAGCCCACCCCGAAGCCGACGCCGAGCGACCCTGCGCCGAAGCCGACTACACCCACGACCGGCCCATCTCCATCACCGACCCCGTCACCGTTGCCCTCGGAACCCAGCCCGGAGCCCTCGGCCTCCCCGACCCCATCACCGACCCCATCTCCATCCCCGTCCCCATCTCCCTCGGAACCTGGCCAGGAGCCCTCGGCCTCCCCAACACCGCCTCCGTCGAAGCCGTCGCCGAGCCCAACTCCGACGCCGGCCCCGAGCGGTGACGGCGAGACGCCGCACGCCCCGACGCCATCGCCCAGTCCGTCGGTGTCCTCCGGCCCGCTGTCCAGCCTCGCCAAGAGTTTGGGCCTCGCCGTCGACGACACCGAGGACTAACCGGGTGCGTGACATCCGAGCAGGCACCAAGTGGGCCGACCACAGTTGCGGGAGGGGTGAGCACGCCGGGTCCGGCTGGGGGACCCGCAACACCAGGCCCGCGGTGGCCGACGACACGACGGCCGCGTCCGTGAGGACGGTTCCGCAGCAGCCGCCGGACGTGGCCTGCGTCAGGTCGTGCTATTCCCCCTGGCTGCCGAACTCCGCCGTGCCGAAGCTGACGGCCACCGGGTCGAGACTCGGCTGCTCGAACTTATCGCTCTACGCCGACTGGATCACTCGAACGCCGCCACCACACATTGGCGGCGCCCTTCATGCCTGGACACGATGTCGACGCCCACGTTGTAGATGCCTCCGATCGGTCGTTCCAGGGTGAGACTTCCTCGATACGTGGGCACAGGAACCTGACACGATTCCTGACACGATTGCCGTCGTGACACGCGTGATGACACGAGTCCTGTGCCAAAGAACGCCCGCGCTTGCCGATGATTGCCCATCCATGTGAGGCTGGGAGGGAGCCCCCCGGAAGCGGCGAGATCCCGCCGTTTCTGGGGCTCACCAGGGCGATCATGATCGCCCTGTCAGTCGGCTCTGCGGACGTCAAAGAGTTTCGCCTCACCGGGAAGAGGTCGGGGGTTCGAATCCCCCTAGCTCCACAGACAGAGGGCCGTTGATCCTGGCGTAACGCCAGGTCAGCGGCCTTCTTCGTTTTTGCCGGACCGCCACGACGAAGGGCGGCCGAATGAAAATGCCACGGGTTGTGCCACGCCCGAGGTGGCGCCTGGCGCGTATGAGCGGTCATGGACGGTCGGTGTGCCACGCACACCTGTCGCCCATGAACGACCACGCTGAGGACGACGAGAACCTGTCGCGGACACCGTTGTGGACGCTCGACGAACTGTGCACAAAGCTGCGTGTCACGCCACGGACGGTCCACGGCTGGCGACGTCGCGGCACTGCGCCCGCCGGGTACAGGGTTGGCCGGCACCTGATGTTCGACGAGGCCGACGTACGCGCATGGCTGGAGGCACGCCGGACGACGTCTGCTACCGATGACGAGACCGACGAGCACACCGGTACCGGTGACGGGTCGGGCTCGCTCCGACGGGCTGACCATCCAACGACGCCCACCACTCCGGATCGCCGGCCTCATCCCCGAAGCCGCCGGGCCGATGACCGACGAATACCGGCTGGCACTGGAGCAGCGGGCGACGTTGATCGAGCAACGCATCACCGACCTCGTGGAACGCGCCGTCCGCGACCATGAGCCCTGGCTCGCCGCGCAGGGCCCTGAAGCCAACGACACCGGAACCCGGCACAGCTGGCAGGCCGCCGCCCGCATGATCGCCGCCTACCGCGACCGCTACGGCATCACTGGCACTGCGCCACTGGGAAACCACTCCAGCTTCCCCGGCAACATCAGTGTCTTCTCGGGATGTACGAGCGACTTGAGAGTCGGTTCGTACGGGGACACATGGCTCGGCTTCTACCGGCCTCTCATCACAGGGTCGCAATATGACATCAGACTGGACAGCGTAAACCTCAACGCCCACATCAATGCAAACGGCTATACATTCTCGAACGTGGTTAGGAGCACGACCGCGCACGAGTTCGGGCATGCACTTCGGCTGGGTGACCACTCGAACCTCCCAACCAGGCTGATGAGCAGCTCCCGCAATCGCAACGTCATCACAGGACCCACGACCACCGAGGTCAACGAGTCGAACAGCTACTACTGATCGGAGCGATTCCATGCGCAGAAGTTTCAGCAAGTTGACGCTCTTGACGGGAGCCGTCGTGCTCGTGCTGAGTGCGTGCTCGTCGCCCACGGGCGAGCCAACCGCGGGGTCGACCGTGCAACTCCAGGCGGACTACCCCTCCTACGACACACCGGGCCTTGTCGCTGGATCGACGCTCGTTGTGGAGGGTGCGGCCTTGGCCACAGAGCCCACGGTTCTCACGCCACGATTCGAGGGCGACACCCCCGAGGAAAACCCACTGCTGGGACTGTCCGAGGAAGAGCTGGAGGCGGCACTGCAGGAAGAGGACGCCGTGCCGGCGACAGCGGTCACTTTCCGTGCGGACGTGGTCCACCAGGGATCCGTGGAGCCCGGACAAGAGATCACCATCGTGCAGACCGGTGGAGTCGTCGATGGAGTGACCTACCAGCTTGAGGGTGCGACGATGCTCACACCCGGAGAGGACTACCTCCTGTTCGCCACCGACAGCTTCGATGGCGCGTTCGCGATAGTCGGTGGCTCAGCCGGCGTCTATATCGCCTCGGGTGATGGTGTGTTTGCCGCCGCTGTCCCTGAGGTCGCGCCTGCTCAGCAGTTCACCAGCTCCGAGGTGGCATCGCTGACCGATTAGTGCGCGCGTTCTGCCCTGACCAGCGTTAGTGCTGGTCAGGGCATCGTGTAGGAACTCGCACAGCGGATCCTTGGGACTCGCCTATGGCCAGAGAGGGATCGGTCACGCCCGGCTGGTCAGATGCCCCGGCCAAGCGGGGTTTTTCCTTGCCTGGAAGGCGTCTTCCTCGCTGTGCCCCTATGACGGGTCGTCCGAGGGCGTCCCGGACCTCGTGTGGAGGATCTCGCGAGCCTGCGCCGCCGCGCGCACGAGGCTCTCGCTGATGAAGTCCATGAAGCGGGCGATGTTCTCGAGCCGTTCGCCGGCCGGTGTGTCGCGACCGAGGACGCTGACGCCCTCCCGCGCGGACGTGGCGAGCTGGGCGTTGGACTGCGCGGTGCCGATGATCGACTGGTACCAGACGTCGTTGTCGGCGACGTAGCGCTCGCGTCGACCCTCACCGGGCTCGCGGCGGACGAGGCCCTGGCCCTCGAGGAACGAGATCGCCTTGGACACCGATGCCGGGCTGACCTCGAGACGCTGGGCGAGCTCGGCCGCCGTGACGCTGCCCGCGTCGCTGGTGAGGAGGCAGGTCAGCACTCCGGCGCCGATCCGGGGCACGCCCGACTGCATGAAGAGGGTGGTGAAGGACTCCTCGAACTCGCGCACGGCGTCGGCGTCGCGTCCGTGGGCCTGCGGGAGTGCCTCCTGGCCGCGGGGCGTCGTCTGCTTGCGACGGTGGGTGCGGCGCTCGGCGGCCCGGTGGGCAAGGTCGGCGCGGTAGTCGACGGGGCCGCCGTTGCGCAGCACCTCGCGCGTGATCGTCGAGGTGGGCCGGTCGAGGCGTCGCGCGATCTCCGCGTAAGCGAGGTCGTCGGCCAGGCCCAGTGCGATCTGCTGGCGTTCCTGCTTGGTGAGCCTGCCACCCGGCATAGCGATCTCCTTAGTGCTCCGTGAGGTCCTCAGAATAGCGTTCACTCTCGACCAGTGCAACGTTCACTGAGAACGATGTTGCGTTAATTTTCCACGGGGCGCAACGATTTATGCGTGCTGACCTGCATAAACAGTGAAGTAACGCAACAACAGTGTTGCCTGAACTGCGAACGCAACGTAGCGTTTCCGACATCAGAAAGTACGGGCACCGCAGAGCACAGGAGCTGAACACCATGCAGACCTTCGACACCCCGAACCCGATCACCGCCGTCCTGGACATCCCCGCCGCACGGGTCCAGCTCATCGCCGCCGACCGTGCCGACACGGTGGTCGAGGTCCTGCCGGCGGACGCCGCCAAGGGCCGCGACGTGAAGGCAGCCGAGCGGACGACCGTCGAGTACACCGACGGCGTCCTGCGGATCGTGACGCCGGTGAAGCACGAGGTCCTCGGCGCCTCTGGTGCCATCGAGGTGACCGTCCAGCTTCCCGCCGGCTCCGGCGTCGAGGGCAGGACGGCGACCGCCGAGCTGCGCGGCGTCGGCCGGTTCGGCGACGTCACCCACGAGGCCTACGGCGCGATCAAGATCGACGAGGCGGCGAGCGTCAGGCTCACCGCCCAGGCCGGCGACGTCTCGGTCGGTCGCCTGAACGGCCCCGGGGAGATCAGCACCATGCAGGGCGACATCACCATCACCGAGGCCGTCCGCGGCAAGGTCGTGCTGACCACCCAGGCGGGCAACGTGACGGTGGGCGTCGCCGACGGCGTCTCCGCCTCCCTGGACGCCGGTACCTCCATGGGCCGGATCCAGAACGCGCTCACGAACACCGGCGTCGCCGAGGTAGAGATCCACGCGACCACCACCCAGGGCGACATCGCCGCCCGCAGCCTCTGACAACACTCCGAACCCGGTCCGGCCGCCACGGCGGCCGGACCCGGCAGGCGGGGTGGTCCGGATCTTCGAGAACGTGACGAGAGGGAATCAGATGAGTACCGAGGCAACGACCGGAGCAGGGCGCGCACCTGCGATCCGGGTGCAGGGTATGGAGAAGTCCTACAAGGACCTGCACGTCCTGAAGGGCGTGGACTTCGAGGTGGCGCGGGGGAGCATCTTCGCGCTGCTGGGCTCCAACGGAGCGGGCAAGACCACGATGGTGCGGATCCTGTCGACGCTGCTCCGGCCGGACGCCGGCACGGCGACCGTCCACGGGTTCGACGTCACCACCGACGCACAGCGCGTCCGGGAGTCGATCAGCCTGACCGGGCAGTTCGCGGCGGTCGACGAGGTCCTGACCGGCCGGGAGAACCTGGTTCTGGTCGCCAGGCTGCGGCACCTGAAGGACCCGGGCCGCATCGCGGACGACCTCCTGGCCCGGTTCGACCTGGTCGACGCGGGACCACGGAAGGCGGGCACCTACTCCGGTGGCATGCGCCGCCGGCTGGACATCGCGATGAGCCTGATCGGCAACCCGCCGATCATCTTCCTCGACGAGCCCACCACCGGGCTCGACCCCGAGGCCCGCATCGAGGTCTGGCAGGTCGTCGCGGAGCTGGCCAAGCGTGGCACCACCGTCCTGCTCACCACCCAGTACCTCGACGAGGCCGAGCAGCTCGCCGACCGGATCGCGATCCTCCACCAGGGCCGCATCATCGCCAACGGCACCCTCGCCGAGCTCAAGGCGCTGCTGCCCCCGGCCAAGGTCGAGTACGTCGAGAAGCAGCCCACCCTGGAGGACATCTTCCTCACGCTCGTGGGCACCAACGGCAAGGGCAGCAAGGAAACCAGCGACGAGTCGAGCAAGGAGCAGTCATGAACAAGCACTTCTTCGGCGACACCGCCGTCCTGACCGGCCGCTCCCTGAGTCACATCCTCCGCAGCCCCGACACCATCATCACCACCGCGGTCACCCCGATCGCCATGATGCTGCTGTTCGTCTTCGTCTTCGGGGGCGCGATCGAGACCGGTACCGACAACTAC
>NZ_JBFAKY010000066.1:0-10806 GCF_040656015.1 Promicromonospora sp. NPDC050249 | reverse complement strand
ACATGTTCTACGGCGTGTTGCGGCGTCAGACGACGTCCAGTGCGGCGCGTCGTCAGACGACGGCGCCTGTCCGAGTCAGACTCGGACAGGCGCTCTACTTCGCGGAAACGCAGTCAGCTGTCGAGACGCGCGTCCCAGGCGTTCAGGATGTCCACCATCGGGATGCCGTACACGTACGAGAAGCACCGGGTGGACACCGACGTCTTACCGCAGCTGCGCTGGTTCGAGCCGCCGTCGATCATGCCGCGGGCATAGGCCTGCCCGTTGATGACCGCGTAGATCGGGCCGCCGCTGTCGCCGCCGCCGACCACCACACCGCCGTCGTCCCGGCTCGCCCGGAACCCGTGGCAGGTGCGCTCACCGCAGCTCCACGCGACGTTGGTGGCGCGGACCCGGGCGCCGCAGTGCTCACCGGTCACCGCCCCGGAAGCGCAGATGACCTGCCCGACGGCGGGCCTCTGCACCCCCACGATCGGGAACCGGTAGCGCGAGTTGGCGGGCGTCGCGTTCCACGGACCGCCGAACACCGCCGCGTGCGTTGCCTTCGGGGGGTCGAACGGTGCGATGGCCTGGGCGTCGATGGCCGGGGAGTGGTGCGTGACCTTGCCCAGCGGCTGGCCGGCGCCGTCGCGGACGACCGACCCGACGCCCTCGTTGCAGTGCGCGGCGCTGATGATCCGGTGCCGTCCCGCCGAGTCGATGATCGGGAAGCCGGTCGTGCAGTAGTCGGTCCCGTCGGGCGTCGCCATGGCTCCGCCGGCGTGCCACGGTGCGTCGTCGTTACGCCGCGTCGTTCGGGTGGGATGGACCTCGGTGTTGACCACCTCCACCCGGACCGGCACCCCCGCGGCGCGCTGGAGCTTGCCCGCGAGCCAGCTCGTCCGGGCAGGGCTCGCGCCGTGCCCGATCTCGGCGACGAGGCCGGCGTAGTCCTCGGCAGGGAGGGCGGCGATCACGACCTCGGGACCCTGCAGCGCCCGCTGGCTGTCCATCAGCCGGGTGCTCGCCGCCCGCAGGTCGGCCTCGCTGAGGGCCGCCTGCTCGACGTCCACCGTCACGCCGTCGGGCGCTTGCGCCTCCAGCTCGCCGATCGACGGCGGAACCTCACCCTTCCAGGAGATGGTCACCTCCGCGGAGCCGTAGTCGACGGCGACCCCTGCGAAGCCTGGAGCCGAAGCAAGCCCCGTGGCGGCGTCGGCCGCATGGTCGACCGCGGACCGGAGGGCTGCCTGTTTTTCCGGGGAAAGTTGCTCGACCTTGTTCGTATCGGCTTGGCTGACGGCGGTGGTGGCAGCCGTCGACGGCACGGTGAGCGCGGTGGCCAAGGCCATCGTTCCGATGATGATCGCGCGCTGGACCGTGCTGCTTCGCGTCATGCTGCCGATTCCCCCTGATGGACCGAGCACCGCCGGCCGACGGTGCCGTGACATCGTTCTTCACCGGGTGAAAGGCCGCAACACGTCCCGTGATGTGCGCGGAGATGCGCTGATCGAGTCTGCACTCAACCAGCACCCGAACCAATGCGCGAGCCGGTACCTCTGCAACCCACCCACGCGTCAAGGACCTTCAGTCCGGCGCTGGTCTGTTGCTACGCTCGGGGACTGAACCAAGACCACACTACGGAGTGGTATGCCTTCTGAGGGTGCAAGCTCCCGCGCGATGCCGAGGTTTCCATTCGACCCGCCGGCGGATCGGCCGCGCGTCCGCGTGACCAACGTGTACGGCACGTCGTGGAAACAGGTCGAACATCTGGATGGGCTGGCGCCGCTTGGCGAACATCTCCGGTTGGGGCGACTAGCCAACTTCTATGCCCGCGGAGCGGACCAGCTCCCAGCTGTCTCGGGCGTGCACGAGGTTGATGTTGCATCCCTCAGATTTCGTCGCTGGTCCGGGACGGCTGACGCGGCGCGGCTCTGGCTCTTCACGCTTCCATCAGGACAGAGTGCTGTCGCCTTCACCGTTGAGTTCACGGGTAAGCCGATCGACGCCGTTGAGCTACTCGAGGACTGTTACTACGAGGATATGACAGTCGACGGCGACGCATTTGACGTGCTGGTCGCAGACGTTGCGCGTGCGCAGGGCATGCCCGAGGTCCACGGCCTCGCGCCGGAACGCCACCAACTTGTCTTCCTGGGGTCGCTGCATGAAAGCCTGGACGAGGACCAGAGGTTCGATCTCCTTCAGCGGCTGATCTACCGGGCGGACCTACCAACGAGCCAGCGTGACTCATCGATAGTGTTCCCTGCCGAACTCAATCGCCGTTCGTACACCACCGTGGCGGTCGGCCCGTACGTGTCGGCTCTCGCAGGTCAGCAGGACTACATCGAGAACGTTGCGTTCGTGTCCGCCGTGGAGTGCGTGGCAAGTGCTGTGCGGCTGCGCGAAGTCCGAGAGATGGCCTACGAAGACGTGCGGGTTTTCCGAGACGCTCAAGCGGGTGTCGCGACCATAAGCAGTCGTCGGCGCACACTTGAACGGATGTCGAAGCAGCTCGGGAATCTTGAGCTAGAGCTCAGTTTCTCGGTGGACGCGTCGAGAGACCTTGGTCTGCTCGTACCGTCCCTCCGGGTAGCGTCGTTCCACGAGACACTGTTCGACGGGATGGGCCTACGTGACACTTCCGACGTCGTCGGGCGGATGCTTCAGCGCCTCGAACGTTCGATTACAGCGGAGCTCACGTCGATCGAGTCCATGGACCGTCGACTTGACGACGGACGCAGGCGGCTCTGGGCGATCGCGGTCGGTTTTCTCAGCGTTGTCGCGCTGCCGATCACGTTAGTCCTGGCGTTCTTCGGTGCAAATGCCGCCGAGGTTGACCAGTCGGCCAGCATGTTCAGCCTTCAGTACTTGCCGATGTACGGCATCATCCTGGTGCTGATCCTGCTGGGTTTGGCCCTGTCATTCGGACTCTATGCGCAACAACGCCTGCAGTTCCGGAAGGATGCCGAGCAGGCAGAGACCGCGATGGGCGAAGTGCGGTCGATGGTGCTGGTGCGACGTCGGAGTGTCAGCGCACGCCGCTGAGGAACCGCCTCGTCCAGTTCCAATCGGACGTTCCGACCAGCCTGATGTCAGTGTGATCCAACCGTTTCGCTCCAGCGGGCCGAGGAAACCTATCCTCAGTACGTGGCCGAACCCCTGAAGAAGACACCCCGCGACGGATCCAAGAACCGCCGTGGCACCAGCCGTGGCGCCGAGAACGCGGATCCCGTGATCCAAGAGGCACTGAGCCGGGTCTACAAGGAGATCCTGTCCCGGCAGCCCGAGCACGACATCGACCCCACCATGGACCGCGTACAACGCGTCCTGGAGCTGCTCGGCGACCTGCACCGCGCCTACCGGACCGTCCACATCACGGGGACCAACGGCAAGTCCTCCACCGCGCGCATGGTCGAGCGCCTCGTCCGGGAGCACGGCCTACGCACCGGCCGGTTCACCTCCCCGCACCTCACCAGCGTCACCGAGCGCATCGCCGTCGACGGCGAGCCGCTCACCCAGGAGCGCTTCGTCGAGGTCTTCGAGGACGTCGCGCCCTACATCGGCGTCGCGGACCGCGAGTCCGAGGAGCAGGGCGGGCCTCGCCTGAGCTTCTTCGAGGTGCTCACCGTCATGGCGTTCGCCGCCTTCGCGGACGCGCCGGTCGACGTCGCGATCATCGAGGTCGGCATGGGCGGCACCTGGGACTCCACCAACGTGGTCGACGGCGAGGTCGCCATCATCACGCCCATCGCCATGGACCACGAGCGCTGGCTCGGCTCGACGATCGAGGAGATCGCCACCGAGAAGGCCGGGATCATCAAGGACGGCGCCGTCGCGGTGATCGCGGACCAGCGCGACGCCGCCTTCGAGCCCATCCTCGCCCGGGCACAGGCAGTCAACGCCCACCTCATCCGCGAGGGCGTGGACCTCGAGATGGTGGACCGGCGGGTCGCCGTCGGCGGGCAGCTCGTCGACCTGCGCACACCAGCCGGCGTCTACACCGAGATCTTCCTGCCGCTGCACGGCGCCCACCAGGCCCACAACGCGCTGCTGGCGCTCGCGGCCACCGAGGCGCTGATGAGCGGCGGGCGCGCGCTCGGCGCGGAGATCGTCGAGGCGGCGTTCGGCGACGTCGACGCGCCGGGTCGGCTCGAGGTCGTCCGGACGAGCCCGACCGTGGTGGTCGACGTCGCGCACAACCCTGCCGGCGCGGAGGCCCTGGTGGACGCGCTCGAGGAGTCGTTCAACCTCGAGCACATCGTGGCCGTCGTGGCGGTCATGGCGGACAAGGACGCCGAGGGGCTCCTGTCCGTGCTGGAGCCGACGGTCGCGGAGATCGTGGTGACCCGGAACTCCTCGGAGCGGTCGGCGAGCCCGGAGGACCTCGCGGTGGTCGCTCGCGAGGTGTTCGGCGAGGAGCGTGTGCACCTGGCCAACCGGCTCGACGAGGCGCTGCAGCTCGCGGCCGACCTGGTCGAGGCCAACGACAAGCACGGCGGCGGTGTCGGCACGGGGGTGCTCGTCACCGGGTCGGTCGTCACGGTCGCGGACACCCGCATCCTGGTCGGCCGCGGCTGACCAGTCGTCGCGCCCACAACCAACAGGGGCGGGCGCTGTACTCGTGACGACGTTCTGGTGTTACATGAACTACAGGGGACTCGTGTGCGGGCCCGGCGTCAGCGCCAGGCCGGACAGCCCCGCGAGGAGGTCGCCGTGAAGAAGCTGCTGAACGATCCCGCCGATGCCGTGGCCAACTCCCTGGCCGGTTTCGCGCTCGCCCACGCCGACCTGGTCCGGCTCAGTACGTCGCCGGTCTTTGTCGTCCGTGCGGGCGGCGCGGTGACCGGCAAGGTGGGCCTGGTCAGCGGCGGTGGTTCGGGGCACGAACCGCTGCACGCGGGCTTCGTCGGCGACGGCATGCTGGACGCCGCCGTGCCCGGTGCCGTGTTCACCTCCCCGACCCCGGACCAGATCCTGCCCGCGATCCAGGCGGCCGACGGCGGGGCCGGCGTGCTGACGATCGTCAAGAACTACACGGGCGACGTGCTCAACTTCGAGACGGCGGTGGAGCTCGCGGAAGCAGAAGGCATCACGGTCGCCTCGGTGCTCGTGAACGACGACGTCGCCGTCGAGGACTCCCTCTACACCGCCGGCCGGCGCGGGGTGGCCGGGACCGTCGCCGTCGAGAAGATCGCCGGGGCCGCGGCCGACCGGGGCGCCGACCTCGCCGGGGTGGCCGCCGTCGCCGAGCGCGTCATTGCGAACGTGCGCTCCATGGGGGTGGCCCTGGCCGCGCCGTTGGTGCCGCACGTGGGCCGCCCGAGCTTCGACCTGGGCGACGACGAGATAGAGGTAGGGATAGGGATCCACGGCGAGCCGGGTCGCCGTCGGGTCCCCGCCGCCGACGCCGACACGGTCACGGAGCTGCTGCTCACGCCCGTCGCGGACGACCTCGGCCTGGCCCGCGGCGAGCGAGTGTTGCTGTTCGTCAACGGTATGGGCGGCACTCCGCTGTCCGAGCTCTACGTGGTCTATGGTCGAGCGCGGCGCCTTCTCGAGGAGCGCGGCGTGACGGTATCCCGTTCGCTGGTGGGCAACTACGTGACGTCCCTCGAGATGCAGGGGGCATCGGTCACCGTCCTCCGTCTGGACGACGAGCTGGAAGCCCTCTGGGACGCGCCCGTGACCACTGCGGCACTCCGGTGGTAGCTCGCTGGCGATAACGAGAAGGGTTCCGGACATGGCGTTGGACGCGGACTGGGCTGAGCGATGGGTTCGCCGCACGGCGGACGCGATCGCGGACGCGAAGGACGAGCTCACCGAGCTCGACCGGCAGATCGGCGACGGCGACCACGGCGAGAACCTGGACCGGGGCTTCAAGGCGGTCGTCGCACGGCTCGACGACGCCGCGGCCGAGCCCGCACCGGCCGACGAGCGGACGGTCGGCGACGTCCTGAAGCTCGTCGCGACCACGCTGATGTCCACGGTGGGCGGCGCGGCGGGCCCTCTGTACGGCACGGCATACCTGCGGGCGGCCAAGGTGTCGGGCCGGGTGCAGATCGACCCGCCCGCGATAGTGGCGGTGCTCGAGGCCGCGCTCGAGGGCGTGTCCTCGCGCGGCAAGGCGACGGTGGGGGAGAAGACGATGGTCGATGCGTGGCATGCGGCGGTGGACGCGGCGGAGGCCGCGGCGAACGACGGCGGCTCCGAGCTGGATGTCCTGCGGGCCGCGGCGGAGACCGCGGACAAGGCGGCGACCGCCACGATCCCGATGATCGCGACCAAGGGCAGGGCCTCCTACCTCGGTGAGCGCAGTGCCGGGCACGAGGACCCGGGCGCGCGGTCCACCGCGCTCGTGCTGGGCGCTGCGCTGGCCGCGGCCCTCTCGGGACCGACGTCGGCCGACCCCCGCAGCGCGGCATGACGGCGCGTGTGGCACTGGTCCTCGTCTCCCACTCCGCAGAGCTGGCCCGCGGCACGGCCGAGCTCGCGGAGCAGATGGCGCCCGACGTCCTGATCCGCGGTGTGGGTGGCGGGCCCGGCGGCGGGCTCGGTACCTCCCTCGACGCGGTCCAGAAGGTGCTGGGGGACGTCCTGACGACGCTCGCGGACAGCGCTGCCCGCGACATCGGCACGGGCGGCAGCACGGACGGCGGCGGCGTCGTGGTGCTCGGCGACCTCGGCTCGTCCGTGCTCACGGTCGAGGCGGCGCTGGAGCTCGACGAGTCCCTGACCGAGCACGTGGTGCTGGCGCGGGCGCCGTTCGTCGAGGGTGCCGTCGCCGCGGCGGTGACCGCCCACGGCGGTGCGGACCTGACCACTGTCCTGGAGTCGGCGAACGCTTCGGTCCGGATGTTCGCCGCGGTCGAGGCGGCGCGGTCGCCCGAGGCGGGCGGTCCGCCGTCGGACGGCGAGGTCGGCGGCGAGACGGAGACCTCACGCACCGTCATCGTGCGCAACCCGCTCGGCCTGCACGCGCGGCCGGCGGCTCTCGTCTCGCGCAAGGTGGCCGAGCTCGGCGCCACGGTGACCATCGACGGCGTGGACGCCTCCAGCGTGCTGCAGCTCATGGCGCTGGGCGCCACGCAGGGCCGTGAGCTGCGCGTGGAGGCGACGGGGCAGCGGGCCGCCGAGGCGGTGAACACGGTGGTGGAGATGATCCACGCCGGCTTCGGCGAGGTGTGACTCCCGTCTCAGCTTTTTGCAGTTGATGAATTTTTGCGTGGGATGCAAGAATTGAGGCATGGCCCCCACGACCCCTTCGCGTGCCCAAGCCGCGCCCGCTGACGCCGAACAGCGCCCGGACCTGCGCGAGCTCGCCGCCGCTCTCGAGGGGACGCCCGTCGAGCAGGGCCTGCGCGAGCGGAAGAAGCGCGCCCGGCGCGCGGCCCTGATCGACGCGGCACAGCTGCTCGTCGCGGAGCACGGCCTGGACGCCGTGACCGTCGAGATGATCAGCGCCGAGGCAGGCGTGTCGGCGCGTACCTTCTTCAACTACTTCGAGTCCAAGGACGACGCCGTCCTCGGCGCCGAGGACACGAGCCTGTCCGAGGACGTCGTCCGGACGTTCGTGGAGGGCGGCCCTACCGGTCGGCTGCTGTCCGACCTGCAGGCCTTGGTCGCCTCGCTGCTGACGCCGCACGCGGAGGCGCACGACCGGGTGCGGCGGGCCATGGACCTCATGCAGCAGGAACCTCGTCTGCTCCAGCGCCACGTGATCTGGATGGACCGGCACAAGAGCCGGCTCGTCGAGCTCTTCGAGGCGCGCCGCGCCACCACGCCGTTCAGCACCGACAACGAGCTGCTGACGATGCTCGTCCTGCTCCTGATCCGGACCGCGCTCGTCGCCTGGGAGCACGCCGGGTACGCCGGCAACCCCGCCGACCACCTGCCTTCCGCCGTCGCGCAGCTGATCGACGTCGTCGCGCTCGACGTCGACGCCTGATCTCCGCCCCACCCCCCAGCTCGATCTGATCCCCAGAAAGGCACCATCCATGAGCCATGCCGTCACCACGGCGCCGGACAAGCCGCTGGTAGTCCTCAACCAGCGCACGATCTGGCTGATCTTCGGGGCCCTGATGGCCTCGATGTTCCTGTCCTCCCTGGACCAGACCATCGTCGGAACCGCGATGCCCACCATCGTGGGCGAGCTCAACGGCGTGGAGCACCAGGGCTGGGTCATCACCGCCTACATCCTCGCCATCGCCATCGCGATGCCGCTCTACGGCAAGTTCGGCGACCTCTACGGGCGGCGCTGGCCGTTCCTCGTCGCGGTCGCGCTGTTCGTCGTCGCCTCCGTCGGCGGCGGCATGGCGCAGACGTTCGAGTCGCTGGTGGCCTGGCGGGCCGTGCAGGGCCTCGGCGGCGGTGGCCTGATGATCCTGTCCCAGGCGATCATCGCGGACATCATCCCGGCGTCCGACCGCGGCAAGTACATGGGCCCCATGGGCGCGCTGTTCGGCATCTCGGCCGTCGCGGGCCCGCTGCTCGGCGGCTGGCTCACCGACGGTCCCGGCTGGCGCTGGACCTTCTGGATCAACGTGCCCATCGGCATCGCCGCATGGGTCATCGCGTACTTCGCGCTGAAGCTGCCCTCGCACCGCTCCGACCGGCCGACCGACTGGGGCGGCATCCTCACGATGGCGCTCGGCACCACCGGCATCGTGCTGCTGACGAGCTGGGAGTCGCTCGGCAACGACGGCTACGACTGGTCCGACCCGATGCTGCTCGGCCTGCTGATCGGTACTGCGGTCGTCGTCGGCCTGTTCGTGCTCATCGAGAACCGCGTGTCCGAGCCGCTCATCCCGCTGCGGCTGTTCAAGAACCGGACGTTCACCATCACCACGCTCATCGGCCTGGTGCTCGGCATGGGCATGTTCTCCGCCATGTCGATGCTGCCGACGTTCCTGCAGATGTCGAGCGGCGCGGGCGTCACCGAGTCGGGCCTGCTGATGCTGCCGATGATGGCCGGCGTGATGCTCACCTCGATCGTCTCCGGTATCGCGATCTCGAAGACCGGCCGCTACAAGATGTTCCCGGTGGCCGGCCTCGCGATCACCATCCTCGGCATGATCTGGCTGACGACCATCGACGGCGAGATGTCCCTCTGGCTGTTCGGGGCGATGATCTTCGTGCTCGGCGCCGGTATGGGCCTCATCATGCAGACGATCGTGCTCGCCGTGCAGAACTCGGTGGACCCGCACGAGCTGGGTACCGCGACGTCGTCGAACAACTTCTTCCGCGAGATCGGCGCGGCCGTCGGTACCGCCGCGTTCACCACCGTGTTCACGTCGCGCCTGTCGGACAACCTGGAGGGCGTCTTCGCCGGTCTCCCGGAGGGTGCGGCGCCCGCCGGCGGCGGTTCCGGCCTGACGCCGCAGATCGTGGACCAGCTGCCCGAACCGCTCCGCAGCGGTGTGGTCGACGCGTTCGCGAGCTCGCTGGCCCCGGCGTTCTGGTACCTCGTGCCGCTGGTCGCCGTCGGCCTCGTGCTCGCGCTCTTCCTCAAGGAGGTCAAGCTGTCCAACGAGGCGGGCATGATCGCTCGCGGTGAGGCGGTCATGGAGGACAGCGCTGCGGACAGCGCCGGGGACGTCGCGGGGGTTGCCGCCGGGCGCACCTCCGGGGATGCCGCCGAGGACAAGGAGACGGATACCCTGGTCCGGTGAGCAAGGATCAACCCGCCCCCGGTGACCGCATCAAGCCCAAGAAGTCCGCGCTGGTGCAGTTCACGTCCACCACGCTGATGCTCGAGGTCTTCCTCGTGATCTTCGCGACGCTGGCGGTGTGGGGTCTGCGCAACTCGGAGTTCGGCCGCGGGCCGCTCCAGATCGAGTCGAGCGCGGCGATCTGGGCGCTGGGCGGCATCCTGGCCGTGGTGCTCCTGATCCTGTCCCGTGCCCAGGGCTCGGCGGCCGGCCGGGCGGCGGGCACCGTCGCGCAGGTCCCGGTGCTCGCGATGGGCCTGCTGGTGCCGATGATGTTCCTGGTCGGCGGGGTCTTCGTGGCGCTGTGGATCTACGCCCTGCGTCTCGGGAGCCGGGTGGACCGGGAGCGTGCGGAGTACGACGCGGCCCACCCGGAGACAGCCCCGAACGCGGGCTGACCCGCTCCTCGCCCCGTTGGTCGAGCTTGTCGAGACCGGTCTCGACAAGCTCGACCAACGAAGGGGCAGTCCGGCGTCATCGGTCGCCTTCCCGCCCGGATAGGGTTGTTCCATGACCGACGTCGCAGAGAAGACCCTGCCCACGGAGGCCTCGACGCAGCCCGTGGCCGAGCGCACCCTCGTCCTCGTCAAGCCGGACGGCGTCCGCCGCGGCCTTTCCGGCGAGATCCTGCGCCGCATCGAGGCCAAGGGCTACACCCTGCGGGC
Source organism: Promicromonospora sp. NPDC050249 (assembly GCF_040656015.1). Taxonomy (NCBI): domain Bacteria; kingdom Bacillati; phylum Actinomycetota; class Actinomycetes; order Micrococcales; family Promicromonosporaceae; genus Promicromonospora; species Promicromonospora sp. NPDC050249. Next base: position 455 of record NZ_JBFAKY010000066.1, on the reverse strand, counting down.
CGTGCAGCTGAAGGACGCCACCACCGAGCTGCTCGCCGCGCACTACGCCGAGCACGAGGGCAAGCCGTTCTACGCCCCGCTGGTCGAGTTCATGATGTCCGGACCGGTCCTGGCCGTCGTGGCCGAGGGCCAGGGCGTCATCCCGGGCTTCCGCTCGCTGGCGGGTGCCACGAACCCGACCGACGCCGCCCCCGGCACCATCCGCGGTGACCTGGGCCGCGACTGGGGCACCAAGGTGCAGCAGAACCTCGTGCACGGCTCGGACTCGGCGGAGTCCGCGGCGCGCGAGATCGCCCTGTGGTTCCCGGAACTGGGCTGACCCCTCCCCACCCGGATACGCCGAAGTAGAGCGTGTGTCCGGGTACGCGCAGGCTGTCCCGCGCGAATCATGCTCATGGGCTGCACCGTATGGGCAGCCTCTGACATCGTCGTCGCACTAAGGCCGTGACGAAGAG
>NZ_JBFAKY010000065.1:0-12133 GCF_040656015.1 Promicromonospora sp. NPDC050249 | reverse complement strand
CCGGGGGGGTTCACCCCCCGGGCACACCACCCCCCGGGGTTGTTTCTTGTCGAGACCTTGGTCTCGACAAGCTCGACCAACGACGTAGCTCGACCAGCGCTGGGCCGGACCCGCGGAGGGAACTACTCGCCCGGGTACTTCAGGCCGACCTGCTCACGGATCGTGTCCAGCGTGGCCATGATGGCTACCGTCTCCGCGCGCGGAAGGAGCGGGCTGTCGAGCTCGCCGGCCGCGACCAGGCGCTCGGCCTCGGCGGCCTGGAACTGCATGCCGCGGCCGGTGATCTCGGCGGTGAACGTCTCGATCTCGGTGCCCTCGGCGTCGTACACGTGGACCGTTGTTCCGCTGTACCAGACGGCGTCGATCTCGATGCGCCCCTCGGTGCCCAGGATCGAGGCCCGGTTGGGACCCTTGGTGTCCGACGCCGAGACGGTGGTGGCGACCCGAGCGCCGTCGTAGCCGAAGATCGTGGCGATGGTCGCGTCCGCACCCGTCTCCTTGAACGTCGCGTGCGACTGCACGGTGAGCGGCTCACCGAACAGGTCCCAGGCGAACGAGACGGGATAGATACCCAGGTCGAGCAGCGAACCGCCACCGAGCGCCAGGTCGTTGATGCGGTGCGCCGGGTCGTCCGGCAGGTCCTGGGTGTGGTCCACCATCAGGGTGCGGACCTCGCCGAGCACGCCCGAGGCGATGACCTCGCGCACGCGCGCCATGTGCGGCAGGAACCGGGTCCACATGGCCTCGAGCGCGACGAGACCCTTCTCCTCGGCGAGCTCCGTGATCTCGCGCGCCTCGGCGGCGTTGACCGTGAACGGCTTCTCGACCAGCACGTGCTTGCCGGCCTCCAGCGCGAGCTTCGCGGCCTCGGCGTGCATCGGGTGCGGCGTGGCGATGTAGACGATGTCGACCTCGGGGTCGTTCACCAGGTTCTCGTACGAGCCGTGCGCCGTCGGGATGCCGAAGCGGTCGGCGAAGGCGCGCGCCTTCTCCAAGGACCGGGACCCCACCGCCTGCACGGTGAAGCCGTTGTCGTTCAGGTCAGATGTGAAGGCCGCGGCGATCCCGCCGGCCGCCAGGATGCCCCATCGCAGGTGTGTCATGCGTTCGAGCGTAGTGCCCACCCGGAGTTCGCCGAAGTAGAGCGCCTGTCCGCGAACTACGAGGCTTGAGCCCCGCGGTTCGCGGACAGGCGCTCTACTTCGGCGATCCGGTGATCAGTTGACCTGGATGGTCATGTGGCCCCTCTTGGTGTCCTGCGTGAGGACCTTGATGGTGGTGCCGGTGCCACCGACGATCACCGAGTTACCCGGGTTGCTCTTCTTCCAGTACGCCTCGGGGTTCGTGTCGTCGAACGTCCACACCGGAACCTGCTTGTCCTTGACCAGACGGGTCAGCTCGGTCTCCGACACCTCGCGGTGCAGCGAGAGCTTGTCGGTCCGCTGCAGGCCGAACGTGGCGTCGAAGGACTGGATCCGGGGGCGGGCGATCGTGCCGTCCGACCACTTCAGCACCTGAGGACGCGCGTCGACCGGGAGCGCCTGGCCGTGGCCCGGGTGCTGCGACACGTTGTTGTCGCTGTACCGGCTGTTCACGTACCAGATCAGCAGGCCGTCCTGGTAGGGGTAGTGCTCCACCCGGTTGCTGTTGCTGAAGGTCCAGCCGAAGTTGTACGGGCCTTCCTTCAGCGTCGCGTCGTACCCGCCGTACACGCGGTTCTCGGCGACGTAGTAGTGGGAGAACTCGACCTCGTAGGTGCCGTCGGCACCGACCGTCTGGAAGCCGTCGACGGTCCAGTCCGACGAGTCCTCGAAGTCCTCGCTCAGCGCGGTGCCCACTGCGACGGTGTCCACCATGAAGCCCGTCTCGGTGGTCCCGCCGTCGGTCGAGTAGCGGAACCGGACCGACGCCGTCTGGCCGGCGTACTTTGCGAGGTCGGCCGTCAGGTCGACCCAGGCGCCGTCCGAGCTGCCGGTGATGCCGTTGCCCGGGTTGGTGCCGTTCGGGTCCTCGTCCGTGGAGAGGTTGGTCGGCACGGACGCCCACGAGGCTCCGCCGTCCGTTGAGACCTCGGCGAACGCGTAGTCGAAGTCCGCCTCGATGGCGTACTGGACCTTTGCGGTCAGCGAGCCGCCCGCCGGCACGGTGAACGACGGCGACGCGATCGTGTTGTTCAGGTCGTCGGCCTTGCCGGAGTAGACGAACTGGCCGTCGACCGGCGCGACTCCCAGGTCCTCCGTCGCGACGCCGTCCGGCAGGTTCACTATCGCCGCCTGCTCACGCGTCGTGGCGTGGTACGACGGGCCGAGCTTGACCCGCTCGGTGTCACCCGGCTCCACCACCTCGTAGTCGAGCCAGCCCAGGAACAGCTTCTCGGTCGCGCCCATGTGGTTCGGCGTCGTGCCGATGGTGCCGTCGCCATGGCTCATCCACGAACCGGAGCTCATGAGGTTCCAGAAGCCGGTGCCGTTCTCGCCGCCGTCGGTGTCGTAGTAGTCCGGCAGGCCGAGGTCGTGGCCGAACTCGTGCGCGAACACGCCGAGGCCGCCGTTCTCCGGCTCCGTGGTGTAGTCGCGGATCCAGAGGTCGGAGTCACCGATCTTGATGCCGCCGACCTTCGCGTAGTCGGCGGGACCGTCCGTGCCCACACCGCCCTGGTTCACCGACCAGCGGTGGGACCAGATCGCCGACTCTGGTGCGCCGGCCTCCTCGCCCTCACCGGCGTGGATCGCCTGGAAGTGGTCGATGTAGCCGTCCGGCTCCGACGTGATGCCGTCGCCGTCCAGGTCGTAGCGGTCCCAGACGTCGAACGACTTGAGGTAGGCGTCGATCTCCTCGGCGGTCTTGCCCGCCGCGACCTGCTGCTCGTACCACGCGTCAGCGGTGTCCTGGATGAACCGCGTCATGTCCTCACCGGACTCGGTGGTGCCGTAGGACGCGGTGCTGTGCGGCACGGTGACCCAGTCGGACACGTCGCCCTGCAGGTCGAACCGGCCGGACGACATCTCGTCGTAGATGCCCGCGAACGACTCGCCGCCCTGGTCCTCCAGGCCGGTGAAGAACATCTCCTTGAAGTGCTCGCTGGAGAAGTCGGGCTCCCAGTAGGTGGAGTTGTCGCTCCGTACCGGCTCCGGGATCTCGTTGTGCACGGGGCCTGCCGGGGCGTCCGGGTACCGCTCGTCGGCCTGGTCACCGAACTCGACGAGGATGCTGAAGAGCTGCGCCGTCTCCTCGACGCCGTACTCCACGTACTCGCGCGGCGAGATCTCCACGACCTTCGACGCGCGGTCGCCCTTGCCGCGGACCTCGACCTTGGCCTCACCGGTGGCGACCATGTCGACCGCGCGCTGCCGCTTCTCGGTCTGCTTCTCCGCGAGCGGGTCAGGACGGTTGTCCTCCTTCGCGGGCGCCGCCTGCGGCGGCACCTCCTCGGCGGAGGGTGCTGCCGAGGCGGTGATCGGAACGAGGGCTGCGGAGAGCAGCAGGGCAGCTCCCGCGCCGACGGCACAGATGCGTTGGTTCATATTTCCTCCGTGAAGAGTTGCGGCGTCCGGGACGAGGAGGTGATTCGGGTCGCCGGACCTGCGGGACACCTTTGTCCCTGGAGGAGGAAACCAGGGAAATATTACGACAATGTTGCCTAGGACACACGAATGGCTCACGATCCACGACTGATATTGGTACATCGAATCGGTCCGACGCCGCGTAGGTTGGTCGCCGTCCGCCGGGCTCGTTCGTCGTCCGGGTGCACCCACGCCCACCGAGCAGCCGGAGTACAGCATGACCTCGAGCAGGCCTGACGCCGCGGCGCGCTTCGCCGCACCACCCGTGGACCAGCGCCGGGCGGTCATCGCCCTCTTCGCGCTCTCCACGAGTGCCTTCACCTTCGTCACCGCGGAGAACCTGCCGGGCGGCCTGCTCACCCTCATCGCCCCGGACCTGGGCCGCAGTACGTCCGAGATCGGGCTGCTGGTCAGCGCCTACGCCGCCGTCGTCGTCCTCGCGTCGCTGCCGCTCTCACGTCTCACCCGCCGGTTCCCGCGCCGCTACGTGCTCGCGGCGACCACCGCGGTGTGCACGGTCGGGACGCTGTGGTCGGCGGTGGCCCTCGGCTACGCCGACCTGATGGCCGCTCGCATGGTCACGGCACTCGGTCAGGCGCTGTTCTGGTCGGTGGTGACGCCGGCGGCGGCGAGCCTGTTCGCACCCGCCGTCCGCGGCAAGATGATCGCGCGGCTCGCCATCGGCAACTCGCTCGCACCGCTGCTCGGCGTGCCGCTCGGCACCTGGGTGGGGCAGCAGACGAGCTGGCGCACCGCCTTCCTGATGTTCTCCGTGGTGAGCCTCCTCGCGTGCCTCGCGATGGTCATCGCCATGCCGAACGTCGACGCCGAGGAGAGCGGCACCGCCCGCGGCACGCACCCCAGCACGCGCCGCTTCGTGGTGCTCATGGTGGTCACGGTGCTGCTGGTGACCGGCGGGTTCATGATGATCACGTTCGTCACCCAGTTCGTGCTGGAGACGGCGGGCTTCCCCGACCGGTACCTGAGCGTGCTGCTGCTGGGCCAAGGCGTCGCGGGCATGGCGGGGACGCTGCTGACCGGCCAGGTGCTCGACAAGCGGCCGTGGCAGACGATGCTCGTCGCGCTCGGCCTGCTGACCGGGTCGCTGGTGCTCCTGTGGGGCCTCGGGCACGTCCCGGCGCTCGCCCTGGCCGGGCTTGCCCTGTTCGGTCTCGCGTTCAGCGCCCTCCCGCCCGCCCTGTCGTTCCTGGCCATGCAGGTCGCCCCGGGCGCCACCGAGTCGGCGACCGCGATCTCGAGCTCCGTGTTCAACCTCGGGATCGGCGGCGGGGCGGCGCTCGGGGCGCTGGTGGTCGCCACCGTCGGAGTCAGCACGGTGCCGCTGGTAGGGGCGGTGTTCGTGCTGGCCGCACTGGCGGTGGTCGCGACGGACCTGCGGCTGACGGCGCGACGCGCTGCTGCGCCGCGCCCCGCTCCGCCGCGCCCTACTCCGCTACACCCTTGAGGCTGTCCGTGACCGGCTCCTCGGAGCTGACGATGCACTGCAGGGTGCGGTCGTCGAGCTGGTCCCAGGTCTCCTGGGTGGGGTAGAAGCCCGTGTACCCGTACACCGACTCGTCGTAGGACAGGCCGACGAACTTCTCGAACTCGGCGTAGCACCACTCGTCGAACTTCTTCGCCATGGCCTCGGCGCCCGGGAACTCGTTGCCCTCCATGACCAGCTCGGCGTAGACCTCACCGGTGTGCGGCTCGGCGCAGGGCACCACCGGCACCGACTCGACCTCGAACTCGTCACCCTCGGGGGAGTCGCCGTAGCCGTCGAGCGCCAGCAGGTCTATGCAGTCGCCCTTCAGGATCTCGAAGGCGTCCGCCTCCGCGGAGGCGGTGATCTCGCCGCCGGGCTCGTCGCGCGGGGCGTCACCGCCCGACGTGATCCCGTCCAGGATCGCTCCGCAGCCCGTGAGCATCGTGAGGGACACGGTCACGGCGGCGGTGGCGGCGGCGAAGCGGAAAGCTCGGTTCATCGACTCTTCCTCAAGAAACTGCGCGACGGCGAGCGCCGTCGCCGCGCGGCCACAATGGCCGCCCCGGAAAACTACCGTTATGAACCCCCTGTGCAGGGCTGTTCATACGCAGTTCACCCGGTCGAACCGACTCGGCCCTACGGTGGCTGACGCGGACCACCCGCACAGCACCCCATGCACGACAACCGTGACACCGCGGAGCACCGCACCCGAAGAAGGAGCAGTCATGCGAGCCAGTACCCCCGTGCGCCTGACCAGCGCCGCCGCCGCAGCGGCACTGCTGGCCGGAGCGTTTCTCGCCTCGGCGGGCACAGCGTCGGCCGGCACGGCCACCGTGGGTACGCCCACGGCAGGAACGGACCGGGCCGGCGCCGGCCACCCCGGCGCCGGCCACCGGACCCTGCGCGCCGCCACCTACAACCTGTCGCTCAACCGGGCGACGGAGGGTGAGCTCGTCGCCGACCTGTCCACCGGCGACGACGCCCAGGCGGCGACGGTCGCAGAGGTCATCCAGCACGCGGACCCCGACGTCGTGCTGCTCAACGAGTTCGACTACTCGGGCGACGCCGACCCGTACGCCGCCGCGGACCTGTTCCGCGAGAACTACCTCGAGGTGCCGCAGGGCACCGGCAAGCCGGTCGAGTACCCGTACGCCTTCGTGGCGCCGTCGAACACGGGGATCCCGAGCGGGTTCGACCTGAACAACAACGGGGCCGTCGGCGGGGGCGACGACGCGCTCGGCTTCGGCCTGTTCCCGGGCCAGTACGGCATGGTCGTGCTCTCGAAGTACCCCATCCAGCACGACCGCGTGCGTACGTTCCAGGACTTCAAGTGGCAGGACATGCCGGGCGCGCTCCTGCCGGACGACCCTGCCACCGCCGCCCCGGCCGACTGGTACTCGGCCGAGGAGCTCGCGGTGCTGCCGCTCTCGAGCAAGTCTCACTGGGACGTCCCGGTGCGGGTCGGCCGCGAGACGGTGCACGTGCTGGCCGCGCACCCGACCCCGCCGTCGTTCGACGGTGCCGAGGACCGCAACGGGCTGCGCAACCACGACGAGATCCGGTTCTGGGCCGACTACGTGCGCGGCGGCTGGCGCTCCTGGTACCAGTACGACGACGAGGGCCGGCGTGGCGGGCTGCGTCCCGGCTCGTCGTTCGTGATCGTCGGCGACTACAACGCAGACCCCGTCGACGGCGACTCCGTGGACTCTGCGATCGACCAGCTGCTGCGCCACCCGCGGATCACGGACCCGCGGGCGACGTCGGCGGGCGGGCCCGAGGCCTCCGCCCTGCAGGCCGGCGCGAACCTCGCGCACCGGGGCGACCCGGCGTTCGACACCGCCGACTTCGCCGACACGGCGCCCGGCAACCTGCGCGTGGACTACGTGCTGCCCTCGCGTGACCTGCAGGTCCGGGACGCCGGCGTCTTCTGGCCGGTAGCCGCCGACCCGCTGTCGCGCCTGACCGGTGTCTACCCGTTCCCGAGCAGCGACCACCGCCTCACCTGGACCGACCTGAAGCTCTGACCTCTTGAGTGCGGGATGTTCGCCCTTCCTGGCCTGTCCGGACGGCGAATATCCCGCACTCAACGCAGTGCGCGCGGATACGCTTGCGCGGTGCCTGACGCCCTGACTCCTTCAGAGACCGCCCCCTCTACCGCAGAGTCCCCCCTGACGGCGCGCCGCCCGATCGAGCGCACCTTCCACGGCGACACCTTCATCGACGACTACGAGTGGCTGCGCCACAAGGACGACCCGGACGTCGTCGCACAGCTGGAGGCGCAGAACGCCTGGACGCTCGCCCAGCAGGAGCACCTCGCGCCGCTGCGGCAGACCCTGTTCGACGAGATCAAGGGCCGCACCCTCGAGACCGACCTCTCCGTCCCGTCACGCGACGGCGACTGGTGGTACTACGCCCGCACCGTCGAGGGCCAGCAGTACCCGATCCACGCGCGCTACCGCGCCGCGGGGCCGGACGACTGGACGCCCCGCGTGCTCGAGCCCGGCGAGCCGGTCCCCGGCGAGCAGCTGCTGCTGGACCAGAACGTCCAGGCCGAGGGCCACGACTTCTTCGCGCTCGGTTCGCTCGACGTCTCCGACGACGGCGCCCGGCTGCTCCACGCCACCGACACCGCGGGCGACGAGCGCTACACGCTGCGTGTCCGCGACCTGGCGACCGGCGAGGACCTCCCGGACGAGGTGCGGGACACCGCTCCTGGCGCCATGTTCGCGCCCGACGGCGAGCACATCTTCTACCTCACCGTCGACGACGCCTGGCGGCCGTGGCGGGTGTGGCGGCACCGGCTCGGCACACCGGCGTCCGACGACGTGCTCGTGTTCGAGGAGCCGGACGAGCGCTACTGGGTGGGTGTAGGGCTCTCCCGGTCGAAGAAGTATCTCCAGATCGAGCTCGGCTCCAAGGTGACGAGCGAGTCGTGGCTGCTGGAGTCCGACAACCCGACCGGCGACTTCCGCGTCGTGTGGCCGCGCCGCGAGGGCGTGGAGTACACGGTGGAGCACGCGGTGCTGCCCGCCTCGATGGTCGAGCCCTCTTCGCTGTCCGAGCCGCCCTCGCTCGTGGACCCGCCCTCGCCGGACGCGCCCCCCTCGCCGGCCGAGCCCGGCGAGACCCGCGACGTCCTCCTGATCCTGCACAACAAGGACGCGCTGAACTTCGAGCTGGTCAGCTCACCGGTTCCCGCGCCCGGCGACACGGTGACGCCGGAGGTGGCGACCGTCGCCGTGGCACACGACCCGGACGTGCGGCTGGAGGGCGTGAGCGCGAGCGAGCGGTACCTGGTGCTCTACTACCGCCGCGGGGCGATCTCCCGCTCGGCGGTCCTGTCGCTGGTCGAGCCCGTCGGCGCCTCGCAGGCCGAGCCTGTCGAGGCCCCCCGGCTCGCGACGCCCCAGGCCACCTGGAGCTTCCAGGAGATCTCCTTCGGTCAGCCGCTGGAGTCGGTCGGTGCGGGCGTCGGTGTGTGGGAGCAGCCCAACCTCAAGGTCGGCTACACCTCCTTCGTCACGCCCTCGTCGCTCTACCTGTACGACGTCGCCTCCGGCGAGCGCGTCCTGCTCAAGCAGCAGCCGGTGCTCGGCGGCTACGACCCCGGCGACTACGACCAGCGGCGCGAGTGGGCGACGGCCGAGGACGGGACCCGCATCCCGATCTCCCTCGTCTGGCGCAAGGACAAGGTGCGGTTCTCGACCACCGGGGCGGACGCGCCCGCCGAGCCCGCACCCCTCCTCCTGTACGGGTACGGCGCGTACGAGTCCTCGATCGACCCGTACTTCTCGGTTCCGCGCCTGAGCCTGCTCGACCGCGGCATCGTCTTCGCGATCGCCCACGTGCGCGGCGGCGGCGAGATGGGCCGCGCCTGGTACGACGACGGCAAGCTGAGGGCCAAGCGCAACACGTTCACCGACTTCGTGGCCTGTGGCCGGCATCTCGCCGACACCGGCTGGACGGCGTCCGACCGCATGGTGGCCGACGGCGGCAGCGCGGGCGGGCTGCTCGTCGGGGCCGCCACCAACCTGGCGCCCGAGCTGTTCGCGGGAGTGCTGGCCGGTGTGCCGTTCGTGGACGCGCTGACGTCGATGCTCGACCCGACACTCCCCCTGACCGTCACCGAGTGGGACGAGTGGGGCGACCCCCTGCACGATCCCGAGGTGTACGCGTACATGCGCTCGTACACGCCCTACGAGAACGTGGCCGACGACGCCTCGCACTACCCTCGGATCCTCGCCACCACCAGCTTCAACGACACCCGCGTGCTGTACGTGGAGCCGGCGAAGTGGGTGGCCCGGCTGCAGGCGGCCGGCGCGCCGGCGATGCTGAAGATCGAGATGTCGGCGGGGCACGGCGGCGTCTCGGGGCGCTACTCGGCGTGGGAGCAGATCGCGTTCGAGCACGCGTGGGTCCTGGACGTCCTGAACCTGGCGGACCACTGACCGAAGCAGGACTGCCGAGGTAGAGCGCCTGTCCGACTCTCCATGACGACACCAGGGAGACTCGGACAGGCGCTCTACCTCGCCGTCGGGTCACTCAGAGGTTCGCCTTGGCCGCGACGACCCGGGCCGCCGCCGCGTCCACCTTCGCGGCGAAGTCCGGGTCGGTCCGCGCCCTCTTGATCAGCGCGTCCACCATCGCCGGGGCGACCGACGGCCGTGCCGAGGCGAGCACCAGGTCCACCCCGGCGTCCACCGCGCGGACCGCACGCTCGCCCGCCGGCACGCTCGCGACCTGCACCGCCGCCGACAGGTCGTCGGAGACGATGACGCCGTCGAACCCGAGCTCGCGCACCAGGCCCACCACGGTGGGGCTGAACACAGCCGGGGCGTCGGGATCGATCCGTGAGTAGACCGCCGACGACATCATGACCAGCCCGGATCCCGCCTCGATCCCCGCGTCGAACACGGCGACCGACGGGTCGTCCGGGCCGGTGACCGTGTCGGTCACGCCCGCCGTGTCGTCGGTGTTGCCCGCGACCCGGCCCAGCCCGGGGAAGTGCTTGATCGACGTCTGGACGCCCGCGTCGCGCTGGCCCTGCGCGAACGCGTTTCCGTGCGTGATGACGGACTCCGCGGTGTATCCGTAGTTCCGCCCGAAGAAACCGATGGGCGCGTTCGACGCCGCTGCGGCCTGCGGCACCAGGTCCAGCACGGGTGCCAGGTTGAGGTTCACGCCCACGGCGGCGAGCTCGTCGCCCCAGACCTCGGACTGCTTCCGCAGCTCGGTCGCCGCGAGAGCGGCCTGGTCGAGCGCGCTCGGGATGTCACTGAAACCTGGACCGCGTAGCACCTGCACGGCGCCACCTTCCTGGTCGGTGGCCACGAAGAGGGGCTCCCGTTCCCGGCCCGCCGCCTCGACGGCGGCGTCCACCAGGTTCTTCACCGGCTGCCGGCCCGCCTTGGTGCGGCCGTGCAGGAACACGCCGCCGATCTGGCCGTCTCGGAGCATGTCGAACGTCGGCTGGAACGGGCCGGCGACCGGCAGACCCACCATGACGATCTGGCCGACCTTCTCCTCCAGGGTCCAGCCGTCCACCAGCGACAGGTCGGGCTCGCCCGGTGTCGGCTCCAGCGTGGGTCGCGCGGTCGGCGTCGGCAGAGGCGTCGGCGTGGCACTGAACGTCGGCTCCCCCGGCGACGCACCGCTCGGCGCCGGGCTCGGCTGCGCCTCCGTCTGAGCGGGTCCGGGGAGCGACGTCGGATGTGGCTCCCCCGTCAGGCCGGAGCAGCCGGCGGTCAGGACCGCCAGGGTGAGAACCGCGGCGACGATGACGGCGCGCGGGCGAAAACGGGTCATGGCCCTCAGTCTCACCCCATCGGGGGCGGCGCGTGCACTGACGGCCCGGACCGGTCCGCTCAGACTGCGCTTTCGAGCGCCCGCACAAACCCGTCGACGTCCGCCTCCGTGGTGTCCCACGAGCACATCCAGCGGACCTCCACGCGGTCCGGCGCCTCGCCCGGCGCCCAGTCGTAGAACCGCGCGTGGGCGCGCAGCCGGTCGGCCGCCGTCCGGGGCAGTGTCGCGAACACGACGTTCGCGTCGGTGGGGCAGGTGATGCGGACCGTCTCGGTCAGCCCTGCCGCCTCGATACCCGCACGCAGACGCGCGGCCATCCCGTTCGAGTGCGCGGCGTTTCGCAGCCACAGCGGCGCGCCCTCCCCTGTGCCCGACGACGGCGTGCCCGGCTGGCCGAGCAGCGCAAGGAGCTGCGCCGACACGAACCGCGTCTTCGACGCGAGCTGCATCGTGGCCTTGCGCAGGTACGGGACGGCCTCACCCAGGTCCGCCTGAGCGCCGGCCGCGTCGCCGCCGTCGGACAGCACCACCACCGCCTCGCCCAGCATGCCGCCGTTCTTCGCGGCCCCGAAGGACAGGACGTCGACGCCGACGTCGGTGGTGATCTCCCGCAGCCCGACGCCGAGCGTCGCCGCGGCGTTCGCGAGGCGGGACCCGTCGACGTGCACCCGCAGGCCTGCCGCGTGGGCGGTGTCGGCGAGGAGCTTCAGGTCGTGAGGCGAGTAGACGGTGCCGAGCTCGGTGACCTGCGTGAGGCTCAGGACCGCGGGCTGGGCGCGGTGGACGTTGCCGATGTCGCCGGCGTAGCGGTCCACTGCGTCGGGCCCGATGCGGCCCGCCACGCTCGGCACGGCCAAGATCTTGAGGCTGCCGACGCGCTCCGGGGCGCCGTTCTCGTCCGTGTGGACGTGCGCGACGTCGCTCGCGATCACGGCGCCCCAGCGTGGGGCGGCCGCCATGAGGCTGATGACGTTCGCGCCGGTGCCGTTCAGCACGGGGAAGATGCGGGCGCGCTCACCGAACACCTCGGCCGCCCGCTCCTGGAGCCGGGCGGACACGGCATCGTCGCCGTAGGACACGGCGGCACCGTCGTTCGCCGCGACGATCGCGGCCATGACCTCGGGGTGGACGGGGGCGTAGTTGTCAGAGGCGAACTGCTGCACCCGGCCATTCTCCTCCCGCCCGGAGACAGAACGTGCCTGGTCTCGACGGGAGGATGCCGTTCGAGAACGGGATGCTGCCGGAGATGCTGCTGGAGCACGGCTACAACACGTTCTGT
>NZ_JBFAKY010000064.1:0-14610 GCF_040656015.1 Promicromonospora sp. NPDC050249 | reverse complement strand
ACGAGCCCGGCTCGTTGAACGCGATGTGCCCGTCCGTGCCGATGCCGAGGAGCTGCAGGTCGACGCCGCCGCGGCAGTCCAGGGAGGGGCTACTCCGACGGGGTCAGGGAGCCGTCCGAGCTGAAGACCAGGCCCAGCGTGACCTCACCCTGCTGGAGCGCCGACTTGGTCAGCGGGCCGCCGGCGTCGAGCGAGCGGAACTCCGCGAACTCCAGACCGTAGGTCTCCTCGAGGCCCGGCTGGCAGAACGGGCGCTCCGTGCACTCCGGCGGGCCGCCGAGCACGAGGCCGCCGCAGGCCTCGGCGAGCTCGCTGAGCGAGGTGACGCCGTGCTCGTCCGCGAAGGCCTTGGTCACGGCGAACGCGTTCTGGTCCTGAGCGGGGGAGGGCTGGCCGAACACGAGGCCGACCTCGTCGCCGAGCCCGGTGAGTGCCTCGACGGTCGCGTCCAGGTCGCTGCTGGCCACCGCCTCGGCCTCGGCCCCGTTGACGTCCTTGTTGAGGAACTCCGTGAGCGTGCCCACGTACTCGGGGATGATCTGGACCTGCTTGCCGTCCTCCAGTGCCGGGAGGTAGGTCTCACGGTTGCCGATGGTGGTGACCTCGGCCTCGTACCCGGCGGCGTTCAGCACCGTCGCGTAGATGGTGCCGAGCGTGGCGCTCTCCGCGAAGTCGGCGGCGCCGATGACGATCTTGCCGCTGCCGCTCTGCTCGGGGGCATCGAGGCCGGCGTCGGCCACGAACTCCTCCGCGACCTCCTTGGAGGTGCGGCGGTCGACGTCCACCGCCTTGTTCAGGCTGATCAGCGTGTCGGTGTCGAGCGCTGCCGAGACCGAGTCCAGGAGCGGCACGAGGGTGTCGTCACCCTCCACGGCCGCCGCGTTGATCGCCGGGATGATGTTGTCCACGGTCTGCAGCTGCTTGTCGTCGTCGAGCACCACCAGCTCGTCGCCGGGAACCGCTTCGCAGGCCGCGACGCTGCCGCCGCCCGTAGGGGTGCTGCCGCCGCTCCCTCCGGCGGATCCCGGCTCGCCGCAGGCGGTGAGGACGGTGAGGCTGACGACGGCGACCGCCGCGCCGAGCGCCCGGGGCAGGGATAGATGCGTACGGGGGAACTTCATCGATGTCTCCGAACGTGGGTGACGTACAACTGTTCTACGGCTTCGATCGATCCCATTCGACCCCGGCCGGCCGACTATGGCAAGGGCGAAACACGCTCGTGAGAATGTCGTTACATCTACCTGTTCGCCCCGGCCCGCCCGGCCGCGTCGGTGTCACGCGAGCGGGCGCCGAGCGATCCGGACAGGAGCACCGCATGCCGCCGGGTGAAGAACCGTCCGAGCCCTGCCGCCAGCGCGTTGCCGCGGCCCGAGACGATGCTCGGCCGGCGGTTTCCTCGGTCCAGCGAGCGCAGGCCTGTTGCGACCACCTGCTCGGGTGTCTGGTAGCTGCCGTTGTAGGCGCCGCCGGACAGGTCGTCGAAGAACTCGGTGCGGGTCAGCCCCGGGGCGAGCGAGAGGACGCGGAGGCCGCTCGACCGTGACTCGAACCAGAGTGCCTCGGTGAAGCTCAGGACGAAGGCCTTGCACGCCGAGTAGACGGCCATGTCGGGCCCGGGCGCGTAGGCGGCGACGCTCGCGACGTTGACCAGGATCCCGCGGCCTTCCTGCCGGAGCGGCTCGATGAAGGCGCGTGAGAGGTCGACGAGGTTCGCGACGTCGACGGTGATCTCGTCCTGCAGCCGGTCCGGGTCCTCCTCGTGGAACGGCCCGTCGGTGCCGAAGCCGGCGTTGTTGACGAGCCCGGTCACGGTGAGGCCGCGTGCCGCTACCTCGCCCGCAAGGACCTGCCCGGCTCCGCGCCGGCTGAGGTCGAGGGCGATCGGGGTGGCCCGCACGCCGTGGTCGCGCTCGAGCTCGTTCGCGAGCTCCTGCAGGCGGTCGAGGCGGCGGGCGACCAGGATCACGTCGGAGCCGCGCTTCGCGAGGGCCCGCGCGAAGGCGGCGCCGATCCCGGAGCTGGCGCCGGTGACGATGGTGGTCTGCGAGGTGAAGTCGATGTCAGCCATGGCTGCACCGTACGCAGGGTGTTGCACCAAGTGCAAGTAATCGCACCATGGGTAAGATCTGCCTCATGGATTCGACGCCTGACACCCCGACCCTGCGTGAGCGGACGCGCCGGGCGGTCCACGCCGAGATCACGGACACGGCGCTGCGCCTGTTCGCCGAACAGGGCTTCGACGCCACCACCGTCGACCAGATCGCAGCGGCGGCCGGGATCTCGAGGCGGTCGTTCTTCCACTACTTCGGGAGCAAGGAAGACGTGGTCATGGGCGACCTCGAGGCGCTCGGTCGCCGGGTGCGCGACGCGCTCGAGGCACGCCCGGCCACCGAGAGCGCGTGGGAGGCCCTGCGCGAAGCGCTCAAGACCCTGCAGGGCCCCGACACCGACGCCGTGACCGGGCTGGAGATCGCCGGTATGTACGCCGACGCACCGTCCCTGCGGGCCAAGCACCTCGAGAAGCACCTGCGCTGGCAGGAGCTGTTCGCCCCCGACATCGAGCGGCGGCTCGGCATCACCCCCGGCCCGACGGCGGACCCGCGCGCCCGCGCGATCATCGCCGCGGCGCTCGCGTGCCTCGACATCGCCGTCGACGCGTGGCACGCGTCAGGCGGCACCGCGGATCCCGTCGAGCTCTTCGACGCGGCGGTCGCGGCGGTCCGGGCCTAGCGCGCGCTCGGGCCTAGCGCGCGCTCGCGCGCAGCGGGGCCGGTGTGGCCAGACGCTGCCCGATCGCCAGCACCATGTCGATCGCGAGGCAGAGCACGGCGACCACGACGCCGCCCGCGAGCACCTCGCCGTACCGCTGCGTGCCCATGCCGAGCGCGATGATCTGGCCCAGACCGCCTCCGCCGACGAGCGCCGCGAGCGGGATGGTGGCGACCACCTGCACGATGGTCGTGCGCAGGCCTGCGGCGACGAGGGTGGTGGCGAGCGGCAGCTCGACCTGCAGCAGGATGCGCCCGTCGCTCATGCCCATGCCGCGCGCCGCGTCTCGGGCGTCGGGGTCGGCGCCGCGCACCCCCTCGTAGGTGTTCACCAGCAGCACGGGCACCGCGAAGAACGCGGCGGCGATGACGGTCGCGGTGTTGCCGAACAGCCCGCCCGCGGCGAGCAGCAGGATGATGCCGAGCGTCGGCATCGCCCGGGAGGCGTTGGTGAGCCAGACGACGAGGCCGGCTCCCCGCCCGCTGTGCCCGAGCCAGGCGCCCACCGGGATCGCCACGGCGGACGCCACCGCGACGGCGATGGCGGTCATCGCCAGGTGCTCGCCGGTCAGCTCGAGCACGCCGCCGGGCTCGGTCCAGGTCAGTGGGTCGTTGAGCCACACGAGGGCTTCGTCGACGACGCCGGTGGGGGCGGTCATGAGGTCCTCCTGCGCAGCCAGGGGGTAACTGCTCTGCCGGCCGCCCACAGGGCGAGGTCCAGCACCAGGGCGAGCAGGATCGTCGCGAGCGTGGCGGTCATGATCTCGGCCCGGTAGGAGTTGTTGCGGAAGCCCTGGAACATGATCTGCCCCAGGCCGCCGTACCCGACCACGACGCCGACGGTCACGAGCGCGACGCTGGACACCGTGGCCAGCCGCAGGCCGGCGATGATGCTCGGCAGCGCGCTGGGCATGGCCACCTGGACGAGCAGCCTGCCGGACCCGTAGCCCAGGCCGCGGGCGGCGTCGAGGACCGCGGGGTCCACGGTGGCGAGGCCGGCCACCGTGTTGCGCAGGATGATGAGCAGCGCGTAGACCACCAGACCCACCAGGACAGGCGGGCGGCCGATCCCGAGCACGGGTGCCAGGATCGCGAACAGCGCGAGGGACGGCACCGTGTACATGACGGCCGCCGTGCCGACGACCGGCCCGGACAGCCAGCGGAACCGGGAGACCAGCACCCCCAGCGGGATGGCGATGGCCGCGGAGATCGCGACGGCCTCGATGGTCAGCCCCGCGTGCTCGACCGTCCGTTCCCACAGCACGGGCGCGTTGTCGATCACGTAGGACCAGGAGAACCAGGGGTTGCCGGGCATGCCTCCGAACCTACCGCCTGTGACCCGGTAGGTTCGGAGGCATGGCTGCCCGCACCGTGATCGAGCTGGATTCCGTCCGCAAGGCGTACGGGGACGGCACCGTCGCCGTCGAAGGACTGAGCCTCGCCGTGCGCGAGCACGAGGTGCTCGCGCTGGTCGGCCCGTCGGGCTGTGGCAAGTCCACCACGCTGCGCATGGTGAACCGCCTGGTGGAGCCGACGTCGGGCCGGATCCTGCTCGACGGCGAGGACGTCACCACCACCGACCCCGTGGCGCTGCGGCGCCGCATCGGCTACGTGATCCAGAACGTCGGGCTGTTCCCGCACCGCACCGTCGAGGCGAACATCGCCACCGTGCCCGGCCTGCTCGGCTGGGACCGGAAGCGCACGCGAGCACGCGTCGCGGAGCTGCTCGACCTGGTGGGCCTGCCGGCCGCGACCTACGCGAAGCGGTACCCCCACGAGCTGTCCGGCGGCGAGCGGCAGCGCATCGGCGTGGCCCGCGCCCTGGCCACGGACCCGCCGGTGCTGCTGATGGACGAGCCCTTCGGCGCCGTCGACCCGGAGTTCCGGCGGCACCTGCAGGCGGAGTTCCAGCGCATCCAGCGCGAGACCGGGACCACCGTGATCCTCGTGACGCACGACATCGACGAGGCGGCACGCCTCGGCGACCGGATCGCCGTGCTGTCCCGCGGCGGCAAGCTCGAGCAGGTCGCCAGCCCGCTCGCGGTGCTGGCGCACCCGGCGTCCGACCGGGTGCGGGACTTCACCGGCGAGGGCGCCGCGTCCCGCATGCTCGCGCTCGCGAGCGTGCAGACCGCCGACCTGGAGGGCGCGGAGCGGATCGTCCAGCCCGCCCCGGCGCCCGTGCGGCTCGGCGCGCGCCTCACCGACGCGTTCGAGGCGGTCGCCGCGCTGCCCGGCTCCGCGATGGGCCGGGTGCCGGTCGTGGGGGAGTCGGGCGACGTCGTCGGCTCGCTCACCGCCGACGGGATCCTCGGTGCGCTGCGCCGGGCCGCGGACGCCGCCGGAGCCGAGCCGGGCGTCCAGGACGCCGCGGACCGCACGGACGACGTCCCCGAGGACGTGCCCGGCCGCGAGCCCGCAGTGTGACCGACGCCGCTCCGTGCGCGGCGTTCGGCGCGGGACCGGGCCTGACCCGTCCCGATAGTCTCGGGGCGTGACCAACGCCCGCGTAGCCCTCGCGACCTGCTCCCAGCTGCCCGACCTCGACAAGGACGACGTGCCGCTGATCGCCGCGCTGGCGCAGCGCGGCGTGACCGCCGAGCCCGCCGTGTGGGACGACCCCGCCGTGGACTGGTCCGCCTACGACCTGGTGCTGGTCCGCTCCACCTGGGACTACTCGCCGCGCCACGACGAGTTCCTCGCGTGGGCGCGCTCGCTGCCCAAGGTGGCCAACTCCGCCGACGTCATCGAGTGGAACACCGACAAGCGCTACCTCCGCGTGCTCGAGGTCGCCGGGATCCCGGTGATCCCCACGATCTGGCTCGACCCCGCTCGGCACCTGTCCAAGCGCGCGGTACACACCCGCATGCCCGCGTTCGGCGACTTCGTGGTCAAGCCCGTGGTCAGCGCCGGTGCCAAGAACACCGGGCGCTACCAGCCGGTGTCCGCGCAGTCGCGCGCCAAGGCCATCGCGCACGCCGTCCGCCTGCTCGACGACGGGCGCTGGGTCATGATCCAGCCCTACGTCACCTCGGTCGACACCGCCGGCGAGACGTGCCTGATCTTCATCGACGGCGAGCTCACCCACGCCGTCCGCAAGAACGCGCTGCTCACCGGCCCCGCCGAGGACACCAGCGAGCTGTACGCGGAGGAGGAGAAGGAAGCGTTCGAGGCCACGCCCGCCCAGATCGACGTGGCGGAGCGGGCGCTCGCCGTGGCCCGTGAGGCCACCGGCGCGGAGTTCACCTATGCGCGCGTCGACCTGGTCTCCGGCGACGACGGCGTCCCCATGGTCATCGAGCTGGAGCTCACCGAGCCGTCGCTCTGGATGAAGTACGGCACGGGCGTCGAGGACAAGCTCGCTGACGCCGTGGTCAAGCTGCTGGCTGGCTGAACGAGGCCGGGCGGACCGTCAGGCCACGGGTGCGGGTGGGAGGACGTCGAAGACGCTGACCGGCTGGTCGACGGCGTCGAGCGGGAACCACGTCGTCGCGTGGACGACCTGCCGTGCGGTGGGCTGGGCGGCGGTGAGCCGGTGTCGTCCCACGTAGTCCTCGAAGGCGAGGATGTGCAGATACCCCGCGGCGGCCTCCGCGACGCCGAGCGGCATCGGCGTTGGATCATCGGTGGCGGCGGCCGTGAACGTGATCTCGATGCGTGAGGGGAGCGTTCCGGTCACCGGGACGACGCTCTGTCCGGTGCTGGAACGTACGCGTCCCGCGATGTGCTCTCGATCGGCCGCACCGAGGCGGACCGGACCGGGGCGGGCCAGGAGGAGCTGTCCGCCCCCGCTCCTCGTGGTCGTGTCGGGGACCGCCGTCCAGCACACGTCCGTGGGCCCGACGCCGAGGTCGGTGAGCGCCTCGCCGAATGCCTTGCCGACGGCGGGCGTCTCGACCGCCAGACCGGTGTGAAACGCCTCGATCCAGCCCTCGGCGTCGTCGGGGACGTCGAGGTCGATGATGACGCCGACCCAGTCGAGAGCCGGGGCCTCGGCGGCGTGGGCGGTGAAGTCCGCCGGGTCGAACGCGGTGACGTGCTCGGCGACGGCAAGGTAGAAGTCCTCGAGGTGCCGCCTCGTCTCGACGGTCTCGCGTCGCTGGTCGAAGGGGAAGTCGGTTGCCGAGACTAGCTCGGACAGCGGGACCTGGGCGCGGCGCAGGAGGTCGGCGGTCATCCCGTGCCGTAGCTGGGAGCGTGCGTAGCGGCGGTATCCGCTGTCGGGGTCGACCGATGCCGGTGTCAGGATGCCGCGCTCGGCATAGAGGCGGAGCGCCTTGGCGGTCAGGCCGGTCATCGCCTGGAACTCGCCGGCGGTCAGGTCGTTCTTCTCGTTCGTCATGGGTCTCCGGTGCTGTCGGGTTATCGGTGTCCCCCAGCATGAGCGTTGCCCCTTGGGCGAGGTCAAGCAACGCCGCCCGGCACGACGAAGGGCCCCTCACCTGAGTGAGGGGCCCTTCGTATGGGGTGAGCGACGGGACTTGAACCCGCGGCCCTCGCGACCACAACGCGATGCTCTACCAGCTGAGCTACGCCCACCATGCTCGCCGATTGTGGACCGGCGACCGTCGAAAAGCATACATGGTCGGCAGCCCCGGACCGAACTGAAACTACGGGGCGAGCTGCTTCGTGACGGACGTCTCGGCGATGCGCTGTGCCGCGGCGCGCGCGGTCGCCGTGTCAGGGCCGGGGTGGGCGGGGAACAGGACCTCGCGGTAGTAGCGCAGCTCGTCGATCGACTCGAGGATGTCGGCGAGCGCACGGTGCCCGCCGCCCTTCTTCGGTGACGCGAAGTAGACGCGCGGGTACCAGCGGCGGGCCAATTCCTTGATCGACGACACGTCGACGATCCGGTAGTGCAGGTGCTCCACGAGCTCGGGCATGTGCAGGTCGAGGAACGTCTTGTCCGTGCCGACCGAGTTGCCGGCCAGTGGCGCCTTGCCTGGCTCCGGTACCCATTCGCGGACATAGGCCAGGATCTGCGCCTGCGCCTCCTCGAGGGTCAGCCCTCCGTCCAGCTCGTCGAGCAGACCGGACGTGGTGTGCATGGTGCGCACGAAGTCGTTCATCTGCGCCAGTGCCTCGGCCGGAGGCTTGACGAGGACATCGACACCGGTGCCCAGGACGTTGAGGTCGGAGTCGGTGACGATCGCGGCGACCTCGACGAGCGCGTCAGCGCGCAGGTCCAGGCCGGTCATCTCGCAGTCGATCCAGACGATGCGCTCGTTGGGGTTGGGAAGGCTCACGCCGCCCAGCCTATTGCGTCCGGAGCAGCGGAGTTACGCCGTGCATGGTCAAGGGGGACAGTCCGGGCAAACAGAAGGCCCTCCCGCAGGCCGACCAGGTGGTCGTCCGAGGAAGGGCCAGGATGTTCGGCGACGGCGCACGAGCGCCGGAGCCGGTCAGATCAGGCGGAGTCGCTTGCTGCGCTTGGCGGTGCGACGCTCGGGGCGCTCGCGGAGCGCACGCTCCTGGGCTCCGGCGACCTCCGCGCGGCGGGCGATCTCGGCGACCTGTGCGCGGCCGATGTAGTACGCGGTCTGGGCATGCATGTGTCTGGTCCTTCCAGGGGTGGGGAGAGGTTGACGGTGCGGTGGGGCGTACCGGCCGGGTCGCGGCTCGGCGCCTCGCACTGTTTCCGTCGTGTTACATCATCCCTGATCGCGGAAATACCGCGCAAGCCGGACAGTGGTGACGTGCAGCACCCTTCCGCAGGTCAGGGCGCTGCGCAGGCACGTAACGGGGGTCACGTCCGGAGCGGTCAGCGGTCGTACAACGCCGAAGCAGAGCGGGTGCCGTGCACGCGCTCTGCTTCGGGGTGTGGAGGGGCGCCGGGTACCGGGTGGAACCCGGCCGGCGCCACGGGGGTCATGCCGACCGCACGCGCAGGGCGGGAACCCGTGCGCGGCTGTTGGTGCTGCGTGCGGCGCGGGCCTCGGCCTTGCGTCGCTTCTGCTCCAGGCGGAGCGTTCGTGAACGCCGAATCTCGTCGGCGTCGCGGAGGCGGTCCCGGTGAAGGATGAGCGCCAGGTCGTACTCGGTATGCACGTGAGTGCCTTTCGTGACGCTGGAGGTGCCGGTCTCCCGACATGGGTCTGGCCGGACCCTTTCCACCGCCCGGTATGGGACCGGACGGACGTCACCGCGGTGTGCCTTGAGCCTCCCAGGTGACACCCGGTCAGCGCACGGCTTTTTATTCGGCCAGGTCAGAGGCCCGGATCACCTGAGTGACCCGGGCCTCTGCCACGACCTGTCAGGCCTCGCCCGGGAGCGCCTTCCGGATGACCAGCCGGGTCCAGGCGCCGATGAAGACCCGGTCGCTCTCCTCGATCTCCCGGCGGACGCCCTGCGTCAGCGGGACGTCGGGCAGGGGGTCGCCGGTGGCGGCGACGAACGTGCCGTTCGACGAGCCCAGGTCCTCCACCCACCAGCGCAGCCCGTCGGTGGTCAGCTGGCAGTGCCGCCTGGACACTCCCGGGTCGCTGCCGCAGTCGACGTCGGGCCGGATCCCGCGGGACTGCGACGGCCGCCCCACGAGCAGGCTGCGCTGCCGCAGCGTGACCAGGCCCGGCAGGCCCGCCGACGGCATCGGGTCCTCTGGCTGCTCGTGCGCGTACCAGTCCGGATCCACCCAGATCTCCGCGACCCAGCTGTCGTCGCCCGGGACGGGCGGCGCGCTGAGCCCTCCGCCGCCGGACGACGGCGCGGGTGCACCGGCCGACGGAGGCGGCGTGCCCTGCGACGGTGCGGCCTGCGGCGGATCCAGGGGCGGCGGGCCCGACGGAGGGCCCGTAGGCGCTGCTGGGGCCGGCTGCTGCGGCGCACTCAGGCCGCTCAGGTCCAGGGCTGACGCCGGGGGCGGCGGCGGAGCCGTCGTGCCGGTGGTGAAGTCGTACCCGCAGTTCTCGCAGAACAGCGAGCCGGAGGGGGACAGGTCACCGCAGTTGGGGCAGGTCACGGGGCCGCCGGCCGGGGACGCGGCGGACGAGGTCTCGCCCGACCGGGTCTCGACGGGCGTGACCTCCGCGGGCCCCGCCGGGATCGGCGTACCGCACACGTCGCAGTAGTCCGTGGACTGGCTGGTGTGGCCCTCCGGGCAGACGACCGTCATGCGCGCCGTACCCGGGTCGTCTTGGTGGAGGCGGTGTCGAGGGCCATCTCGTCCAGCTTGGCGGTGTTCCGCTTGAGGCGCACGGTGCCCGCCTCCTCGTTGTCCACCTCCACGATCTTCCGCAGGCGCGAGGTCGCGTCGTCGTTGCCGGTCTCGGCCGCGAGCTGGACGGCGCGGCCGAGCTTCACCGTCGCCGTTGCCTCGTCGCCGGCGGCCTTGGCGGCCAGGCCCTCCTGGATGGCCGAGGCGAGCTCCGCCTGGCCCGTGTAGTGCGCCACCTCGGGGCTGATCCGGGCGGTGAGCGTGGAGTCGTCCGACCACTTGGCCTTGACCAGGCCGGAGGCCGTCACCTCGTCGCCGACCGCGACCTGCACGCGCGCCGCGAGCTGTTCCGAGCCCACCGGCTTCGCCGGCACGCGGACCGCCACGTGGTACTCGCGGGTCTCGTCGGCCCACGCGCCGGTGGGGTATGCGCTGGTCAGGGCGTTCACCTGGGTGCGGCGGCCGGTGAGGTCGTCCACCTCCGGCGCTACCTGCTTGACGAACAGGACCTCCGAACCCTGTGGCGCCCACACCCGCAGGTCCACCGCGGCGACACCACGGGCCATCGACTTGCGCACGAGGGCGGAGAAGTCCTCGGCGATGTCCTCCGGACGGGCGATGAGGTCGACGGTCCCGAGCAGCGCCGTCGAGATCTTGCGCAGCTCCTCCACCACCCAGCGGTCGCCGACTCCGCGGGCGTCGCACTGGAAGTGCCCGGTGACGTCGGCGATCATCCGGTCGAGGTGCATGGTCGGCTCGGACTCGTTCTTGCCGTCGGTCAGCAGGATCAGGTGCTTCTGGGCCGCAGGGACGGTCGCGAAGAGGTCGTCGGCGAGGCGCAGCCAGGAGGAGATCGCGGTGCCACCGCTCGCGGACATGGTCGAGATGGCGCGCTTGGCCTCGTTGCGGGCGCCCAGCTCCATGGCCACCATGGGCACGCGCGCGTTGGGGTAGGGGAAGATCCGGGTCGCCACGTGGGAGCCGCCGATGATCGCGAACAGGGTGCCGTCGGGGATCTGGTCCACGGCCACCGCCGCGGCATGCTTGGCGGCCTCCATGTTGCGGCCCTGCATGGACCCGGAGGTGTCGACGGCGACGATCTCGGCGACGCCGCCCGGAGCGCCGGCGCTCACCCCGGCACCGCCGACGGCACCCGCGCCCGTGCACGTCACGGACACGACCGCGTGCACGTCGGTGGCGCCGTCGGACAGGAACTCGTTCTGGAAGACCTCGGCGGAGAACTCGGCCACGGTGGCTCCTCTCGGGTAACGGCAGGCTATCGCTGCTCGGTGACAGTGGGGGAGACGCGGGCGAGTGCTGCGGTGATGTTGTCCCGCCCGCCCTGCGCGTTGGCCCAGCGCACGAGCGCCGCGGCCGTGGTGTGCGGGTCGCCGGAGGTGGCGAACCGGCGCACGAGCTCGTCCATCTCGTCCGCGTCGGAGCAGTAGTTCCAGAGGCCGTCGGAGCAGACGAGCAGCCAGCCCGGCCCGGACGGGACGGTCGCGGCGCAGCGAGCGTCCGTGTCCGGGGCGTCAGGACCCAGCCACCGCGTGATCGCGTGCGCCTGGGGCGACGTCTCGGCCTGTGCGCGCGGCACGCCGGCCGCGATCATCTCCTGGGCCCACGAGTCGTCGACGCTGAGCTGTTCCGGCTGACCCGAGTCCGGCAGCCAGTACACGCGGGAGTCGCCGAGCCAGCCCGCGACGATCAGGTCGTGGTCCACCACCGCGGCCACGAAGGTGCACGACGGCGGGTCGTCCGCCACGTCCTTCCCCTTCGTCGCGGCGAGCTGTTCCGCTGCACCCCGCACTGCCTGGCCCGCCGCGCGGGAGGCGGCGACCATCGCGTCGGTCCAGCCCGCGATGCGGCGGCTGGTCGCGCCGACCACGGAGCTCGCCCCCTCGGGGCCGTAGGCCACCAGCACGTCCCGCGCGGCGCGGCTCGCGGCGAGCGAGGCGACGTCGGAGTCTGGTGCGCTGGACACGCCGTCGCACACCACGAGGGCGGCGAAGGTGCCGCTGGCGGCGAGGGCCATCGCGTCCTCGTTGCGGGGGTGCCGCACACCGCGGTCGCAGACCCCGGCCACCCACTCGGCCGGGCGCTCCTCGAAGTGGTCGCGCTCGGACTGGCCGGGGGTGCCGCAGTCGGTGCAGTACCCGTCCGGGGCGATGGTGCCGCCGCAGGCGCCGCAGGACCGGCGGCCGGAGGTGTCGCCGGTCGCCGGGTCGGGGTCCACCACGGTGGGTGCCACGTCGAGGGTCACCTCGGAGGGGATGCTCGCACCGGAGCTGCCCAGCGGCGTGCCGCAGTTCTCGCAGAACCTGGCGCGGGGCGCCGCGTTCTCTCCGCAGCTGGGACAGCGGACGAGGCTACTGTCGTCGGCACTCATGTCTGGGTAGGTCTCCTTGCCACGTCGGGGGGTCTTCAGGTCGATCGACCGCTCAACGCATGGTCCACCGTCGTACGGAGTTTGCCCGGTCGACGAGGTCCACGCGCATCAAGCGGTCGTCGGTGAGGTGGGCGAGGGTGCGCAGGGCGAGCTCGAGCCGGTCCCGCAGCTCGGGCTCGGTCGCCTCGGCGCCGGCTATCCGCACGCTCGGGTCCGGCCCCTCCTTCGTGACCAGGTCGAGCGCGCCCGAGAGGGCATCGACGGTGACCTCGGCCCTGGGGCGGTCGGGGACGTGGGCGGCGTCGAGCCCGGCGACGGCGTCGGACAGGTCGAGCAGGGTGCGCCGCGCGTCGACGAGGAGCCGGGCCCGCCGCAGACGGGCGTCGGGGAAGGACCCTCGGCTGGGGCTCACCAGGTCGAGCGCGCGCAGGGCGCCGTCGAGGTCGCCGCCCCCTGCCCGCACCCGGGCGAGGCCGAAGGCGGCGGCGCCCGTGTAGTTCGAGTCGGCTCGCGCGATGGTGCCGTACAGCTGCTCGGCGACGCCGGGCTCACCGGAGACCTCGCAGGCCGTGGCGAGCGCGAGCTTGGGGGCCGGCTCGCCGGGCACCTGCCCGTAGACGGCGTTGAACGACGCGCGGGCGGCTGCCGGGTTGCCCGCCGAGAGGTGGCCGAGGCCCTCCATCCAGGCGGCGCGCCACTCCCACGGGTCGTGCTCGAGGATCTGTGCGACGGTCTCGCGCAGGCGGTCCAGGTCGCCCGCCTCGATCGCGGCCCGCGCCAGGGCGAGCCGCACCTCGACGGTGGGCTCGGCCGCGCCGGCGAGCGCGACCATGCGGGCCGTCGGGTCGGTGACGTTCACGCCGGACAGCCAGGACGCCATCGGGTCCGTGGAGTCCACCTTGAGGACCGGCAGCTCGTCCCAGCCCAGCGCGCCGTCGGAGCCGTCGAGCGGCGGCACCCCGAACAGGACCGACTCGGCGGACGTCGTCGCCGTGTACCCGGGGCCCTTGTCGGTGGCGACCACCTCGCGCAGCACGCCGAGAAGCTGGACGCGGGCCTCGTCGACCCCGCCGAACCGGTCGGCGGGGTTCGGCGCGCACGCCTTGGCCAGCCAGCGGTAGAACGAGTCGTACTTCTGGAAGACCGGCGTCTCGGACACCGGCGGGAACGACGCCTGGTACACGGTCGTGTTGCCGCGGAAGTCCAGCACCAGGGAAGCCAGGGTGCGGCCCAGCGTGAAGATGTCGGAGGCGACCGACGGCCCGATCTCGGCCACCTCGGGCGCCTGGTAGCCGACGGTGCCGTAGATGGCCGACGTCATGTCGTCGGTGCGGCGCACGCCGCCCATGTCGATCAGCTTGACGCCGTCGCCCTGGGCGATGATGTTGTCCGGCTTGAAGTCGCAGTACAGCAGGTTGTGGTCGTGCAGATAGCTGAAGGCCGGCAGCACCTCGAGGATGTACGCGATGGCCTGGTCGACGGGCAGCGGGCGGGCCTGCCCTCCGCCCAGATCACGGCGCTCCTTGAGCACGTCCTTGAGCGACTTGCCGCCCACGAACTCCATGACGGTGTAGCCGAGGCCCTCGTGCAGCACGAAGTTGAAGATCTCGACGATGAGCGGGTGCTCGACCTCGGCGAGGAACTGGCGCTCAGCGACCGCGGCCTCGTACGCCTCGCGGTCGCCCGCGTTGAGCAGGCCCTTGAGTACCACCCAGCGGCCGCTGACGTTGCGGTCGCGGGCCAGGTAGATCCAGCCCAGGCCGCCGTGCGCGAGGCAGCCCACCACCTCGTACTGGCCCGCGAGGAGGTCGCCGGCCTTGAGCGCGGGCGCGAAGTCGTACCGTGCGCCGCAGTGTCCGCAGAACCCGGCGATGCGGCCGGGCACACCGTCGCGGGCGCGTCCGACCGGCTGACCGCACGTGGGGCAGAAGCGCTTGTTCTCCGCGAGCTCCGGCGTGGCCATGACGGCCTGCAGGGGATCGGCGACGGGGGTGTGCGGCACGGTGGTCAGGCCGGCGCCCAGGCGGTGCCCGCGCAGCCGGGTCGACCCGGTGCCGACCCGGCGCGTCTGGTATGTGCCGGACGACGACGCGCGCGCCGAGCCGAGCGCCGTGGAGGCGAGGCGGGACGAGCTGGTGCGGCCGGTCGACGGCTGGGACATGGCGCCGGGCGCAGAGCCCGGGGCAGATCCGGAGGCACGGACAGTAGAGGCGTCCGGGTCCTCGCTGGTCCACGACGCCGCGACCTCGGCGAGCGCGTCGCCTGCGGGGTTGCCCCCGGCGGGCGTGCCGCACACGTCG
>NZ_JBFAKY010000063.1:0-15066 GCF_040656015.1 Promicromonospora sp. NPDC050249 | reverse complement strand
GAGATGCCGACGCGCGGGGTGCGGTGGGACGTGCCGGACCGCAGCACGTACGCGATGTCCGCTGACTCCTGGCGATACCAGGGAGACTCGGACACCCGCTCTACTTCGACAGACCCCGGGGAGGGTCGCTGAGTGGGCTACGCCTCGTTGACCCCGTGGCAGACCTTGTACTTCTTGCCCGAACCGCACGGGCACTGCGCGTTGCGCGGCGTGCCGGGGAACGTCCGGCCGTCGCTCGTGGCGGCGGTCGCCTCGCCGTGCAGAGCCGCACGACGACGGGCGCCGTCGGCCGACTGCACGAACGCCGAGCCTGAGCCGTCCTCGTTCGGTGCCGAGTACGTCAGCGACTGCGGACGGCTCGGGGTGTCGAGACCCTTCGCGAGCAGGATCGGCTCCGTCGCGGCACCCGCCGCGCGGCGCTGCCGCGGCGGCGGCAGCTGACCCGGCCGGTCCTGCGCAGGTGCGGGCGCCGGCGCCACCGCGGGGATCTGCGCGGTCGGCGGGGCGTCGGGCTGACCCGTGCCGAGCCTGCCGCGCGGCGGCACCGGACCGGCGGCGGGCAGCTCCGAGCCACCCTCCGCCGCCTGCTCGGCGTCCGGCTGCTGCACCGTGACCTCGAGGTTGAACAGGAAGCCGACCGACTCCTCCTTGATGGCGTCGGTCATCGCCTGGAACAGCTGGAAGCCCTCGCGCTGGTACTCGACGAGCGGGTCGCGCTGCGCCATGGCACGCAGCCCGATGCCCTCCTTGAGGTAGTCCATCTCGTAGAGGTGCTCGCGCCACTTGCGGTCAAGGACCGACAGCACCACGCGGCGCTCGAGCTGGCGCATGGCCGGCGGCGAGAGCTCTTCCTCGCGCGCCTGGTAGGCCACCCGCGCGTCGGACAGGATCTCGTCCAGCAGCATCTCGCCGGTGAGCCGGTCGATACCGCCGGCCTCCTCTGCGACCTCCTCGGGCGTGAGCGACACCGGGTACACGGCCTTGAGGGCCGTCCACAGGGCGTCGAGGTCCCACTGCTCCGCGGTGGGGCCGTCGGCCGTCGCGTTGGTCACGTACTCGGTGATCGTGTCCGTGAGGAAGTGCTGCACCTGCTCGCGCAGGTCCTCACCCTCGAGCACGCGCAGGCGCTCGGCGTAGATGACGCTGCGCTGACGCGAGAGGACGTCGTCGTACTTCAGGACGTTCTTGCGGATCTCGAAGTTGCGCGACTCCACCTGGCCCTGTGCGGACATGATGCCGCGCGTGACCATCTTGGACTCGAGCGGCATGTCGTCCGGGAACCCCGCCCGGTTCATCATCGACTCGGCGAGGCCGGAGTTGAACAACCGCATCAGGTCGTCCTGCATCGACAGGTAGAACCGGGACTCCCCCGGGTCGCCCTGACGGCCGGAACGGCCACGCAGCTGGTTGTCGATGCGGCGGGACTCGTGGCGCTCCGTGCCGAGCACGTAGAGGCCACCGGCCTCCTTGACCTCGTCGTGCTCGGCGGCGACGAGCTCCTTCGCCTTCTCGAGCGCCTGCGGCCAGGCCGCCTCGTACTCGTCCGGCGTCTCGACCGGGTCGAGACCCCGCTCGGCGAGATCGGTGACGGCGAGATACTCGGCGTTGCCGCCGAGCATGATGTCCGTACCGCGGCCGGCCATGTTCGTGGCGACCGTGACGGCGCCCTTGCGGCCCGCCATCGCGACGACGGCGGCTTCGCGCTCGTGCTCCTTCGCGTTCAGCACGTTGTGCGGCACGCCGGCCTTCTTGAGCTTGGCGCTCAGGAGCTCCGACTTCTCGACGCTCGTGGTACCCACGAGAACCGGCTGACCGTAGGCGTGCCGCTCGACGATGTCCGCGACGACCGCGTTGAACTTGCCGTCCTCGTTCTTGTAGACGAGGTCGGGCTGGTCGATGCGCTGCGGGGACTTGTTCGTCGGGATCGGGACGACGCCGAGCTTGTACGTGCCCTGGAACTCGGCGGCCTCGGTCTCGGCGGTACCGGTCATCCCGGAGAGCTTGCCGTACAGGCGGAAGTAGTTCTGGAGGGTGATCGTGGCGAGCGTCTGGTTCTCCGCCTTGATGTCCACCCCCTCCTTGGCCTCGATGGCCTGGTGCATGCCCTCGTTGTAGCGCCGGCCAGCGAGGATGCGGCCCGTGTGCTCGTCGACGATCATGACCTCGCCGTTCAGCACGACGTAGTCCTTGTCGCGCTTGAACAGCTCCTTCGCCTTGATCGCGTTGTTCAGGAACCCGATCAGCGGCGTGTTGAGGGACTCGTAGAGGTTGTCGATGCCGAGGTAGTCCTCGACCTTCGCGATACCCGGCTCGAGCAGGCCGACGGTGCGCTTCTTCTCGTCGACCTCGTAGTGGGCGGTCGTGTCGGCCTCGCCGCTCTTGGCTCGCAGGGTCCGCACCACCTTGGCGAACTCGTTGTACCAGCGGTTCGCGTCACCGGCCGCGGGGCCAGAGATGATCAGCGGCGTCCGCGCCTCGTCGATGAGGATCGAGTCGACCTCGTCGACGATCGCGAAGTTGTGCCCGCGCTGCACCAGGTCGTCGACCGACCAGGCCATGTTGTCGCGCAGGTAGTCGAAGCCGAACTCGTTGTTCGTGCCGTAGGTGATGTCCGCGGCGTACATCTCCCGCCGCTGCGCGGGCGTCTGCCCCGACAGGATCACCCCGGTGGTCATGCCCATGAACCGGAAGACACGGCCCATCAGCTCACCCTGGTACTTGGCCAGGTAGTCGTTGGTGGTGATCACGTGGACACCGTCGCCCGAGAGCGCGTTGAGGTACGCGGCGGTCGTCGCCACCAGCGTCTTTCCCTCACCGGTGCGCATCTCGGCGATGTTGCCGAGGTGCAGCGCCGCACCACCCATGATCTGTACGTCGAAGTGCCGCTGGCCGAGCGTGCGGTGAGCCGCCTCGCGGATCGCCGCGAACGCCTCCGGCATGAGCTCGTCCAGGGTGGCGCCGTGCTCCAGTCGTTCCCGGAAACGTGCGGTCTCCTCACGCAGCTCGGTGTCGCTCAGCTCGACGAAGCTGGGCTCCAAGCGGTTGACCTGCTCAGCCACGTTGTGCAGCTTCTTCAGGACACGTCCTTCGCCTATGCGTAGGACCTTGTCGAGGATGGACACGCGGGTTCTCCCAGGTCGTCGTCAAGTTTCGCCGTCGTCCATCGTAGGCCGTAAACCTGCGCCTGTGGCCCAAAGACGGAAGGCGGACCGGTGGGTTCGCTCCAGGGGTAACGACCGCGGCCGTCGAAGGGTTCCGGACAGCCGCCCTTCGGCCCCGTCCCGCACCAGCGGATAAGGTGGCGGACATCGCCCACCCGCCCGCGCTCGCGCGGCATGCCGTCCCGTGCTCGACCGGGGTCGATCCCTGGAAGACCGGCCACGCGTCCTGTCGACGAGCCCTGACAGGACGGCCCGGACGTGCTCCTGGTACTGCTTGCCCACGGGGTCCTGGCTCTCGCCGCCCCAGCCCTCGTCAAGGCCCTGGGCCGGCGCGCCTTCTGGGTGCTCGCCCTCGGCCCGGCAGGGGCGACGATCTACGCGCTCGCGCAGGCCACCGCGGTCCTGGGCGGCGACGCACCCACCGAGCACCTGCGATGGATCCCGGCACTCGGGCTCGCGATCGACCTCCGGCTGGATCTCCTGGCCTGGGTGATGCTGCTGGTGGTCGGCGGCGTCGGCACCCTGGTCATGCTCTACTGCAGCGCCTACTTCTCCCGCGAGGCCCACGGCCTCGGCCGGTTCAGCGGCTTCCTCGTGGCGTTCGCCGGCTCGATGGCCGGTCTGGTGGTCGCCGACGACCTGCTCCTGCTGTTCGTGTTCTGGGAGCTCACCACCGTCTTCTCCTACCTGCTGATCGGCCACTACGCGGACCGCACGTCGTCCCGCCGGGCCGCCATGCAGGCGCTGATCGTGACCACCGCCGGTGGCCTGGCGATGCTGGTCGGCGTCGTGATCCTCGGGGTCGGCGCCGGGACCTGGAGCGTCTCCGCGCTCATCGCCGACCCGCCGTCGGGCCCTGCGGTCACCGTCGCGGTGGTCTGCCTGCTGGCCGGGGCGGCCACCAAGTCCGCGCTCGTACCCACGCACTTCTGGCTGCCCGCCGCGATGGCCGCCCCCACGCCCGTCTCGGCATACCTCCACGCCGCCGCGATGGTGAAGGCCGGCATCTACCTGATCGCACGGTTCGCGCCCGCCTTCTCGGACCTCGCGGCCTGGCGGACCGTGGTGCTCGTGCTCGGCGGCGCCACGCTCCTGCTCGGCGGATACCGCGCGCTGCGCCAGCACGACCTCAAGCTCGTCCTCGCGTTCGGCACGGTCTCCCAGCTCGGGCTGCTCACGCTGCTGCTCGGCTACGGAACCCGGGCGACTGCGCTCGCCGGGCTGGCCCTGCTGGGCGCCCACGCCCTGTTCAAGGCGTCGCTGTTCCTGGTGGTCGGTGTCGTCGACGCGGCGACGGGTACCCGCGACCTGCGCAAGCTTGCGGGGGTCGGACACCGCCTGCCGGTGACCGCGCTCGCCGCGACGCTCGCCACCGCGTCGATGATCGGCCTGCCACCGTTCGCCGGCTACGTCGCCAAGGAGGCGGCGCTCGCCGCGTGGGCGCACGACGGGGACCTGCTCGGCACGATCATGATCGCGGTGGTCGCCGTGGGCTCAGCCCTGACGGTGGCCTACGGGCTCCGGTTCCTGTGGGGCGCCTTCAAGCCACGCCTGCCGGCCGGCGCCGAGCGGCCCGGGGCCGAGCGGCCCGGGGCCGAGCAGGGCGAGTCCGAGCAGGACAGAACGCCGGACGCCGTCCACCCGCAGCCGTTCTGGATGGTCGCGCCGCCGTTGGTCCTCGCCGTCCTCGGTCTCGCGGTGGCGCTCGTGCCGCACGTCGGCCAGGACCTGCTCGGCCCGTACGCGAACACCTATCCGGTCGGCGACCCCGGACACCTCACGCTCTGGGACGGCTTCACCCCGGTCCTCGCGGTCACCGGCGCGGTGCTCCTGGTGGGCGCCTGGTTGTTCTGGCAGCGCGAGCGCGTCGAGCGGCTGCAGGCGGCACTGTGGTTCCCGGACGGCGCCGACGTCGTCTACCGGCGTCTCATGCGCGCGCTGGATAGGTTCGCGAGCGACGTCACCGCGGGCACCCAGCGCGGTTCCCTGCCGTTCTACCTCGGCGTCATCCTCCTGGTGCTCGCCGTCGGCCCGGGGGTCGCGCTCGCGGCGGGCCTCGTGGGTGAGGCCGGGACCGGGCCGCTGCCCGTGGTGGCGGACGCCGCCGGGCGCGACGACGTCCTCCACCTCGGACCGTTCGTGGTGGTGCCGTGGGACCGGCCGGCGCAGCTCGTCATCGTCCTCGTGGTCGTGGTGGCCGCGATACTCGCCGCCCGCGCCCGCCGCCGCCTCAAGGCGGTGTTCCTCGCCGGCGTCGCGGGTTACGGGAACGCCGCGCTGTTCCTGCTGCACGGTGCGCCCGACCTCGCGCTGACCCAGATCCTGTGCGAGACCCTGACGCTCGTCGTCATGGTGCTCGTGCTGCGCCGTCTGCCCCCGTACTTCTCGGACCGGCCGCTGGCAGCCAGCCGCTGGGTCCGGCTCGCGATCGGCGCGCTCACCGGCCTGGTCGTGATGATGTTCGTCGCGGCGGCGCCGCTCGTCCGCGTACACCTGCCGGTGTCCGTCGACTTCCCCGAGGAGGCCGAGACGTTCGGCGGCGGGCACAACATCGTCAACGTCACCCTCGTCGACATCCGCGCCTGGGACACCGTCGGCGAGATCTCGGTGCTCCTCGTCGCGGCCACCGGCGTCGCCTCGCTCGTCTTCCTGCGCCAGCGCAGCGGCGCCGTGCTGCGCCTCGAACCCGCCGACCGTCCCGGCGAAGACGAGCCCGGCGAAGACGATCCGGGCGAACGGACCGCCCGGGCCGGCGCCCAGGAGGTACGGCCGGGCACCTGGCTGCTCGCGGGCCCCACGCTCGCCCCGGGCAAGCGGTCGATGCTCTTCGAGGTGGTCACCCGCCTGCTGTTCCACCCGATGATCCTGTTCGCCCTGTTCCTGCTGTTCAGCGGGCACAACTCGCCGGGCGGCGGATTCGCGGCGGGCCTGGTCGCCGGGCTGGCGCTGACCGTCCGCTACCTGGCCGGCGGCCGGTACGAGCTCGGCGAGGCGGCCCCCGTGCACCCCGGTCTGGTGCTCGGCACCGGACTGTTCCTGTCGGCGGGCGTCGGCCTGGTCGCGCTGGTCGCCGGCCAGGCGGCGCTCGAGAGCACGATCCTCGACCTGCACCTGCCCGTGCTGGGCCACGTGCACCTGGTCACCAGCCTCTTCTTCGATGTCGGAGTGTTCCTCGTGGTCATCGGCCTGGTCATCGACATCCTGCGCACCTTCGGCGCCGAGCTGGACCGGCAGGCCGAACCGCGTTCCCGCACCGTCGGCTCGCACGGCCGCGCGGGGCACCGTGCCGGGGGTGACCGCGCATGATCGTGCTCGACAACGTCCCCTCCGGCGCGCTGCTCCTCGCCGTCGGCGTGCTGTTCGCGACGGGGGTGTACCTGCTGCTCGAACGGTCGCTGACGCGTGTCCTGCTCGGCTTCGTGCTGCTGGGGAACGGGACCAACCTCGCGATCCTGCTGGCCGGCGGCCGGGCGGGCGCACCGCCGATCACCGGGACGGACACCGCTGAACCGATGAGCGACCCGCTGGCGCAGGCGATGATCCTGACGTCCGTCGTCATCACGCTCGCGCTGGTCGCGTTCGTGCTGGCCATGGCCTACCGCTCCTGGCAGCTGCACGGCCACGACGAGGTGCAGGACGACCTCGAGGACACCCGTATCGCCCGGCTCGCCGTCGAGGACGCGCCGTCGTACGCCGACAGCGACGCCCTGGAGTCCGGGACCACCCTGGACGAGGAGGCCGACGCCGCACGCGACGAGGTGGCGCTCCCCGACCCCGTGGTGCGCCCGCGGACCCGCGGTGGAGGTGACGGCGCGTGAACCCGTGGACCGTGCAGACCCTCGTGCCGCTGCCGGTGCTGGTGCCGCTGTTCGCGGCGGGCCTGGCCCTGGCGCTGCACCGGTACGAGAAAGCCCAGCGGATCATCTCGGTGGTCGCCCTGTCGGTGGTCGTGGCCGCCGCCGTCGGCCTGGTGGTCGCGGCGCAGGACGGTCCCGTGGTGATCGACCTCGGGGGCTGGGCGGCCCCGGTCGGCGTCAACCTGGTGGCCGACCCCCTCGCGTCGCTCATGCTGCTCGTGAGCAGCGTCGTGCTGCTCTGCGTGCTCCTGTACTCGATGGCGCAGGGCATCGCCGACCGCGACGACCGGACCGCTCCCGCCTCCAAGGACGCCGAGGAGCTACGCAGGGCGCTGGAGGCACAGGACCCGGACGCCGACGAGTCCGGCCGCCGCGACGTCCTGCCCGTCGCGATCTTCCACCCGACGTTCCTGATCCTGGCCGCCGGGGTCGCGGACGCCTTCCTCGCCGGGGACCTGTTCAACCTCTACGTCGGGTTCGAGATACTGCTCGCCGCCTCGTACGTGCTGCTCACGCTCGGCGGCACCAGCGAGCGCATCCGGGCGGGCAGCGTCTACGTGGTCGTCGCGCTGCTCAGCTCCATCGTGTTCCTCCTCGCCGTCGGCCTGGTCTACGCCGCGACGGGCACCGTGAACATGGCCCAGCTCGCCGAGCGCCTGCCCGAGATCGATCCCGGCGTACGGCTGGGCATCCAGGCCCTGCTGCTGCTCGCGTTCGGGATCAAGGCGGCCATCTTCCCGCTGTCCGCCTGGCTCCCCGACTCCTACCCGACGGCGCCCGCGCCGGTCACCGCGGTGTTCGCGGGCCTGCTCACCAAGGTCGGCGTCTACGCCATCCTGCGGACCCAGACCCTGCTCTTCCCGCCGAACGAGGTGCTGG
This sequence comes from Promicromonospora sp. NPDC050249, assembly GCF_040656015.1. Lineage (NCBI taxonomy): Bacteria > Bacillati > Actinomycetota > Actinomycetes > Micrococcales > Promicromonosporaceae > Promicromonospora > Promicromonospora sp. NPDC050249. The sequence goes on along the minus strand of NZ_JBFAKY010000063.1, from coordinate 7,169 downwards.
AGGCAGTGCTCCTCGTCCTGGCGCTCGCCACGATGCTCGTCGGCATCCTGGGCGCGGTGGCGCAGGACGACGTGAAACGTCTGCTCTCGTTCACGCTGGTCAGCCACATCGGCTACATGATCTTCGGCGTCGCGCTCGCGACCCAGGCGAGCACCGCGGCGGCGATCTTCTACGTGGTCCACCACATCACCGTGCAGACGGCTCTGTTCCTGGTGGTCGGGCTCATCGAGCGCCGGACCGGCACGACGTCCCTGGACCGGCTGGGCGGCCTCGCGACACTGGCCCCCGGCCTGGCGGTCCTGTTCTTCGTGCCCGCGATGAACCTCGCGGGCATCCCGCCCCTGTCCGGGTTCCTGGGCAAGGTGGGCCTCCTCGAGGCCGGCGTGCTGAACGGCTCAGGGCTTGCCTGGGCCCTCGTGGTCGGTTCGGTGGTCACGTCGCTGCTGACCCTGTACGCGGTGGTCCGGGCCTGGAACAAGGCGTTCTGGCAGCCCTCTCCCGACGACCGGAAGCTGCCGGACCCGTCTCCCCTGCCCTGGGGCATGGTCGGGCCGACGGCGGCGCTCGTGGCCGTGAGCGTGAGCCTCACCGTCGCGGCGGGGCCGCTGTACGACTACGCGGCGCGGGCGGCCCACCTGGCCCTGGACACGCGCTCGTACGTCGAGGCGGTCTTCCCCGACGGGGCACCGCGTGGCACCGGCACGTCCAACGAGGTGACCGACGACGGGGAGGAGGGACCGCCATGACGAGGACCGACACCGTCGCCGAGCAGCAGTCCGGGCGGCCGTGGCGCCGGCGGGCCCGGCGGCTCGCCGCGCTGTGGCCGACGATGGTGGTGGGCGCCGTGATCTGGGTGCTCCTCTGGGGTGACCTGTCCTGGGCGAACGTGCTGTCCGGGGTGGCGCTCGGCGCGCTGGTGGCGCTCGCGTTCCCGCTGCCGTCCGTCGGTACGGCCGGGACGCTGCGCCCCGGCCCGCTGGCCCGCCTCGTCGGCCGGTTCGTCGGCGACCTCGTGCTCGCGTCGTTCCAGGTGGCGTGGACCGCGGTCCGGCCAGGCCCACCACCAAGGGGCGGGCTGGTGACGGTGCCGCTGCGCTCGACGTCGGACCTGTTCATCGCGACCACCGCCGGGCTGTCGTCGATGGTGCCGGGCACGGTGGTGGTCGACCTCGACCGGTCCGACGGGATCCTGCGGCTGCACGTGCTCGACCTCGCCGGTTCGAGTGGTCCAGAAGGTGTCAGGGAGTCGACGCGAGCCCTCGAGGAGCGCCTGCTGCGTGCCTTCGCGACCCGTGCGGAGCTGGTCCGGCTCGGCCTGGCCGACCCGTCCGGCCACCTCGTACCCCCGCCGGGCAAGGAGGGACAACCATGATGCTCGTCGTCGGGATCGTCGCCACGGCGCTGCTCGCCGCGAGCGCCCTGCTCGCCGTGGCCCGGATGGAGCGCGGTCCCTCGATGCTGGACCGCTCGGTGGCGTTCGACGTGCTGACCACGGCGCTCGTCGGCGCGATAGCGGTCGAGGCCGCGCTGTCCCGTCGCACCGAGTCGGTACCGATCCTCGTGGTGCTGTCGATGGTGGGCTTCATCGGCTCCGTTGCCGTCGCCCGCTTCGCCGCCGTCGAGCCGCCCAATGGCCGGCGGCCGGACGGCACGGGGCCGGAGGCCACGGCCGGGCCGCCTGGCCAGGACGCACCGGGTAGGAACGCACCGGGCCAGAACACGCCGGACCAGGAGGCACCATGAGCGTCGTGACCGATGTCGCCGCCGCGATCTGTCTGCTGCTCGGCGCCTTCTTCTCGTTCTCGGCGGGCGTCGGTGTCGTGCGGTTCGACAACCTGCTCGCCCGGCTGCACGTGGTCGCCAAGCCACAGGTGCTCGGCATGCTCCTGCTCCTGACCGGGGTCGCGCTCCGGCTGCAGGACCGCGGCTCGGTGACCGTGCTCGTGCTGGTAGCGGTGTTCCAGCTGATGACCTCCCCGGTGGCCGCGCACATGGTCGGCAGCGCGGGCCTACGAACCGGCAAGGTCGACCCGGAGCTCCTGAAGGTGGACGACGGCGGTGCCACGGGGCCGGACGCCGGACGCTGAGTTCCGGCGCTCGGGCCCGGCGACGGGCGACCGGTCAGCCGGTGCCCGCGCCGGCGGCCGGCTCGGTGACGGGTTCGGCTTCCGGCCCGGTGGTCGGCACGGCCGCAGGTCCGGTCGCCGGTCCGGCGGCGGGCGTGGGCACCGGTTCGGTATCACCACGGTGTCCCGCCTGGAGGTCGCGCATCCGCTCGGCCGCGACGTAGCCGAACGCGGCCTCGGCGGCCTCGTCGGCCAGTGCCAGCCCGGCGGTGCCGTACAGGTGGAACACCGCGTCGGCGCCGTGCCGTTCGAGCTCGGCGACGTCGTCGTCGTACCGCGCGACGGCGGCGACGGTGCCCTCGAAGCCGCTCGCGCGCAGCTGGGACAGGGCGATGAGGTTGGCGGCGTGGAACGGCATGGCAAGGATCGCCAGCCGGACGGCACCGGCGCTGCGCACCCGGCCCCAGAACTCGATGTCCGTGGCGTCGGCCTGCACCACCGTGAAGCCGGCGGCACGCAGGGAAGTGACGCGCGCCGGGTCGTGCTCCACGCCCACGACGTTCATGCCGTAGTCCTCGCGCAGCTGCCGGACGGCGCCGCGGCCGACGCGCCCCATCCCGAGCACCAGCGCTTCCGCACCCGACACGTCGATGAGCCGCTCCTCACGGTGCAGCCACTCGTTGGGCTTGGACGGGAAGCGCTTGGCGAGCGCCATCGCGTACTCGTTGCCGCGGGTGTTGACCGCCGAGGAGAGCACGAAGCTGCCGGCGACGGCGACGGCCAGGACCACCAGCCAGTCGTCGTGCAGCAGCCCGGTCTGCGAGCCGACGGCGACGACGATCAGGCCGAACTCGGAGTAGTTGGCCAGCACCAGGCCCGACAGGATCGCCGTGCGTTTGCGCAGCCGCATCAGGCGCAGCAGCACCGCCGTCACGATGCCCTGCAGCGGGAGCATGAGCAGCATGAGCAGCCCGATCGCTGCGGCCTCCCAGGTGAGCTCGCCGGAGAAGCCGATCGACACGAAGAAGCCGACGAGCAGCAGCTCCTTGAGCGTGAACAGGTTGCGCGACAGCTCGGTGGCCGCAGGGTGGCCCGCCAGGAGCATGCCCATGACGAGCGCGCCGAGGTCGCCCTTGAGCCCGACGGCGTCGAACAGCGCGTAGCCGGGGCCGAGCGCCACCGCCACGCCGAACAGGGCCTGCAGCTCGCCGTGGCCTACCCTCGACCACACCTTGCGCAGCACCCAGGCGCCCGGGATCAGCAGCACGAGGCCGAACGCCCAGGGGCTGGGCGGGTGGTCCGAGGACACGGAGAGGAAGACGACGGCGATCAGGTCCTGCATGACGAGCACACCGATCGCGATCCGGCCGTAGAGGGCGGACTGGTCGGAGCGGCCGTCGAGCACCTTGACCACGAACACCGTGGAGGAGAACGAGAGGGCGAGCCCCAGCAGCGCGAGGACTCCCAGGCCCTCGCCGGCCAGCATCGAGAACCCGACAGCCCCCAGCAGGCCGAGGAACCCGACCGCGATCGCGATGCTCACCACCAGGTGCGCCATCGTGGTGAACCACACGTCCTTGCGCAGCAGCGTCTTGACGTCGAGCTTGAGCCCGATACCGAAGAGCAGCAGCGTCACGCCCAGGTCGGCGACGGTCCCGAGGTAGCCCGGCTCGGCAAGACCGATGGCGTGCAGCCCGAACCCGGCCACCAGAAACCCGACGAGCGGCGGCAGCCGGAGCAGGACCGCCCCGAGCCCGGCCGCGACCGTGACGAGCAGGAAGATCGCAGCGGTTCCCATGGGCCGAGTTTAGTTGGCGTATGTTTCAGCCAGCGGCCACCGCAGCCTGCAGAGCGGGTGAAAGAGTGCCCTTGGCCTGCACGGATACACCCGCCAGCCCCAGCCACCCCGCCATCTCGTGGAGCTCGGCGGCCAGCCGCGTCGGGGTGTCCGCGGTCAGCGTCGGTTCGGCGTGCGCGGACTGCACCCGCAGCACCCCGGCGGCCCGGTCCGCCTTGAGGTCGACGCGGGCCGTGAGCTGCGAGTCCTCGAGGAAGGGCAGCACGTAGTACCCGTCGACGCGCTGCGCGGCGGGGGTGTAGATGCCGATCCGGTACCGCATCCCGAAGAGGCGCTCCAGCCGCTTGCGCTCCCACACCAGCGGGTCGAACGGCGCGAGGAGCGCCTGCCCGGTGGCCCGTCGTGGCCGGACGGCGTCGCGGTGCAGGAACCACTGCTCGGAGCCGCCCGCCACACGAGCGGGCAGCAGCACTCCCTCCTCCACGAGATCGGCCAGGGCGCGGTCCGCCACGGGTCCCTTCAGCCGGTAGTAGTCCTTGATGCAGCGCGCCACCCCGATACCGTGCGCCCGCGCCCCGAGCTCCAGCAGCGCCCGCTTGGCCTCGAGCTCCGGCACCTCCCCCAGGGCCGACGGCGGCAGCACGCGCTCCGGCAGGTCGTACAGCCGCTCGAACTGCGCGTTGCGCCCGGCCGAGACCACCTCGCCCGTGAAGAACAGGTGCTCCACCACGCGCTTCTCGGTGCTCCAGTCCCACCACGTGCCGCGCTTGCGGCGCACCGACCGGCCCTCGGACACGAACCGGTCGTGGATCTGGGACGCCGAGAGCGGCCCCTCGGCCGCCACCAGGTTGCGTATCTCGGTGACCTGCGGGGCGTCCGGGAGGCGTACGCCGTCCAGCTCGCGCCAGTCGTACTCCTCGGCGAACCATCTGCGGCGGAAGGCCAGCAACGGCCACGTGCTCGGCGGCACGTAGGCGGCCACGTGCGCCCAGCTCTCCACGAGCCGGCGGTCGGCGGTGGCCGCCCTGCCCGTCCGCCGGGCGTACCTGCCCGACGCGGTGGCCCGGTCCAGCAGGCCGGTGTCGTACGGGCCGAGCCGCGAGAACAGCGGCAGCAGGTGCGCCCGCGCGAGGACGTTCACCGAGTCGATCTGGAGCAGGCCCAGCCGGTCGATCACCCCCTGCACGTGCCGCATGGTGCGCGGTCCGGCGGCGCGCGGGCGGTTCAGGCCCTGCGCCGCGACAGCCACCCGGCGAGCCTGGTCGAGAGACAACGAGATCGGTTGCACAGGACCATCGTGCCCGCCCTCACTGACACTCCCCCGCCCAGCCCGTCGAGTGCTGGGGACTTACGCATCGCGACGCCCCTACGGCGCAGATGTCCAGCACTCAGCGGTCGGGGTGGGTTTGGGGATGTGGACAACCGGCCTGGGAGCGGGGCGAGGTGCAGGGTGGTCGGGTGCAACCCGTTCGCGAGCTCGTCCGCCTGCTGCTGCCCGTCGCCTGCCCGTGCGGCGAGCTCGACGTGCGGTGGTGCGCCAGGTGCGCGGCGCTCCTCGCCGGCCCCCCGGTCCGTGCGGAGCGCGGCGCACCCCGGCTGGACCGGCTCGACGGGGTCCCGCCGGTGCCCGTGTGGGCGCTCACGCCGTACGCCGGACCGGTGCGGGACGTCGTCGTGCACTGGAAGGATCGCGGGCGGGCCGACCTCGACCGGCTCCTCGCGCCGGCGCTACGGCGGGCCGCCGCCCACGTCGGCCCGGTGCTCACCACCGCGCTCGGCGGTGCGCCGGTCGCCGTCGTCCCCGTGCCCTCGACCGGGGCGGCACGCAGGGCACGGAGCCGCGAGCCCGTGGCGGTCCTGGCGCGTGCGGTCACCCACGGCCTGCACGACGCCGGGGTCCGCGCCCGCCTGGTGGCCGCCCTCGCCCGCCGGGGTACCGGGCGGGACCAGGTGGGTCTCGGCGCACGGGCGCGCGGACGCAACCTCGCGGGTGCCGTCCGCATGACGAGACGCGGGGCGTACGCGCTCGGAGAAAGTTCCGTATGCATCCTTGTGGACGACGTCCTCACCACAGGAGCCACCCTGGCCGCCGTCGAGCGAGCGCTCGAGCATGCCGGACACGACGTCCTTGGCGCAACGGTGCTGGCAGCGACGCCGCCTCCGGCGCACGAGACCGGGCCCGGCGCGACCCCCGCACCCGAACACCTGCGGGGTAACTGAGCAGAACCTGAAAGTCTGACAGATCTCTGTCTTCTTGTTCACTGACCGTTGGGGCTGTCGTTACCCAGGGGACGGAGTTAGCCTGAACGTTCCACGCTGGATCGGAGTCCCGCCGAGGTTGACGGGGCATACGCGACGGGAGGTGGTTCGCGCCCGGCACCGGTAGCAGGGGGTGCCATGACGAGTAGAGACGGGCGCGCGCCGCCGGCAAGGGACGGCGTGGCCCAGAATTCCCGGAGCGGAGATACGCACATGGAAATTGTCGTTGTCGGCAGGCACACGGACGTGGCGGACCGGTTCCGCCAGCACGTAGAGGAGAAGCTCGCGAAGGTCGAGCTGCTGTCCCCGTACGTGCGTCGGGTGGACGTGGAAGTCACGCACGAGAACAACCCGCGACTCTCCGAGAACCGTGAGCGAGTGGAGCTCACGCTGCGTGCGAAGGGTCCGGTGATCCGCGCGGAGGCCGCAGCGGACGACCGCTTCGGCGCCCTGGACCTCGCCATCGACAAGCTCAACGAGCGACTGCGCCGCGACCGCGACCGCCGCAAGGACCACCGGAACAACAAGGTGCTCGCACCCGTGGACGTCCGGCCCCTCGACGAGATCCTCACCGAGGAGGGCAACGCGTCCGCCAACGCACCCGAGCCGCAGATCTCCACCCCGGCAGCGCTGTCCGCGCCCGGCGACTCGGTGGAGACCACCATCGGTGACTCACCGGTGGTGATCCGGCAGAAGCTCCACCACGCGGACCCGATGACCCTCGACGACGCCGTCTACGAGATGGAGATGGTGGGCCACGACTTCTACCTGTTCATCGACAAGGAGACGTCGCGCCCCTCGGTGCTCTACAAGCGCAAGGGCTGGTCGTTCGGTGTGATCCAGCTCGACAACCCGTGCGGCGCGGCACCGGTCACCGACCTGGCGTGACCTCCTGCCGAAGGAGAACTCTGGCGAGGTAGGACCGGGGCCGTACCGCTGATCAGCGGTACGGCCCTTGGGGCGGCCCACCAGGCAGGCGAAGCCGCTCCGGTGCTCGGCGGTCTGATGCACTGCGGGCTGGTCGCTCACGAGGTCACTTCCTTCTG
>NZ_JBFAKY010000062.1:0-15127 GCF_040656015.1 Promicromonospora sp. NPDC050249 | reverse complement strand
GTTGCTCTGAGATCGGTCAATCAATGGACCGATCTCAGAGCAACCGACCGAACTCAGGTCACGCCGCGTGCAACTGACCGATCTCGCGGCACCTCAATGTGCACGGCGAAAATGTGCACGGCGAACTTCAGACGCAGGACATCAGCGGCCGGGCAGCTCCACCGTCCGCAGGGTCGCCTCGTCCTCGAAGCAGTAGCCCCACGCCTCGCCCGGCTCGATCGAACGCATCAGCGGGTGGCCGGTCTCCCGGAAGTGTCCGGTGGCGTGCCTGGCCGGCGAGGAGTCGCAGCAGCCCACCTGCCCGCACACGAGGCAGCTGCGCAGGTGAACCCACGTGCCGCCGTGCGCCAGGCACTCGGGACAACCCTCACGGCTGGCGGGCTCCAGGACGGCAACCTGGTCCAGGTGCGTGCACACATCACTCATCGCTTGGCTCCTCACTGTGTCCCACCGGCTCTGCTGGCACGATCCTAGGCTTGCACCCTGCTGACGTCAGCGCCGAGCGCCGAGATGGTAGCGCTCTGAGCGCTCCTCACGTGACCGGCTCTGCGCTCGCCGCACCTGGGACCGGATCAGTTCAGGAAGCCAGCGGGTCGCCCCGGGGTGGCGTGTCGCCGCGGTCCGTCGCGCGGTCCAGCGTCCGGTCGGGGAGCCAGACCGTGAACGTGCTGCCGCTCGTGCCGTGGTCGGTGTGCAGCAGGTGCCCGTCATGGCTCTCGGCGACCTGGCGGGCGATCGCCAGCCCGAGGCCGGAGCCGTCCGGCCGCTCCGCATGCCCGCCGGCCGCCCCAGCCCCGTCGCCGTCCTGCCCCCGGTAGAACCGGTCGAAGATCCGGTCCCGCGCCTCCGCCGGCACCCCCGGCCCCTCGTCGGCCACGGCGATCCAGGCCCAGCCCTGCCTGCTCCCCACGCCCACGGTGATCGCGCTGCCCACCGGTGCGAGCCGCACCGCGTTGGACAGCAGGTTGTCGACCGCCCGGCCCAGCGCGTTCGCGTCGCCGTACGCGACCGGGCCGGGATGGGTCCGCTCGACGATCGACACCCCCCGACGCTCGGCGACCGCCCGGTTGTCGCGGACGGCGCCCTCGGCGAGCACGGCGAGGTCGACCTCCCGGTCCACGAAGGCCTCCGAGCGGAACCGCGCGGTGGCCAGCAGGTCCTCCAGCAGCCGGGACATCCGGCTCGTCGCGCCCAGGACGACGGCGGTCGCCTCCGCCCGCTGCTCCCGGTCGGCCTGCTCGTTGCCCAGCACCGCCTCGACGTTCGCCTGCACCACCATGACGGGGTTCCGCAGCTCGTGGGACACGTCCTCGATGAGCCTGCGTTCCGCGGTGAAGGCCCGGTCCAGCCGGTCGAGCATCCCGTCGATCGTGTCGGCGAGGGTGCGTAGCTCGTCGCGTGGCCCGGTGGCGCCGATCCGCCGGGACAGGTCCGTGGCGCCGATCTCCTGGGCGGTGCGCGTGACGGCCTCGACGGGCCGCAGCGCCCGCCCGGACACCCACCAGCCGACGGCCACGCTGAGCAGGAACATCACCGCGAGCGCCACCGCCGAGTAGTCCCGCAGGGTCTGCAGGGCGGTGTAGTTCACGGCGTGCTGGACCGTGTCGAGGTCGGCCGCCTGGAAGTGTTCGCCGGGTTTGTAGCCGATGCTGCCGTCGGGCTTCTTCTCGAGCCGTTTGACGGTGACGGGGTCGAGCGGCGCGGCGACGATCGTCTGCGAGAGCGCGAAGTAGACGCCCGCGAGGATGAGCGCTGTGATGCCGAAGAGCGTCGCGGAGTAGGTCAGGGCGAGTCTCATCCGCACGGTGCGCGCCCACCCGGGCAGGCCCCGGAGGGTCATGCGGGGACGCCCTCGACAGGGCCGTCCACACTGGCCGGCAGCTCGCGGAGCCGGTACCCGCGGCCGATGACGGTCTCCAGCGCGGGGTCCTCGCCGTCGAGCGTGAGCTTGCGCCGCAGGGTGCCGACGGTCACGCGGACGGTCTGGGTGAAGGGGTCGGCGTTCTCGTCCCACACATGCTCGAGCAGCTCCTCGGCGGGCACCACGTAGGCGGGCCGGTTCATCAGGTAGCGCAGGACGGCGAACTCCTTGCGGGTCAGCACGAGCTCGCGGGTGCCGCGCCAGGCGAGCTGCCGGGCGGCGTCGAGCCGGATGGGGCCGTGCACGAGGACGGCGGCGGCCTCGCGCGCCTCGCGGCGCAGCAGGGCGCGGATGCGGGCGGAGAGCTCGATGATCGCGAACGGCTTGACGAGGTAGTCGTCGGCGCCGACGTCGAGGCCGGTCACCCGGTCGGTCAGGCGGCCGCGCGCGGTCAGCATGAGGATGCGCGGCGGGTCGCCGTCGGCGAGCGGCACCTGGCCGCCGCGGATGGCGCGGGTCAGGTCGAAGCCCGTCCCGTCCGGGAGGGTGATGTCGAGCAGGACGACGTCGTACGGGTTGAGGCCGAGCTTCTGCCTCGCCTCGGCCACGGTGCGCGCCTGGTCGACGGCGTAGCCCTCCCGGCGCAGTGCCACCTGCAGGGCACTCACCAGACCTGCCTCGTCCTCCACGATCAGCAGCCGCACAGCAGCACGGTAACCGCCCGGCGGCGCGTCTGACAGGCCCTGCCGGTCCCTCCTTTCGGTCGGCTTTCGCTCGGGTTTCCCGCAGTTTTCGTACCGGTCGGGTGGAGTCGGTGTCATGGACGAGCCCATGGACCAGCGCAGACCCGCCACCCAGGACATCCCCTCCGTCGCCACGCACCCGCCGCTCCGCCCGGCCGCAGCCCTGCTCGAACGGGCGCTGATCGAGGTCAAGCGAGTGATCGTGGGGCAGGACCACATGGTCGAACGGATCATGGTCGGCCTCCTCTCCCGCGGCCACGTGCTGCTGGAGGGCGTGCCCGGCGTCGCCAAGACGCTCGCGGTGCGCACCCTGGCGACCGTGGCGGGGGGCTCGTTCGCCCGCCTGCAGTTCACGCCGGACCTGATGCCGTCGGACATCGTCGGCACCCGCGTCTGGAAGCCGTCGCGGGAGGACTTCGACGTCGAGCTCGGACCGGTGTTCGCCAACCTCGTCCTCGCCGACGAGATCAACCGCGCGCCCGCCAAGGTGCAGTCGGCCCTGCTGGAGGCGATGGCGGAGGGCCAGGTCAGCATCGGCGGTCGCACCTACGCCCTGCCCGACCCGTTCCTCGTCCTGGCCACCCAGAACCCCATCGAGAGCGACGGTGTCTACGCCCTGCCGGAGGCGCAGCGCGACCGGTTCCTGCTCAAGGTCGACGTCGACCACGCCGACGAGCTGGAGGAGCTGACGATCGTGCAGCGCATGAGCGCCGCGCCCCCGCGCGCGGAGCCGCTGCTCGACCCGGCAATGGTCCGCCAGCTCCAGCGCGAGGCGGACCAGGTGTTCGTGCACCACGCCGTCGCGCAGTACGCGGTCGCGGTCGTGATGGCCACCCGTAAGCCGCACCAGTACGGGCTGCACCACCTCGACGGCGTGCTGGAGTACGGCGTCAGCGCACGCGGCAGCCTCGGGCTGATCGCCGCCGGACGGTCGCTCGCCCTCATGCGCGGGCGCGACTACGTGCTGCCGGCGGACCTCGTCGACCTGGCGGGCGACACCCTCGCCCACCGGCTCGTGCTCACGTTCGACGCGGCCGCCGACGGCGTCGACCCGCGCACCGTGATCGACGCCGTCCTGGCCGCCGTGCCGCAGCCGCGCGTGGCGCCCGCAGAGGAGGAGGTGGTCGTGCGATGACCGGTCCGGCGCGGGACGACCCCGCGCGGAACGACCCTCCCCGGAACGACTCGGCAGGCCGGTTCCGCCGGCTCGAGCTCACCGTCCGGCGCCGGGTCGACGGGCTGCTGCAGGGCGACGTCGACGGGCACGCGCTCGGCCCCGGCTCCGACCCGGAGGAGCTGACCCAGTACCAGCCGGGGCAGGACGTGCGCCGGATCGACTGGAACGTCACCGCCCGCACGGGCGAACCGCACCTGTGGCGCACGCGCGCCCAGCACGAGCTGGACACGTGGCTCCTCGTGGACCGCAGCCCCAGCATGACGTTCGGCACCGCCCGGACCGAGAAGGTGGACGTCGCCGAGCAGGTGGCGGCCGCCGTCGGCCTGCTCACCACCGGGCCGGGCAACCGCGTGGGCATCGGCCTGATCGACGAGGCCGGCCTGCGCTGGATCTCGCCGCGCCCCGGGCGCGCCGCCGCGGCGGCGCTGACCCGGCTCGACGCGGCGGTCCGCCAGGGCAGCCCGACGGTCTCCCTGTCGGACGCCCTGCGCGGACTCGGCGCCCGGGCCCGGCGCCGCGGGCTGTGCGTGGTCGTCACCGACCTGGTGGCGCCCGACGGCGCGATCGAGCGGCCCTTCGAGTGGGAGGGAGCGCTCCGGCGGCTGACCGCCAGGCACGACGTGATAGTCGTCGAGGTCGACGACCCGCGCGAGCGCGAGCTGCCCGACGTCGGCGAGGTGGTGCTCCTCGACCCCGAGACCGGGGCGCAGCGCGAGGTGTCGACGTCGGACCCCGAGCTGCGCCTCGCCTACGCCCTGGTCGCTGCCCTGCATCGCGACGAGACGGCAGCCGCCGTCCGCGCCGCCCGTGCCGAACACCTGCGCGTGAGCACCGACGACGACTGGGCGGCGGCCCTCGCCCGGTTCGTCAAGGACCGCCGTCGCGCCCCCGCCCGCCGTCACCGGAGGACGTCATGACCTTCACCGACCCCCTGTTCCTGCTCGCCCTCGTGCCCGTCGCCGCGCTCGCGCTCGCGTACGTCCTGCTGCAGCGGCGCCGCACCCGCTACGCCGTCCGCTTCGCGACCCTGCCGATGCTCGACCGGGTCGCCCCCACCCGCCCGCGCTGGCGGCGGCACCTCGCGACCAGCCTCGTGCTGCTCGCGCTCGGCGCGTTCGCCACAGCGGCCGCCGGACCGGAGATGCGGCTCCGCGTGCCGTACGAGCGCGCGACGGTCATCGTCGCCATCGACGTGTCCGGCTCGATGGAGGCGCAGGACGTCCCGCCCGACCGGCTGACCGCCGCCAAGGGAGCCGCCGTGCAGTTCGTCCGCGAGCTTCCCGAGACGGTCCAGGTGGGCGTCGTCGCCTTCGCCGAGGACGCCGAGCTGGTCGCCCCCGTCACCGCCGACCGCGCCCTCGTCGAGAACTCCATACTGGGCCTCCGCTCCGACGGCGGCACCGCCATCGGCGAGGCCGTCTTCGCCTCGGCCGCCGAGGTGGTCCGGCAGGCCGCCACCAGCGGTACGGCGCCAGGCGGCGGCACGGCATCGGACGGCGGCACGACGCCGGACGGCGGCACGGCCGACCCGATCCCCGCCCGGCTGGTCCTGCTCTCCGACGGGTTCAACACCGCCGGCCGCAGCCCCGCCAGCTCGGTGCAGGCGGCCCTCGACGCCGAGATGCCCGTCTCGACGATCGCCTACGGCACGCCCAGCGGCGTCATCGGCAACGGCGCCCGCACCCAGTCCGCACCCGCCGACGACGACACCCTCCGCATGCTCGCCGAAGAGACCGCGGGCCACTTCTACCGTGCCGAGAGCGGGGCCGAGCTGGACCAGGTCTACGAGGACATCGGCTCGGCCATCGGCTGGCGCACCGAGACCACCCTCGTCACCACGGCCCTGGTCCTGATCGGCCTGGCGCTCGCCATCACCGCCACCGCCCTGTCCCTGCGCTGGTTCTCCCGGTTGGTCTGACACCGTTCGAAGGAGCGTTCCCTTGCAGAACCCCGACCCGCTGCTCCATGGTTCCCCCGTCGGCCTCGGCCGGCCCGCCGGCCCGCGCCACTTCGTCGTCGGCGAGCCGGTCGCACCGGCGCCGCCCGCGCCGGAGCCGGTTCGTTCCCTGCTGGTGCCGACGACCGGCTCGGCTGCGCCGTCCGCGTTCCGGCCGGCCGCACCCCCGGCTCCCGGGCGTGCGTTCGGCCTGCCTGCCGGCTTGCCGGCTCCCGAGCCCGAGACCCCGCACGACGCGCCACCCCGTCGTCCGCGCGTCCTGCTGACGCTGGCTACCGCGCTCGCCCTGGGCGCGCTGCTGGGGTCTGCCACGACGGGCCTGGTCACCGGCCTGAGCCTCGCGCCGGAAGAGATCGCGGCACCCGCCGTGGTGGACCAGGGCACCGGCACGACGACGACCGCGAGCGCCGCCCAGCGCGCGCTGCCGAGCGTCGTCCAGGTGCGGGCGGGTGCGCGCGGCGGGTCGGGCGTCATCATCGACGCGAACCACGTGGTCACCAACGGGCACGTGGTGGTAGGCAGCGAGACCGTGGAGCTCCTGCTCGACGACGGGAGCTCCGTGACCGGCCGGGTGCTCGGCGCCGACCAGCGCAACGACATAGCAGTGGTGGAGGCCGACCTCGGCGGAGCCCGTGCGGCGGCCCTGGGCCGCAGCGCCGGGCTGCAGATCGGCCAGCCGGTCATCGCCGTCGGGTCGCCGCTCGGGCTGACGGGCAGCGTCACGGCAGGGGTGGTCAGCGCCGTGGACCGCAGCTCGGGCAGCTATCCCGGGCCGATGATCCAGACCGACGCGTCGATCAACCAGGGAAACTCGGGCGGCCCCCTGGTCGACCTGAGCGGTCAGGTGGTCGGCATCAACACGGCGATCGCGACGGTCGGCAGCTCGGGCAACATCGGCATCGGGTTCGCCGTGCCGATCGACCGTGCTGCCGACGTCGCGGAGCGCATCATCGCCGGGGCATGACCTGTGCCAGGCGCCGGCGGGCTCAGGTGAACAGGCCGCTGTAGGCGTTCAGGGCCGGCTGCCCGCCCAGGTGCGCGTACAGGACCGTGGACTCCTCGGGGATGTCGCCGCTCGTGACGAGGTCGATCAGGCCCGCCATGGACTTGCCCTCGTAGACCGGGTCGATGATGACGCCCTCGAGCCGGCCGGTGAGCCGGATCGCGTCGAGCGTCGACTCGACGGGGATCCCGTACTTGTCACCGGCCCAGCCGGGCAGCACGGTGATCTCGTCGTCGCGCAGCGGCCGCCGGACGCCGATCAGCTCGGCCGTGGCGCGCGCGATCCTGGCCACCTGGTCGTGGGTCTCGTGGAGCTTCGCGCTCGCGTCGATCCCGATCACCCGGCGGGGCCGTCCGCCGGCCTCCTCGAGCGCGGCGAACCCTGCGATCATGCCCGCGTGGGTCGAACCGGTGACCGCGCAGACCACGATGGTGTCGAAGAAGACGCCCAGCTCGCGCTCCTGCTGCTCCACCTCGTACGCCCAGCGCGCGAACCCGAGGCCGCCGAGCCGGTGGTCGGACGCGCCGGCCGGGATCGCGTACGGCGTACCGCCACGCTCCTTGACCTCGTCGATCGCGCGGGTCCAGGAGTCCTTGAACCCGATCCCGAAGCCCGCCGGGTCGAGCCGGACCTCCGCACCCATGATCCGGCTCAGCATGATGTTGCCCACCCGGTCGGCGACGGAGTCGGGCCAGTCGACCCAGTTCTCCTGCACCAGCACGGCCTTGAGCCCCAGCGACGCGGCCACGGCGGCGACCTGACGCGTGTGGTTCGACTGGTAGCCCCCGATCGAGACCAGCGTGTCCGCACCCTGCGCGAGGGCTTCCGGGACGATGTACTCCAGCTTGCGGGTCTTGTTGCCGCCGTAGGCGAGGCCTGCGTTGCAGTCCTCACGCTTGGCCCAGACCGACGCACCCCCGAGGTGGGCGCTCAGGCGCGGCAGCGGGTGGACGGGGCTCGGCCCGAAGGTCAGCGGGTGGCGGGGGAAGTCGGACAGGGCCATGGTCACTCCTCGTTCACGGGCGGGTCGAGGGACAGGTCCGGGTCGGTGGGCAGGGTGGACCAGGTGTCGAAGGCGACGGCCGCCGCCTGGTCCGCGTCCCCCGCGGCGCACAACCGGATCAGCTCGTCGTGCCTCGCGAACGACGCGCGGCCGCCCAGCGTGGAGAACCGCAGACGTTCCGCGCGGCGCAGCACCGGCGTGAACTGGTCGAGGACCGACGCCAGCGCGCGGTTCGCCGCCACGGCCACCGGCACGTCGTGGAGCGCGTCGTCGGCCCGCAGCGCCGCCTCGACGTCACCCGCCTCGATCGCCGCGCGGAACTCGCGGTTGGCCGCACGCATGGTGTCGAGGTCGGCCTCCGTGAGGCTGCGCACCGCCTCGCGCACGGCCACCTCGTGCATCGCCGCGACGACGTCGCGCGCGCCACGTACGTCCCGCAGGTCCAGGGAGCTCACCGTCGTCGAGCTGCCGGGGCGCGCGACGACCAGCCCGGCCTCGGCCAGGCGGAGCAGCGCCTCGCGCACCGGCGTCCGGCTGACACCGAGCCAGGCCGCGAGATCGCCGTCGCGCAGCTGCTCCCCCGGCGCGAAGCTGCCGTCGACTATGGCGTCGCGGAGACGTCCGTAGACGTCGTCGCGCAGCAGACGCCGACCGATCGGGGGCACGCTCGCAGGAATAGGCATGCAATATATTGCATACCAATCGAAGCGTTTTGGCAAGGGCGAAGTGCGGCAGGGGGCGCGACCACCGCTGCTGACACGAGTGCCGTGCGGCCCGTGTCCCTCAGCGGAAGCGTAGTCACCTCCGAGGTACTGACAGCTGTTGCGGCAGGTGCCAGGTGGGCTGAACTTCGTTCGGCCGGGACCCGAGCTTGCGGGCTCTGCCGAATACTCCAGCCCGGCTGAACCGGGTCGGGCCAGGGCGAACGAAATTCAGCAGACCTGGCACCCCCGCCCCGGGTGGTGCTGCCGCCGGCCCGCCCCGCGACCGGCGCGCCCAGGCCTTCGTAGAGTGATCTATCGTGACGACGAGGCATCGAGGCGCCGACCTGCGCCGACCGCCGCGCCGAGAGGAACCTCCATGGCCGACCCCACGCCGCTCGACGAGGTCCTGCAGGAGCTCGCCGCGCTCGAGAACCCCAGGTTCCGCGCGGTCAACGAGCGCAACGGGGACGACCACGGCGTCAACCTCTCGCAGCTGCGCGCCGTCGCGAAGCGCCTGAAGAAGCAGCACGAGCTGGCCGTCGAGCTCTGGGCGACCGGCGACACGGCGGCCCGCCTCCTCGCCACGCTGGTCTGTCGTCCGCGGTCCTTCACCCCGGCCGAGGTCGACGCGATGGTCCACGACATCCGCTCCCCCAAGCTGCTCGACTGGTTCGTCGTCAACGTCGTGAAGCCCGGCAGGTTCGGCGAGGAGTTCCGCGAGGACTGGGCCGCGGACGGCGCCGACCTGGTCGGCAGGGCCGGCTGGACCCTGCAGAGCGACAAGGTGGTCAAGGCGCCCGACGACGTCGACCTCGACGCGCTGCTCGACACGATCGAGCGGGACATGAAGGACGCACCCGAGAACACGCAGTGGGCGATGAACACGTGCCTCGCGATGATCGGGATCAACGACCCGGGCCGACGCGCACGGGCGATCGGCATCGGCGAGAACCTGCAGGTCCTCGCCGACTACCCTGCCTCGCCGGGCTGCACGCCGCCGTACGCCCCGGTGTGGATCGCCGAGATGGTCGGCCGCCAGGAGCCGGCCCGCGCCTGACCCGGCGGCTCGTCGCGGGGGTCTCCCGGAATGCCCCTATGCTGCTCATGGCAACGTTGCCATTCCGTCGAGCGCGATCCCTCGCACCGATGCCGCGTTCAGCACTCTCCCGGCGGTCCGTACCGCCTGGTAGAGCCCGTCACCGCGTCTCCTGGTACGGGATGACCACACGGTTGATGACGAGCAGGCCCGCCGCCGCGACCGGGACCGCCACGAGGGCGCCGAGGATCCCGCCGAGCGCCGCACCGGCCAGGGCCGCGACGATCACCAGCACACCGGGCACCGCCACGGCGCGGCTCATCACCCGCGGGGAGAGCACGTACGCCTCCACCTGCATGTACACGAGCAGGAGGATCGCGACGACGAGCGCCGCGACCGGGCTCACCGTCAGCGTCGCGAGAACCACGAGGATCGAGCCGATGACCGTTCCGACGACGGGGATCAGTGCCGCGATGAACGCGAGGACGGCGAGGAGGATCGGTGCGGGGCTGCCGGCGAACACCGTCAGCAGCAGGGTGAACGTGGCGTTGATGGTCGCCAGGAACAGCTGGCCCGCGACATACCGGCCCACGGACTCCAGCACCTCGTTCAGGAGGGAACCGCTGATGTCCCGCCGGGACCGGGGCACCAGCCGCAGGACGGCGGCGACCATGGTCGGCAGGGATACCGCGAAGTAGATCGTCAGGGCCGCGACGATGATGACCGCCGTCACGCCGTTGATCAGCCCGGTGCCGACCTGCAGGACGCCACCCGCGATCGCCGTGAGCTGGCGGGGATCGGTGAGCAGCTCGGTCACCGACGCCAGCAGACCGTTCAGGTTGAGTGCGACCAGGTTGTCGTTGGTCCAGACGTACCAGGCCTGGTTGGGCAGCTCCCGCAGCGCGTCGACCAGCTGGGTGACGAAGATCCCGACCTGCGGGACGGCCAGCGGCAGCACCGCCACGACGAAGAGCGCGAGGACGGCGGCGGATCCGACGATCATCGCCGTAGCCGCCACCCACCGCAGCATCCCCCGCGAGACGAGGAACCGGATCCCAGGGTCCAGCGCCAGTGCCAGGAAGAGCGCCAGCCCGACGTACACGAGGACCGTCGCCACCGCCTCGACGGCGCCCAGCACCACGAGACCCGCACCGACACCCAGGGTCGCGAGCACCGCGTACCCGAACGGGTTCGCGGGCAGACCGACCGACGGGGTCCGCCCGCCCGCGATACGAGCACGTGGGACCCGCGGTGACCTCACGCGCGCCAGGTCGTGCTGCGCACCCGGTCTCCGCATTCTCGGCGATCGCGGCAGGGCGCCGGGTCGTTGCGGCATGCGGGCCATTGCGCTCCATGGGTTGTGAGGTGGGTTGTGAGGTGGGTTCTCAGGTGTTCCGCGATGAACACGCTGCAGGTCACAGCCTTCCTGAAAGCAGGCCGCTTGTCGCCATCGGCTCGCGGGCCGACGTCGACCGACTGGGTCGACCGGCCGGGTCGACCGGCCGGGTCGACCCGCTGAGGGGTTCTCTTCGGGCCTCCCACCCCGGAGGCGCGCTGGCGTCTGATGGATTCCGACAGGAGCACTGACCCCGTGCCGCACCGCTCGGCCCGGGAACCGAGCAAGGAGAGGTACCCCCATGCGTGGAGTTGTCATGTATGCGCCAGGCGACGTCCGGGTCGAGGAGCGCGAGGACGCCAGGATCATCGAGCCGACCGACGCCGTGATCCGGGTGACCGCCGCGTGCATCTGCGGCTCGGACCTGTGGCCGTACCGCGGGGTGGAGGCCCTGAACGGCCCGACCCCGATGGGCCACGAGTACATCGGGATCGTCGAGCAGGTCGGCGACGAGGTGCGGAACATCAAGGTCGGCGACTACGTCGTCGGCTCGTTCGTCGCCTCGGACAACACGTGCGAGATCTGCCAGGCGGGCTACCAGTCCCGCTGCATCCATAACGTGATGATGGGTTCGGAGGGCACCCAGGCCCAGCTCGCCCGCATCCCGCTGGCCGACGGCACCCTGGTCGCCACCCCCGGTACGCCGGACGCCGACCTCGTCCCGTCGCTGCTCGCCGCCTCGGACGTGCTGGGCACCGGCTGGTTCGCCGCCGTGGCCGCCGAGGCGGGTCCCGGCAAGACCATCGCGGTCGTCGGCGACGGCGCGGTCGGTCTCTCAGCGGTCCTGGCCGCCAAGCAACTGGGCGCGGAGCGCATCATCGCGTTCAGCCGCCACCCCGAGCGGCAGGCGCTGGCCCGCGAGTTCGGCGCCACCGACATCGTCGAGGAGCGCGGCGACGCCGGCGCCGCGAAGGTCAAGGAGCTCACCGGCGGGTACGGCGCCCACGGCGTCGTCGAGGCGGTGGGCACCGAGGAGTCGATGTGGCAGGCCATCAACTCCGCCCGGCCGGGCGGCTACGTCGGGTACGTCGGTGTCACGCACGGCGTCAAGCTTGACGGCCTGAACCTGTTCTTCACCGGCGTGCACCTGCACGGCGGCCCCGCCCCCGTGCGCCGGTTCCTGCCCGAGCTGATCCAGCTCATCTGGGACCGGACGATCGACCCGGGCAAGGTCTTCGACCTCACCCTCCCGCTCGAGGAGGCGGCCGAGGGCTACAGGGCGATGGACGAGCGCCGGGCCACCAAGGTGCTGCTCACCCTCTGACAGCCGCGCCGCCGGGAGCCAGCACTCCCGGCGGCGCCCCGCTTCCGGCCTCGACGCCGACCACCCGTTCGTGCAGTGAAGGAGCATCGCCATGCCCATGTCCCAGTCCCCTGCTCCCGCGCCCGTTCGGTTCGGCCGGTTCCTGCCCACCCTGCTGTTGCTGCTGACCGTGTTCGGGCCGATCTCCATGGACCTGTACCTGCCGGCACTGCCGGCGCTCACCGCCGAGCTCGGCGCGGCGACGTCCGTCGCGCAGCTCACCGTGACCACGTGTCTGGTCGGCCTCGCGGCCGGGCAGCTGATCGCGGGACCGTTGTCCGACCGGTTCGGGCGGCGCGGCATTCTGCTGATCGGCGTCGTCGCGTACGTCGTGACGTCTGCCCTGTGCGCGGCGAGCCCGACCGTCGAGCTGCTGATCCTCGCGCGGCTGGTCCAGGGACTGGCCGGCGGCGTCGGGATCGTGATCGCCCAGGCCGCCGGGCGCGACGTCCTCTCGGGCGGAGCCCTGATCCGGTTCTACGGGCGGCTGACCGTGGTCGGCGGGCTCGCCGCCGTCGTCGGACCGCTGCTGGGTGGGCAGCTGAACACTGTCACGGACTGGCGTGGCCTGTTCGTCTTCCTCGCCGTGGTCGGCGCGGCGCTCCTGGTGACCGCCGCTGTCGCATTCCCCGAGACCCTGCCCGCGGCGCGGCGCACCACCGGCGGCTTCGCGCAGACGGGGCGGGACTTCCGGGTGCTGCTGTCCGACCGGGTGTTCCTGGGCGCGGTGCTCAACCAGGGCTTCATGTACGCGGCACTGTTCGCGTATCTCTCGGGGGCCACGTTCGTGCTGCAGGGCATCTACGGGCTCTCTCCGCAGGGCTACGCGCTCGCGTTCGGCCTGAACTCGGCAGGGTTCATGGTCTCCGGCTACCTCGCGAGCCGAGCCGCCGAGCGCTGGAGCCTGCCCCGGACCCTCACCGTCGGCATCGTCGTGGCGGGCGTCGGCGCCCTCGGCCTGCTCGGGGCCGGCCTGACCACTCTGCCACTGTGGGTGGTGATCGTGTCGCTCCTGGCCCTGGCCTGTGGCGTCGCGATCACCTCGCCGCCGGCGACGACGCTCGCCCTGGTCGAGTACCCGCACCTGGCCGGCACCGCGTCTTCGCTGCTGGGCATGGTCCGGTTCGGGTTCGGCGGCGTCACCCCGCCCCTCGTCGGCGTCGCGGGCGCGGCGACGATCCTGCCCCTCGGCATCGTGGCCACCGCGTCGATAGTGCTCGCGGCCGGGGTGTATCTCGCGCTGGCCGCCCAGTCGGTCGAGGTGGTCGGACGACGACACCCCGGCCGGGGTGCCCTGCCAGGGCCTCCCACGGCGGCGGGGTCGCGCATACCGTGGAATCCATGAGCACCAAGGACGAGGTGCGGGAGTTCCTGGTCTCCCGCCGCGCGAACGTCACCCCGCAGCAGGCGGGCATCCCCGACTTCGGCGGGGAGCGGCGGGTACCCGGGCTGCGCCGCGAGGAGGTCGCCATGCTCGCCGGCGTCAGCCTTGACTACTACACGCGGCTGGAGCGCGGGAACATCCGCGGCGCGTCCGAGAGCGTGCTGGGCGCGATCGCCCGCGCCCTCCAGCTGAACGACGCCGAACGCGAGTACCTGTTCGACCTCGCCCGCACGGCCCCCGCCTCCGCGGCCGCGCGCGACCGCAAGCCCGTCGCGCAGTCGGTACGCACCTCAGTGCAGCGCGTGCTGGACAACATGGCTGTGCCCGCGATCGTGCACAACTCGAACCAGGACCTCGTCGCCGCGAACGTCATGGGTCGCGCCCTGTACGCCCCGCACTTCGACACCGACGGCACGCCGAACATCGCCCGGTTCATCTTCCTCGACCGCCGCGCCCAGGACTACTACGTCGACTGGGCACTGGCCCGGCGCACCGCCGCGGCGATCATGCGGCTCGAGGCCGGACGCGACCCGCTCAACAAGGAGCTCACCGCGCTCATCGGCGAGCTCTCCACCCGGAGCCCGCAGTTTCGCGAGGACTGGTCGGGGCACGACGTCCACGAGCACCGCACCGGGGTCAAGTCGTTCCGGCACCCGGTGGTCGGCCGCGTCACCGTCGCGTTCGACGTCTTCGCGATGCCCGGCGAGGCCGGCCTGCAGATCGTCACGTACAGCCCTCCCCCGAACACCGACTCCGCGGAGAAGTTCGCGCTGCTGGCGAGCTGGGCGGCCACCCAGGAGGCTGAGAGCGCCCCCGACAGCGGAGGCCTGGTGAGCAGGCCCCACGACGGTGTGAGCCAGCCTGCGAGCACCGACTGACCAGCTGAGATCGCACTGGCAGGGCTACCGGGACTGGCCTCAGAGGCGCCCCGTTCGTGCCCTGAGGAGTTATCCACAGATTTCAGTTTCGCGCTGCGGTACGTACGACTGTTCGAGATAATGGAGATAGCAAGGGAGTGAGTACTAGAGGCGAGCGTCGGGATGGGCGGGGGTGGGCACGGTGGAGCAGACGACGAACAGTGGACCCGCGAGTGGCCTGCCTGCTGCGGTCTCGATCGAGGACGTGCTGGCCCTGATCGAGGCCGCGACCGCGCAACTGACTACCCTGACCGACCTCGAGACCCTGACCGGCTGGGACGCCCCGAACATCAGCCGCCTGGCCGAGGCGCATACCCGGATCCGTCGGCTGACCGGCCGCCTGGACGGTGTGCGGTACACCCTGCTGCCCCGGATCGAGGACGAGGGGTCCTGGCGCTCGGGTGGCACGGCCCGCACGTTCACGACCTGGCTGCGTCTGCGTGAAGGGATCTCCGCGTCCACGGCGGGCAAGGACATGACGATCGCGCGCCGCCTCACCACCGCGCTCCCCGTCACCCGGGAGCGACTGGTCACCGGAACCCTCGGCCTGGACCACGCCCGCGTGATGGCCGAGGTCGCCCCCACGAGCGAGACCCGCACCGACGCGCTGGCGTGGTTGATCGATACCCGCACCGGGCACACC
>NZ_JBFAKY010000061.1:0-15506 GCF_040656015.1 Promicromonospora sp. NPDC050249 | reverse complement strand
CGTTGGCCCCCCCGGGTCAAACCTTGTGGTTCTTGTTTTTCGAGCCCTGGTGAGGTCTCGACAAGCTCGACCGGCGGACGTCGCTCGGCCCCCGGCACGGTCAGCATCGCGACGGCGCTCAGCGCGACGGCCGCCGCCTCGCACCACAGCAACGGCTCGGCGCCCCACACGACCAGCAGCCACGCCCCGAGCGGCGGCGCGAAGATCATCGACGACCGGTGTGCGAGGTCCTGCCAGGCCAGCGCCCGTGCACCGACGTCGGGCCCGTTGCCTGGCAGCTCGGCAAGGTCGGCGGTCAGGGCGCGCTGCGCGGGCGCGAGCATCGCCGACGTCGTCCCGGTGACGAGGCCCGTCGCGCACAGCACCACCGCGCCGACACCGACGGTCGCCGCGGCAACCGGCACCATGACCAGCCCGAGCACCTGCACGGCGAGCAGGATCGCGAGCGAGCGGCCGGACGTCAGCCGCGCCCGCAGGCGCCGGCCCCACCACGCGGAGGTGAGCAGCGGCAGGCCCGCGACGCCGCCGACGAGACCGGTGGTCCAGGCGTCGCCGGTCTGGTCGAGCGCGACCAGCGGCAGCGCGACGGCGGTGACGCGCTGGCCGGTCCACGTGACGAAGGTCGTGGCGGTCAGGGTGACGAGGTGTGGGTGACGCACGGCCTCATCCTGAGCGGGCGGCGCAGTGCCCGGTAGACGGCCCTCTGGCATGACCCGACATAGGCTGGGGCTATGAGCTCATACCCCACGGTCGAGGACCTCCGGCTGGTCGACGCGGTCGCCCGCCACGGGTCGCTCGGCGCCGCCGCACGCGAGCTGCTGGTGAGCCAGCCGTCGGCGAGCCAGCGGCTGGCCGCGCTGGAGCGGCGCGTGGGCGTCACCCTGTTCGACCGGGACACCACCGGTGCGCGTCCGACGGCGGCCGGGCGGGAGTTCTACGAGCAGGCCGCGCACGTCCTCGACCACCTGGGCGCGATAGTCGGCCGTGCGCTCGCGGCCGCCCAGTCGCGGACGGTGTCCGTCGGCACCATCCCCAGCCTCGCGGGCACGCTGTTCGCGGTGCTGGACGTGCTGCTCGGCGACGTGGTCCTCCAGCCGGAGGTGGAGCACGGTCCGCGGCTGCTGGAGTGGGTCGAGCGGGGGACGCTCGACGCGGCGTTCGTGACCATCGCGAAGCAGGTTCCGATCGCCAGGGGCCTCGTGGTCACCGAGGTGGGCCAGCACGACCTGGTCACGCTGCTGCCCGACGGCGCTCCCGAGCGCGGGTCCGGGCGGCGGCCGTACGCCGGGCAGACGGTGGTCTGCTGTGCGCTCGACCTGTCGCGCGACATCCTCCTGCAGCGGCTGACCGATCTCGGTGCGCAGGTTCGGCACTCGGCCACCGCGGAGTCGGCCGTGCGGACCGCGCGGGAGCGCCGCTGCGCCGTCGTCGTGCCCGACATGGTGGCGCGCTGGTACGCGGCGCCCGGCGACCGGATAGTGCCCGCGCCGGTCCGGTTCGGGGTCCGGCTGTCGCTGGTGACCCGGAGCCCGGCGCCGTCGGGCCTGGTCGACGTGCTCCCGGGGCTGCGCGAGCGGCTGGACCGCGGGAACACGCACGCCCGGCGCAAGGCGTCATGAGCCGCGAGCGTCGACGCGGGCGTTCCGTCCGGCACGGTCCGAGGTGGGTTCTGACAGGACGTCGCATCGATGTCACGTCCCGTTCGCCCCTCTCCGGGCGGGCCCGCACCGCGGACGGTGGAAAGATGGAACCATGCCCGCGAACTCCCCCCAGCCTGCGGCGCACGACGCCGCGCCGTACGACGCCCTGCTGCTCTACTCCTTCGGTGGCCCGAACAAACCGGAGGACGTGGTGCCGTTCCTGCGCAACGTCACCGCAGGCAAGGGCATCCCGGACGAGCGGCTCGAGGAGGTGGGCGAGCACTACTACGGGTTCGGCGGCAAGAGCCCCATCAACGAGCAGAACCTCGCGCTGAAGGCGGCGCTCGAGGCCGAGCTCGCCGACCGCGGCATCGACCTGCCGGTCGTGTGGGGCAACCGCAACTGGGAGCCGTACACCGGCGACGCCGTGGACGAGCTGGAGAAGCTGGGCGCCGAACGTGCCGTCGCGCTCGTGACCAGCGCCTTCTCGTCGTACTCGGGCTGCCGCCAGTACCGCGAGGACCTCGCGGTGACGCTGGACAAGCGCGGACAGCTCGGCCCCGACGGGTCCACGGGCGTGCAGTTCGACAAGGTCCGTTCCTACTTCAACCACCCGGGCTTCGCTCAGGCCAACGTCGACGCCGTCGTCGAGGCGTACGCCGAGCTCGCGGCACAGGGCGGCTCCGGCGCCGACGCCAAGCTGGTGTTCGTCACGCACTCGATCCCGGACACCATGGAGGCGGCGTCGCGGATCTCGCACGCCACCTACTCCGAGCAGCACCTCGATCTCGCCGGGGTCGTCGCCGCTCAGGTCGCCGAGCGGCTCGGGCACGACGTGCCCTGGGACCTGGCGTACTGCTCGCGCTCCGGCCCGCCGAGCCAGCCGTGGCTCGAGCCGGACGTCAACGACCACCTGGAGGCTCTGGCGGCCGACGGCGTGCGCAACGTCGTCCTGTCCCCGATCGGGTTCATCTCCGACCACATGGAGGTGGCCTACGACCTCGACACCGAGGCGCTGGCTACCGCGAAGGACCTCGGCATGACGGCGGTCCGTGCCGGCACGGTGGGCACGCGCCGGCCGTTCGTCAGTGGTCTCGTCGACCTGCTGCTCGAACGGGCGGCCCTGGCCCGCGGCGACGAGGTCACCGAGGCGACCGTAGGCTCGCTCCCGGCCCTCCGCTCGGTCTGCGCGCCGGGCTGCTGCCTGCGGCGCGACGGTGAGCCGAGCGGCGTCCCGGCGCTGTGCAGCACCGACCTGTACTCATGAGTCCTGCGGGACGGCCACGACCGAGAGGCAACACATGAACGACGCACACGTGCACGGGGACACCGGTCACGAGATCGACACGGCCGCCATCAACGAGGGCATCCGGTACACGATGTTCTCGGTCTTCTCCGTGACGGAGACGCTTCCCGCGGACGAGGCCGAGCGCAAGGCGGTGGTGGCCGACGCCGAGGCCGCCGTCGGCGGGGGCGGCGACCCCGCCGCGACCACCGGCGACCTCGTGACCCGTGGCTGGTACGACATCGGCGGCCTGCGTTCCGACGCCGACCTCCTGCTCTGGACCCACGGTGCGTCGATCGAGGCGGTGCAGGGCGCCTACCAGCGGCTGCGCGCGTCCGAGCTGGGGCGTTCGCTGGAGCCCGTGTGGTCGGTCGCCGCACTGCACCGTCCGGCCGAGTTCAACCGCGGGCACGTGCCGGCGTTCCTCGCGGGGGAGGCGCCGCGCGACTACATCTGCGTCTACCCGTTCGTGCGGTCCTACGACTGGTACCTCCTGCCCGAGGCCGAGCGCCGCACCATGCTGCGCGACCACGGCATGGCGGCCGCGGGTTACAAGGATGTCCGGGCCAACACGGTGTCCGCGTTCGCGCTCGGTGACTACGAGTGGATCCTCGCGTTCGAGGCCGACGCGCTGCACCGCATCGTCGACCTGATGCGGGACCTGCGCGCGACCGAGGCCCGCCGTCATGTGCGCGAGGAGATCCCGTTCTTCACGGGCCCGCGCACGAGCCTGGAGGCCTGGGCGTCCCGCCAGCCCCTGAGCTGACCGGCCCCTTCAGGAGACGCCCCGGGGCACCGGTATGCGATCGGGGTGTGTTGCTCTGCGTGGACAATGTCTACGCAGAGCAACACACCCCGGATTCGTATGGTCTCCCCGAGGGAGACCGGCCCAGCGTGCCTACCCAGGCAGGGTGGCGGCAAGGGCTGTGGCGCCCAGGTCCTCGTCGGACAGGACCGTGGGCCGCAGCCCGGATGCCACCAGGTGTTCGACGGCGGCGCTCACCTGGCCCTCGCTCGTCTCGATCAGCAGGTGCCCGCCTGGGCGCAGGAGCCTCGGGGCCAGGTCGATCACCCGGCGGAGGATCACCAGACCGTCGTCGCCGCCGTCGAGCGCGGCGTGCGGCTCGTGCTCGCGGGCCTCCGGCGGCATCAGGCTGATCGCGGACGTCGGTACGTACGGCGCGTTCGCGACGAGGATGTCGACGCGGCCCCACACCTCGGCCGGGAGCGGGTCGGCGAGGTCGCCCGCGTAGGTGTGCGCGGTGAGCGCGCCCGTGCCGGGGGCGGCAGCGTCGTCGGACAGTGCCTTGAGATTGTCGTGCGCGCAGGTCACGGCAGCCGGGTCGACGTCGGCGGCGTGGATCTCGACGTCGCGCCCCGCCGCGAGGAGGCGGGCCGCGACGGCGCCGCCGAGTGCCCCGCAGCCGCAGCACAGGTCGACCAGCAGCACCGGGCCGGAGCCGGCGTCGGCGGCGCGTGCGGCCGCCTCCCGGACCAGCAGCTCGGACCGCTGCCGCGGCACGAACACGCCGGGCGCTACCAGCCAGCGGCGACCGTCGAGCTCGGCCCAGCCCACCAGATGCTCGAGCGGGAGCCCGCCGACGCGCGCGGCGGCGAGCTCCTCGAGGCGGGCGACGTCGCCGTCGGCGGCCTCGGTGATGATCCGCGCCTCGTCCTCGGCGAAGACACAGCCTGCGGCGCGCAGGCGCGCTACGAGTTCGTCCATGGCGCGAGCGTAGGCCCCTGCGCCCGCGGCGCCTGCCTGGTCACGGTGTGCCTGCCTCCGCCGGTCGAGCTTGTCGAGACCCTCCGGGCCTCGACAAGCTCGACCGACGGGCGGTCGGTCAGGGGTACAGGCCCCGGATCTGGTGCGCCTCCGCGACCCGCTTGACGCCGATGACGAGCGCCGCGTCCCGCAGCGACAGGTGCTCGCGCTGAGCCAGCGCCGAGACCTCCGCGTAAGCAGTGATCATGCGGTGCTCCAGCTTGTCCGCGATCTCCTGCTCGGTCCACCAGTACGTCTGGTTCGCCTGCACCCACTCGAAGTAGGAGACGACCACGCCGCCGGCGTTCGCCAGGACGTCCGGGACCACCGTCACGCCGTTCTTGGCGAGCAGCGCGTCGCCGGCCGCCGTCGTGGGGCCGTTGGCGCCCTCGACGACCCAGCGGGCCTTGACGCTGCCGGCAGTGGTCTCGTCGAGCACGCCCTCGATGGCGGCCGGGACCAGCACGTCGACGTCGAGCGCGAGGAGCTCCGTGTTGGAGACCCGGTCGGCGTCGGCGAAGTCCACCACCGAGCCCGTGCGCTGCACGTGCTCCATGAGCCGGGGCACGTCGAGCCCGCCGTCGGCCCGGATGCCGCCGTACTGGTCGCTGACCGCGACGACGCGCGAGCCGCGTGCCGCGAAGATCTCCGCGGCGTGCGAGCCGACCTTGCCGAAGCCCTGGATGGCGACGGACACGTCGCTCAGGGCCATGCCGGCCTCCGCGAGCGCGGCTGACGTGACGTGCACGATGCCCGCCGACGTCGCCGTGCCGCGGCCCAGCGAACCGCCGACGGCGAGGGGCTTGCCGGTCACGACCGCGGGGATCGTGTACCCGCGGTTGACCGAGTAGGTGTCCATCACCCAGGCCATGGTCTGGGCGTCGGTGCCCATGTCCGGGGCCATGATGTCGGTGTCGGGGCCGATCATCGGCATGATCTCCGACGTGTACCGCCGGGTCACGCGCTCGAGCTCGGCCTGCGAGTAGCTGCGGGGGTCGATGGCGACGCCGCCCTTGGCGCCGCCGTACGGCAGGTTGACCACCGCACACTTCCAGGTCATCCACATGGCCAGCGCACGCACCTCGTCGACGTCGACGGAGGGGTGGTAGCGCAGACCGCCCTTGCCTGGGCCGAGGCTCACGTTGTGCTGCACGCGGAAGCCGTGGAACAGGACGGTCTCGCCCGTGTCGCGGCGGAGCGGCACCGCGACGTGGATCTCACGGCGCGGCGTCGCGAGCATGCGGTGCAGGCCCTCGTCGTAACCGAGGATCTCGGCCGCCGTGGCGAGCTGCGCGTGCGCGGTGGCGAGTGCGGAACCTTCGACGGGCGATCCTGACGGCGCGAGGCTGGGTGGTGATGCGGGTGTGGACGTCGTTGTCGTCGTCACGTGGGTCCTCCGGGGAGAACGGCGCCTACCGCCTTGGGAGCGGGGCGCGGGTTGCGCGGCGCGGGGTTTGCGCCTCTCCATCACCGTATCGCTTCGATGGGCTGCGGTGCGCGACGGTGAAGGATGCATCCGGTAATTTTCCGGCAACGACTCCGTAACCCGGAAATTTAGGGGGAGCCGCCTCAGGCTCTGCCGGCCGGCTCAGCCGCGCCGCGACCGGCTCCGGAACGACGACGGCGTCTCGCCGGTCAGCCGCGCGAACGTGCGCGTGAACGAGGGCTGGTCGTAGAAGCCCGCGGCGGTCGCGACGTCGGCCAGCGGCACGGTGCTCGTGGTGAGCAGGTGCGCCGCGCGGTCGACCCGCAGCCGGAGCACCAGCTGGCGCGGGGAGAGCCCGAAGACCCGCCGGACCCGGCGGTCCAGGGACGCCGGGCTGCACCCGGCGAGCACGGCGAGATCGGTCACCGACGGGACCTCGCCGTGCTCGAGCAGGTTCTCGATGTCGGCGCGCAACCGGGCCATGGCCTGGATGGTCGCGTCGTCGGCGTCCCCGGAGCGCAGGTCCTGCGACACGGAGACCAGTCCCACGTACGCGCCGGACTCGTCGTGCAGGGGCAGCTTCGAGGTGAGGAACCAGCCCGGCGCCCCTCCGACGTGCCGGATCAGCTCGAGCTCGCCCCGCAGCGGCTTGTCGGTGGTGCGGACGTGGGTGTCCTGGTTCTCGTAGCGTTCGGCGAGCTCTGGCACGAAGAGGTCGGCGGCGCGCTTGCCGATCACGTCCCGGCGGGACCTCTCGCGCGTGCGCCCCACGAAGACCTGGTTCACGAGCACGTAGCGCCCGTCGGCGTCCTTGGCGCAGAACATGACCCCGGACAGCTCGTCCATGAGGGAGACCATTGCGGGGTTCAGCGCTGCCAGCAGGGCCCTCGTCTCAGGCCGGGCCGTGCTGTTCGACGGGTTGCTCATGGGGTTCCGATGCTACGCGGCGCGCGGCCGCGCACTTGGCGAAAACCGGTGCCGACAGCGAGTGATCTCGCCAATACATGTGAACGGCTTCGGGTGCACCCTGGAGGAATGAAGACCTCCGCCCGGCGCGACCGCGCCGCTTCCGCCACAGTCCCGACCGGGGGCGCAGGCGCACAGGACAGCGCCACGGCGCAGGCTCCGACCGAGCCGACCGTGCAGCCCGCCGCCGACACCCTCGTCGAGGACGCCGTAGCCCTCGCCAGGACCTGGATCGGTACCGCCACCGGCACGGACGCCGGCGCCGAGGCCGCAGGTTCCAAGACCGCCGGCTCCAAGACCGACCGAGCGGTGGCCCGCGCGTCCGCCGCCCTCGGTGCGCTCGTGTCCGACCCCGCCGGCCTCGAGCTCGCCGTCGGCTTCGTCGACGACGTCGCCCGCCCGCAGGACACCCACGTCGCCGCGAAGGCACTGGCAAGGCTCGGCAAGCAGGCCGGCAGCGCGACCTTCCTGAGCCCCACCGACCGTGCCCTGTTCCGGGCCGGCGCCCTGGCCGCCCCGGCCTTCCCGGGCATCGTGGTCCCGGCTGCCCGCGCCCGCCTGCGCCAGCTCGTGGGCCACCTCGTGGCCGACGCCGGTGCCGGGCTCACCGCCCACCTCGCCCGCACCCGGGCCGAGGGCTACACCCTCAACGTGAACCTGCTCGGCGAGGCGGTCCTCGGCGCCGAGGAGGCCGCCGGCCGGCTGGCCCGCACCATCGCGCTCGTGGAGCGTCCGGACGTCGACTACGTGTCGGTCAAGGTCTCCAGCGTCGCGGCCCAGCTCGTCACGTGGGACCTCGAGGGCTCCCGCGACCGCGTCGTCGAGCAGCTGCTGCCGCTGTACCGGGCCGCGCGCGACCACGGCGTGTTCCTCAACCTGGACATGGAGGAGTACCGCGACCTCGCGCTGACCACCGCGGTGTTCACCGAGATCCTGGGCCGCGCCGAGTTCCGCGACCTGGAGGCCGGCATCGTGCTCCAGGCCTACCTCCCCGACGGGCTGGACGCCCTCGACGCCCTCACCGAGTTCGCCACCCAGCGGGTCGCCGACGGCGGCGCGCGCATCAAGGTGCGCATCGTCAAGGGCGCGAACCTGGCGATGGAGCACGTCGAGGCCACCCTGCACGACTGGCCCCAGGCGCCGTACACGTCCAAGCCCGACGTCGACGCCAACTACGTCCGCATGCTCGACCACGCGCTGCGCCCCGAGCGCGCGCAGGCGGTCCGCATCGGTGCGGCGTCGCACAACCTGTTCCACGTGGCGCTCGCGATCCTGCTCGGCCGGGCGCGCGGCGTCTCCGAGGCGCTCGACATCGAGATGCTGCAGGGTATGGCCCCGGCGGAGGCAGCGGCGGTCCGCGACGAGGTCGCCAAGGACGCCGGCCGGGTGGTGCTGTACACCCCTGTGGTGCGCGACGAGGACTTCGACGTCGCCATCTCCTACCTGGTGCGGCGCCTGGAGGAGAACGCGGCGGAGCAGAACTTCCTGCACGCGGCGTTCGCTCCGGCCTCGACGGCTTCGACCACCGATGCCCCCATGGACCGGCAGGAGGCCGCCTTCCGTGCGTCCGTCGAGCTGGGCGTGCACTACTCGGACGACGACGTCACCCCGCGCCGTCGCCCGCGCCCCGCGCCGCAGCCGGTGACGGGACCGTTCCGCAACGCCGCCGACACCGACCCCGCCGTCGCCGAGCACCGCGCGTGGGCGCAGCAGATCACCGGCCCGCTCTCCGGCTACGTCCCGGCGCTCGCCGAGCCGCTGGCGACGTCGGCCCAGGTGGACGACGTCGTGGCGCTCGCCCGCCGCGCGGGCGCCGCGTGGTCCAAGGTGTCCGCGACCGACCGGGGCCGCGTGCTCCGCGCCGCGGCCGAGCACCTGGAGGCCGCTCGCGCCGACCTCGTCGCGGCCATGGTGCACGAGGCCGGCAAGACCGTGGCCGAGGCCGACCCCGAGGTCAGCGAGGCCGTGGACTTCGCCGCGTACTACGCGCAGGCGGCAGAGGCCCTGGACCCGACGTCGGAGGCCTGGCAGGGCGCCCGCTTCACGCCCGACGGCGTCACCCTGGTCACCCCGCCGTGGAACTTCCCCGTCGCGATCCCGATCGGCGGCGTGCTCGCCGGCCTCGCGGCCGGGACCGCGGTGATCGCGAAGCCCGCGCCGCCTACGCCGCGCTGCCTGGAGATCGCCGTCGAGGCGGTGCACGCCGCGCTCGACGAGGTCGCCCCGGAGATCGGGCTGGACTCGGCGCTGGCCCGCTCGGTCGCGCAGTTCGTCCGTGTGCCCGACGGCGACCTCGGCCGCCGGCTCGTGACGCACGACGGCGTGTCCCGCGTGATCCTGACCGGCGCCATCGAGACCGCCGAGATGTTCGCGTCCTGGCGGCCCGAGCTGCCGGTGCTCGCCGAGACGTCCGGCAAGAACGCGATAGTCGTGACGCCGTCGGCGGACCTGGACCTGGCCGTCGCGGACGTCGTGCGCTCGGCGTTCGGGCACGCGGGACAGAAGTGCTCCGCCGCTTCGCTCGTGATCCTCGTCGGCTCGGTGGGTGACCCGCGCAGCGCGACCGGCGAGCGGTTCCGGCGGCAGCTGGTCGACGCGGTGGCGTCGCTCGCCGTCGGACCGGCGACCGACCTGGCGACCGTGATGGGACCGCTCACCGAACCGGCGCAGGGCAAGCTCCTACACGCCCTGACCACGCTCGAGCCCGGCGAGACCTGGCTCGTGCGGCCACGCCGCCTGGACGCGGTGGCCCGCGAGGCAGGCCTGGGCCGCGGACGGCTCTGGACCCCCGGCGTGCGCGACGGCGTCCGCCCCGGCTCGTTCTTCCACCTCACCGAGTGCTTCGGCCCGGTCCTTGGCATCATGACCGCCCGCACGCTCGACGAGGCGATCGCGCTGCAGAACGCCGTGTCGTTCGGCCTCACCGGTGGCATCCACTCCCTCGACGACACCGAGGTGGCGCACTGGCTCGACCGGGTGGAGGTCGGCAACGCCTACGTGAACCGGCACATCACCGGCGCTGTGGTGCAGCGCCAGTCGTTCGGCGGCTGGAAGGCGTCCTCCGTGGGACCGGGCGCCAAGGCCGGTGGGCCCAACTACGTCGCGCAGCTCGGCCGGTGGGAGGACGCGCCGGACGTGCCGTCGCGCACCGCCGACCCGTCCGGCTGGCTCGCCTGGGCCCGGGCCGACGACGACCGCGCCTGGGTGACCGAGTTCGCCCCCGCGCACGACCCCTCGGGGCTCGGCGTCGAGTCGAACGTGTTCCGCTACCGGCCGGTCCCGGGGATCACCGTGCGGGTCGGCGTCGACGCGCCGGACGTCGAGGTGCAGCGCGTGCTGGCCGCCGCCGCGCGGGCGGACGTGCAGGCGACCGTCGTCGGGCAGCGGGACATGACGGACGAGGCGTTCGCCGACGCCGTCGCCGACGGCAAGGTGACCGGCCGGATCCGCGTGGTGGGCGAGGCCCCGGGCCTGCGCGACGCGGCGGCGAGCCGCCTCGGAACGGTGACCGTGCTGGACGCCCCGGTCCTGGCGAGCGGACGCCGCGAGCTGCTGACGATGCTCCGCGAGCAGGCGGTGAGCCGCACGATGCACCGCTACGGCCACCAGCGCACCGCCTAGAGGTCGCCGAGGTAGAGCGCCTGTCCGGACAGGCGCTCTACCTCGGCGGACCGAGGGTCAGGCGGAGTCGCCCTCGACCAGGCGGGGGGCGAAGATGCGGCGTTCGTCGCGGACCGGGCGGCCCGCCACCAGGTCCACCAGCATGCTCGTCGCGGCACCCACCATCTGCACCACCGGGTTGTGCACGGTCGTGAGCCGCGGCGACGTCGTCTCCGCGATGCCGAGGTCGTCGAACCCGACCACCGAGACGTCGCCGGGCACCGACCGGCCGCGGTCGGCGAGCACGCGCAGCGTGGCCTCCGCCATCAGGTCGGACGCGGCGAAGATGCCGTCCAGGTCGGGGTGCGCGTCGAGGAGCCGGGCCGCCGCGACAGCTGCCCCCGCGACCGTGAAGTCGCCCTCGACCACTGCGTCGTCGGGCAGGCCGGCGTCACGCAGCGCTTCTCGCCACCCGACCATCCGGTCCACCCCGGCCGGCATGTCGAGCGGCCCGGTGATGGTGCCGATGCGCCGGCGGCCGCGATCGATCATCCGCTGGGTGGCGATACGCCCGCCCGTGACGTTGTCGACGTCGACGTAGCGCAGGCCGCGCGAGAACATCGGGTCGGGCTCGAAGAGGCGGCCCACGAAGACGGCGGGCAGCATGGTCGGCCCGAGCTCGGTCTCGAGGTGGTCGCCCCGGTGGTGCGACGCCACGATGACGCCGTCCACATGACCGCTGCGCAGGTAGCGGCCCACCCGCCCGCGCTGCTCGCCCGGCCGGGCGAGCAGCAGCACGAGCTGGAGATCGGTCCCGGCCAGCCCCTCGCTGACACCCGCGAGGGTGCCGCTGAGGAACGGGTCGGTCAGGATGCGCTGGTCCGGCTCCGGCACCACGAGGGCTATCGAGTCGGTCCGCCGCGTCACGAGGGACCGGGCGGCGCGGTTCGGTGCGTACCCGAGGCGCGCGACGGCGTCGTCGACGGCCGCCTGCGCCTCGGGGGAGACGCGCAGGCCACCGTTGATGGCGCGCGACGCGGTCGACCGGGATACCCCGGCCGCCTGTGCCACGTCATCCAGGGTGGGTGGGCCTGAGGTCGTCACGCCTGGGGAACCGCCTTGTCCTCGCCGTTGGTGTCGCCGTCGCCAGAGTTGCCGGGCCGCGTGAGGACCGATGCCGACCGCTCCGGAACGGCATTGGCCCGCGCGACCTGACCGTACCAGCGGCCCGACGCCTTCACCGTGCGCTCCTGCGTCTCGTAGTCGACGCGCACGAGCCCGAAGCGCTTTCCGTAGCCCCACGCCCACTCGTAGTTGTCGAGCAGCGACCAGCCGAAGTAGCCGCGCACGTCGGCACCCTCGTCGATGGCGTCCTTGATGGCACGCAGGTGCACGTCGATGAACTCCAGGCGCTGCTGGTCGTCCACGAACCCGTCCGGTCCGACGACGTCCTCGTACGCGCTGCCGTTCTCCGTCACGTACAGCGCGATGCCGCGCGGCCCCGTGTAGTCCTGCTGCAGGCGCAGCAGGAGCCGGGTGAGGCCTTCGGGCTGGACCTCCCAGTTCTGGTCGGTCACGGGCAGGCCGCGCGGGTGCGTGTACGCGCCGTCGCCGCCCGGGAACGGGGACGACGACGGGCGGGTGACCGGGGCGCCACCCTCCAGCGGCCGCTCGGCGGGCGTCGCCGACACGGCGTTGCCGTGGTAGTAGTTCACGCCGAGCGAGTCGATGGGCGTCGAGATGATCTCGAGGTCGCCGTCGTGGATGTGCCGCTCGAGGCCGTACTCGCGCACGTCCTCCAGCACGTCCTCGGGGTAGGCCCCGCGCAGGATCGGGTCCGCGAAGATGCGGGTGAACCCACCGTCGAGCCGGCGTGCGGCGTCGACGTCCGCGGGGTCGTCCGGGTTCACCGGGTCCTCGACCTCGAAGTTGAGCGTGATGCCGAGGTTCGCGTCGGGTGCCCGCTCGCGCAGCGCCTCCACGGCCAGGCCGTGGGCGAGCGAGAGGTGGTGCGCGGCCGCGAGGCCGTCCTCGCGGGACTGCCGGCCCGGCGCGTGCTGGCCGCCCGTGTAGCCGAGGAACGCGGCGCACCACGGCTCGTTGAGCGTGGTCCACACGTCGACGCGGTCGCCGATCGCCTCGTGCATCGTGACCGCGTAGTCGCGGAACCGGTACGCGGTGTCGCGGTTGACCCAGCCGTTGGACTCGGCCTCGATCGCCTGCGGCAGGTCCCAGTGGTACAGCGTGAGCCACGGCAGGATGTCCGCGCCGAGCAGCTCGTCCACGAGCCGGTCGTAGTACGCCAGGCCCGCAGGGTTGACCGTGCGGCCGCCCGGGACCACCCGGGACCACGAGGTCGAGAACCGGTACGCCTTGATGCCGAGGTCCTTCATGAGCGCGACGTCGGCGGGGTAGCGGTGGTACTGGTCGCAGGCGACCTCGCCGTCCTCCTGGCCGAGCACGGCGCCCGGGACCTTGGCGAAGACGTCCCAGACGGAGTCCTCGCGGCCGTCCTCGTGGGCGGCGCCCTCCACCTGGTAGGCGGCGGTGGCCGCACCCCAGAGGAACCCGTCCGGGAAGCCGACGGTGCCCGTGGTGTTGGCGGTCGGCCCCGTCCGGGGTGCGGTGGGCGTGTACGGCAGGGCGATGCCAGGGGCAGGCTCGCGCCGTGCCTCCGCGGTCGTCTTGACGTTGAGTGTCATCCCGTGGGTCATCCCTTCACAGCTCCCTGCATGATGCCCGCGACGAGCTGCTTGCCGACGAAGGCGAAGATCACCAGCAGCGGGAGCGTCACGAGGAACACACCGCCCATGACCAGCGAGTAGTCCACGAAGTAGTTTGCCTGCAAAGACTTCACGACGAGCGGCAGCGTCGGATTCTCCGAGCTGAGCACGATCGACGGCCAGAAGAAGTTCGTCCACTGCTGGACGAACGTGAACAGGCCGAGCATCGCCGCGGCCGGGCGTGCCGCGGGCAGCGCGATGCTCCAGAACGTGCGGATCATCGAGGCGCCGTCCACGCGGGCGGCCTCGATCAGCTCGTACGGCAGCGCCTCGGACAGGTACTGCGTCATCCAGAACACGCCGAACGCGGCGACCAGCGACGGCACGATGACCGCCTGCAGCTTGCCGATCCAGTCCAGCTCCGACATGAGGATGTACATCGGGATCACGCCGAGCTGGGTCGGGACCGCCATCGTCGCGATGACGAACACGAGCAGCGGGCCACGGCCGCGGAAGCGCAGCTTCGCGAACGAGAACCCGGCGAGCGTCGAGAACAGCACGACCGCTGCGGAGACGATCACCGCGATGATCACCGAGTTCGTCAGCGCCAGCCAGAAGTTGATCTGGGTGGCCTCGATGACCGTCCGGAACTGAGCGAACAAGGAGGAGTCCGGCAGCCACTGCGGCACGGGGTTCTGCGAGATCGCGATCGGCTCCGACGAGCCGAGGAGCAGCGTGAAGTAGAGCGGGAAGACCGAGATCAGCAGGGTGATCCCGAGCAGCGCGTAGACGACCCAGCCGGCGCGGCGGTTGGTGCTCCCGACGGACGTTCGTTCCCGGCGGCGGAGGGCGGCCTTGGCGGCACCCTCACCAGCGGTCTGGGCGGTGACAGCGACGGAGCTCATGCGTTCCCTCCGGTGAGGCTCTTGCGCCTGGACTTCTTGACTGCAGTGCCCGACGACGAGATCCGCCGCGTGACCAGGAAGTTCACGAGGCCGATCGCGACGATCAGGAGGAACAGCATCCACGCGACGGCGGATGCCCGGCCGAGGCTGCGCTGGTCGCCCCAGGCGAGGTCGTACAGGTACACGACGGTGGTCATCCAGTTCTGGTCCGGACCGCCGAGCCCTGCCGAGTCGAAGAGGCGGACCTCGTCGAAGATCTGCAGGCCGCCGATGGTCGAGGTGATGACGACGAAGATGATGGTGGCGCGGATCTGCGGCACCGTGATGGAGAAGAACTGGCGCACGCGGCCGGCGCCGTCGATCACCGCTGCCTCGTAGAGGTCGCGCGGCACGGCCTGCATCGCCGCGAGGAAGATCAGGGCGTTGTAGCCCATCCAGCGGTAGTTGACCATCGTGGCGATGGCGACGTGGCTGGCGATCCGGTCGCCGTGCCAGGCGATCGGGTCGAGCCCGACCGCGGAGATCATGGCGTTGATCAGACCGTACTGGTCGGCGAACAGGCGGCCGAAGATCATCGAGACCGCGACGGGCGCGACCACGTAGGGGATCAGCACGCCCATGCGCCAGAACGTCGCCGCCCGCAGGTTCTGGTCCAGCAGGGCCGCGATGATCAGCGCGATGATCACCTGCGGGACCGAGGAGAACACGAAGATCGAGAGCGTGTTGACCAGGGCCTTCCAGAAGGTGGGCTGGGCGAGCACGAACGTGAAGTTCTCCAGGCCGACGAAGTCGCCCTGGCCGCCGAGCAGGCTCCAGTCGTGCACCGAGACGAACGCGGTGTACGCGAGCGGGAACAGGCCGGTCACCGCGAACAGGATGAAGAACGGCGAGATGTACAGGTAGGGGGAAAGCTTCACGTCCCACCGGCCGAGCCGCTGGGAGAAGCCGAGTCTGCGTGACTCGCGCTGTGGCGCACCGGAGCCCGGTGCCGGTCGTTGGGGTGTCAGAACAGCCATCTCATCTTCCGCCGCGTCATCGTCGGTTGGTCACTTGGGGAGCGCCCGGAGGGGTGCTCGCGCAGATCCGGTGGTCGAGCGTGTTTCCGGGACCATGACCAGGTCGTACAGCTTGGACTGGTTCACGAACTGCCCGGCCGTGAACGTCACCGTGACGGTGGTGCCGTCGGTCTCGATGGT
>NZ_JBFAKY010000060.1:0-15861 GCF_040656015.1 Promicromonospora sp. NPDC050249 | reverse complement strand
GGTCCGGGGTTTGCCTCCCCCCCCCCCGCTTTTGGCGGCCCGCGGCCCCGCCCCCCGGGGCCCCCCCCACGCCTGACCCCTACCCGGCCGGGCCGGGCGACGCGGCAGCGCGATAGCGTCGTCCGCATGACGACGACTGCCGACCGCCTCACCGCGCTCCTCGAGAAGCACCCTGTCTGGGACGGCCACAACGACCTCCCCTGGGCGCTGCGGGAGCAGTCGTTCTACGACCTCGACGC
Source organism: Promicromonospora sp. NPDC050249 (assembly GCF_040656015.1). NCBI lineage: Bacteria > Bacillati > Actinomycetota > Actinomycetes > Micrococcales > Promicromonosporaceae > Promicromonospora > Promicromonospora sp. NPDC050249. Next base: position 15,622 of record NZ_JBFAKY010000060.1, on the reverse strand, counting down.
CGTCGACATCGCCCAGCGGCTCACCGCGACCCACACCGACCTGCCGCGCCTGCGCGACGGCGGCGTGGGCGCCCAGTTCTGGTCCGTCTACGTGCCCGCACAGCTCGCCGGCGGGGCGGCGGTCACCGCGACCCTCGAGCAGATCGACTGCGTGCACCGCATGGTGCGGAAGTACCCGGACACGCTCCGGCTCGCCCTGACCGCCGCCGACGTCGAGCAGGCCTGGGCCGACGGGCGGATCGCCTCGCTCATGGGCGCGGAGGGCGGCCACTCCATCGACGGGTCGCTCGGCGTGCTGCGCATGCTCCACGCGCTCGGAGTGCGCTACATGACCCTCACGCACAACGACAACGTGCCGTGGGCCGACTCGGCCACCGACGACGAGGTGCTGGGCGGGCTCTCCCCGTTCGGCGAGGACGTCGTGCGCGAGATGAACCGCCTGGGCATGCTCGTGGACCTCTCGCACACCTCCGCCGGCACCATGCGCCACGCCCTGCGAGTGACCTCGGCACCCGTCGTCTTCAGCCACTCCAGCGCCCGCGCCGTCTGCGACGTCCCCCGCAACGTGCCCGACGACGTCCTGACCACGCTCGCGACCAACGGCGGCGTCTGCATGGTGACGTTCGTGCCGCAGTTCGTGTCGCCCGCCGTCGCCGAGTGGCGGGCGACCGGCGCCGAGGCGGCAGCGGCCCAGGGCATCAAGAACACCGACCTCGGTGCGTTCGAGCCGTTCATCGCCGAGTGGCGGTCCCGGCACCCGCAGCCCCGCACCACGCTGGCCGACGTCGTCGCGCACGTCGAGCACGTCCGCGAGGTCGCAGGCGTCGACCACGTGGGACTCGGCGGCGACTACGACGGGACGCCCACCCTGCCCGAAGGGCTGGAGGACGTGACGGGCTATCCCCGTCTGCTCGCGGCGCTCGCCGACAACGGCTGGTCCGATGCCGACCTTGGCAAGCTGACCAGCGGTAACGCACTCCGCCTGCTGCGGGACGCCGAGTCGGTGGCGACGCGGACCGCGCGCTGACTCAGCTGGGCAGCTGCACGACCTTGCGCTGGAAGCCCAGGGCGACCTTCTGCAGGGACTCGAGCGGCTCCTGCTCGTTGTGGTAGCTGATCTGCCGCAGCATCGAGCCGGACGAGGCGAGCAGCGCGACGATCACGTCCCGCGCGTCCTCGCGGGTCTCGAGCGCCTCCTGCAGGAGGTCCTGGACGTGAGGTGACCTGAGACCGTCCTCCTCGGGATCGAGCAAGGCTGTCAGGAGCGCAATCGACAACGAGCTTCCGTGGATGCTTGCCATGGTGGTCTCCCCCCGTAGAGGCCCGGGGTCCCGGGCATCAGGCACCCGCGGGCAGGCCCGCGGGGTACGCGTCCGATGCCCCCACCCCTGTGGCCTCGGTCGTGCACCCTTGTGTACCGCAGGTCAGGGCGTCGCGCCCGTTGACAGGGGCGAAACAAGGCCGACGACGGCGTGTCGCACCGCGTGGTGGTCAGCCGGCGTGCAGGAGCAGCTGGAACAGGACGTGGTCCTGCCACTGCCCCGCGATCCTCAGGTACCCCGGTGCGAAGCCGATCCGCTCGAAGCCCACACGGGTCAGCACGGACTGCGACGCCTCGTTGTGGGGGAGCGTCGCGGCCTGCAGACGGTGCAGGCCCAGCTCGTCCCTTGCATGCTCCACCAGCGCCTCGATGGCGCGGGTCATCAGGCCCTGGCCGGTGAACCGGGCGTCCAGCCAGTAGCCGACATGGCCGTTCTCGAAGGCGCCCCGCACGATGTCGGTGAGGTTCAGCCTGCCCACGATCTCGCCGTCCACCTCGAGCACCGTGTACAGGGCCCGCCCGGTGGAGTTCTCCAGCACCTGCGCCCAGAGGTGCTCCTTGTGCCACTCCTCCGTGTAGAACGCCTCGGGGCGAGCGGGCTCCCAGGGGGCGAGGTGCTCACGGTTGCGCACGTAGGCGCGAGCGACCGCCTCCGCGTCGTCCTTGGTCAGCTCCCGGAGTGTGACGTCGTCGGTCAGAGCGGTCTCGAAGGGCATGGCGCCACCATAATCCTGCGCTCTCGGGGGCGGCGTCTGCGCAGGTCAACGTGGTCCTGCGCCCGGAGGCGCCCGGCCGGGAACTTTCCGGTCCCGAAGGAGGTTGAGTGAAGTGGACTCAACTTTGTGGGTGCGGGCTTGCTTCCAGGCGAGCTCCGGCCTAAGTTGAGTGCAGAAGACTCAATCTGTCGGAGGAAGGCAGTCACATGGCACGCTCAGTAGGTATCGACCTCGGCACCACGAACTCGGTGGTGACCGTCCTCGAGGGTGGAGAGCCCACCGTCATCGCCAACGCGGAGGGCTCGCGGACCACCCCGTCGGTGGTCGCGTTCTCCAAGACCGGCGAGGTGCTGGTCGGTGAGGTCGCCAAGCGTCAGGCGGTCACCAACGTCGACCGCACCATCTCGTCGGTCAAGCGCCACATGGGCACCGACTGGACCGTGAGCATCGACGACAAGAAGTACACGCCGCAGGAGATCTCGGCCCGCATCCTGGGCAAGCTCAAGCGCGACGCCGAGGAGTACCTCGGCGAGCCCGTCACGGAGGCCGTGATCACGGTCCCGGCGTACTTCAACGACGCCGAGCGCCAGGCCACGAAGGACGCGGGCCAGATCGCGGGCCTCGACGTCAAGCGCATCGTCAACGAGCCCACCGCGGCCGCCCTCGCCTACGGCCTGGACAAGGGCAAGGAGGACGAGCTCATCCTCGTCTTCGACCTCGGTGGTGGCACGTTCGACGTCTCCCTGCTCGAGGTGGGCAAGGACGAGGACGACTTCTCGACCATCCAGGTGCGCGCCACCTCCGGTGACAACCGCCTCGGTGGTGACGACTGGGACCAGCGCGTCGTGGAGTACCTCATCAAGCAGGTGAAGAACTCCTCGGGCGTCGACCTGTCGAAGGACAAGATCGCGCTCCAGCGGCTCCGCGAGGCGTCCGAGCAGGCCAAGAAGGAGCTCTCGTCCTCGACGAGCACCAACATCTCGATGCAGTACCTGTCGATGAGCGAGAACGGCCCCATCCACCTGGACGAGAAGCTCACGCGCGCTCAGTTCCAGCAGATGACGCAGGACCTCATCGACCGGACCAAGGCGCCGTTCCACGCCGTGATCCGTGATGCGGGCATCTCCGTCTCGGACATCGACCACGTCGTGCTCGTGGGTGGCTCCACCCGCATGCCCGCCGTGAGCGACGTCATCAAGGAGCTCACCGGCGGCCGCGAGCCCAACAAGGGTGTCAACCCGGACGAGGTCGTCGCCGTCGGCGCCGCCCTGCAGGCCGGCGTCATCACCGGTGACCGCAAGGACGTCCTGCTGATCGACGTCACCCCGCTGTCCCTCGGCATCGAGACCAAGGGTGGCGTGATGACCAAGCTCATCGAGCGCAACACGGCCATCCCGACCAAGCGCAGCGAGGTCTTCTCCACCGCTGACGACAACCAGCCGTCCGTGGCGATCCAGGTGTTCCAGGGCGAGCGTGAGTTCACGCGCGACAACAAGCCGCTGGGCGTCTTCGAGCTCACCGGTATCGCACCGGCCCCGCGTGGCGTGCCGCAGATCGAGGTCACGTTCGACATCGACGCCAACGGCATCGTGCACGTGTCCGCCAAGGACCGCGGCACGGGCATGGAGCAGTCGATGAAGATCACCGGCGGTTCGGCCCTGCCCAAGGACGACATCGACCGCATGGTCAAGGACGCGGAGCTGCACGCCGAGGAGGACAAGAAGCGTCGCGAGGAGGCGGACACCCGCAACCAGGCCGAGGCCTTCGCGTACTCCATGGAGAAGCAGATCGCGGACAACCGCGACAAGCTCCCCGCAGAGGTCGTCACCGAGGTCGAGGCGGACATCGCCGCGGTCAAGTCCGCGCTCGAGGGCGAGGACGCCGACGCGGTCAAGACCTCGTACGAGAAGCTCGGCGCCTCCTCGCAGAAGATCGGCGAGGCGCTGTACGCGTCCGAGCAGGCGGCGCCGCAGAGCGCCGACGGCGCACCGCAGGCGAACGCCCAGTCCGCCGCTGACGATGACGTCGTCGACGCCGAGATCGTGGACGACGAGGAAGAGCGCAAGTGACCGAAGAGAACCCGCAGGGGACCCCTGAGCCCGAGGGCTCGGAGGAGCACCCCTTCCACTTCACGGACAAGCGCAAGGTGAACAACTCCGGCGAGCAGAGCCGTCCGGCCGAACCGTCGGACGAGTCTGCCTCGGTGGACGGGCCTGCCTCGGACGACGAGGCCGCCCCGGTGGCTCAGCCTGCCGAGACCGACGCCGACCCGCTGGAAGGACTCGACTTCGAGCCGTCCGGTGAGGCGGCAGAGGCCTCCGAGGTCCTCAAGGCGAAGGCCGAGGCCGCGGAGCACCTGGACGCGCTGCAGCGCGAGCGGGCCAGCTTCACGAACTACCGCAACCGGGCTCTGCGCGACCAGGAGGCCGCACGGAACCGGGGTGTGCAGGACGTGCTGGCCGCGCTGCTGCCCGTGCTCGACGACGTCGAGCGCGCGAAGCAGCACGGCGAGCTGAGCGGCACCATGGCGGCGATCGCGGAGAAGCTCGACCAGAGCCTGCAGAAGTTCGGCGTCGAGCGGTTCGGCAAGGTGGGGGAGGAGTTCGACCCCAACCTGCACGAGGCGCTCATGCACTCGACCGACGCTGACGCGACGGCCTCCACGGTGAACCTCGTGGTGGAGCCCGGGTACAAGATCGGCGAGAAGGTGGTCCGGGCGGCACGCGTGGGCGTCGTCGGACCTGAGTGATCTACCGGTGGTCGTGCTCGTCGGGATCCAGGTCCCGACGAGCACGACCACCGGTTCGACGCGGAAGACGCGGAAGGAGGTGCCATGACCGGTCAGGACTGGATGGAGAAGGACTTCTACGCCGTGCTGGGCGTGCCGAAGGACGCCGACGACGCGGCCATCAAGAAGGCCTACCGCAAGCTGGCGCGTCAGCACCATCCCGACCAGAACCAGGGCAACGCGTCCGCCGAGACCAGGTTCAAGGAGATCGGCGAGGCGTACTCGGTGCTGTCCGACCCGGAGCAGCGCAGGCAGTACGACGCGGTGCGCGCGATGGCCGGCGGCGCTCGCTTCTCCGCCGGGCCCGGCGGTGCCGGGGCGGGCGGTTTCGAGGACATCATGGGCGCCATGTTCGGCGGTGGGCAGGGTCCCGCCGGCCGGGGCGGGCCACGGGTCCGCTATTCGCAGGGCGGCGCCGCCGCCCCGGGCTTCGAGGACATCCTCGGTTCGATGTTCGGCGCCGGGGGCCGGTCCGCCTACGGTTCGGCCGGCCCGACGGGGTTCGGCGCGCCGACCAAGGGTGCCGACGTCGTCGCGCAGGTCACGCTGCCGTTCCGTGCGGCAGTGGAGGGCACGACTGCCGAGCTGGACGTCAACGGCCGCACCATCACCGCCCGGATCCCCGCGGGGATCAACGACGGCAAGAAGATCCGGCTGCGCGGCAAGGGCAAGCCGGGCGTCGCCGGTGGCCCCGCGGGTGACCTGGTGGTCACGGTGCACGTGACGCCCCATCCCGTCTGGACGCTGGACGGGCTCGACCTGCGCATGACCGTGCCCGTCACGTTCGCCGAGGCCGCACTCGGGACCACGCTGGAGGTACCGACCCTGGACGGCTCGGCCGTCCGGCTGAAGGTGCCTGCGGGGACCCCGTCGGGACGGTCGCTGCGTGTCAAGGGGCGCGGCGTGCAGACGGCGACCGCGAACGGCGACCTGCTCGTCAGCGTTCAGGTGGTCGTTCCGCAGAAGCTGAGCAAGAAGGCCAAGCAGGCGATCGAGACGTTCGCCGCGGAGAGCGACGGCGAGGACGTGCGCGCCAGTCTGGCCGAGCGGGCGATGGAATGACGTCCGGCGCGGTGGGGCACGGTCCCCACCGTGCCGCGGTCGGTTAACCTGCCCGCACGCAGTTCCGAGCGATGAGACAGGGAGGGGCGCATGGTCGACGACGACGCACCCGTGCTCACCGTCTCCAAGGCAGCGGAGCTGGCGGGTATGCACCCGCAGACGCTGCGCCAGTACGACCGGCTCGGCCTGGTGGTACCCCGGCGCACCCGTGGCCGCGGCCGCCGCTACTCGCGCCGGGATGTGGCGCGCCTTCTGCAGGTACAGCGGCTCGCGCAGGTCGAGGGCATCAACCTGGCCGGTATCAAGCGCATCCTCGCCCTCGAGGCGCACGTCTCGGTCCTCGAGGAACGCCTCGGTGACCTGCTGATGCGGGTCCAGGAGGAAGGGCGTGTGTTCGCCGCGGGTCCGGCTGCCGGCGACGTCGTCGTCGTGCAACGGGGCCAGCGGGTCCGGAGCGCGGCGATGCGCGTCGACCTCGAGCATCGCGGCGTGGGCGGTGGAGCAGTGGTGCTCTGGCGGCCGACTCCTCGGCGCGAGGACTGAGTGCTCCCGATCGCCGGCCAATTTCGGTAACGCAATTCTTTCGTTAATCAAGAATGCGCGCGAAAAGATAGGTAAGGCATTCCTTGCTCTACGCGTTCTGCATTTCCGGAATATGATCGAGCTCTTCCGGAGGTTCCAGCGCACCAACGAGGAGTGAGTCATGAGCACGCTGATGGAAATGCCTGAGGTCGCCGAGTGCTCGATCGACGGCTGCGGCTACAACCACGACCACGGCTGCCACGCCGGCGCCGTCACCATCGCAGGTCACGAAGGTGACGCCTCCTGTGCGACGTTCATCCCGCTGAGCACCAAGGGCGGCCTCGACAAGGTCATCGCCCACGTCGGAGCCTGCCAGCGCGGCGAGTGCGTGCACAACGACCACCTGGAGTGCGGCGCCTCGTCGATCCGTGTGGGCGCCGGGCCCGAGCAGCCGGGGCACGCCGACTGCCTCACCTTCCAGGAGCGCCGACCGGCCCTGTAGAAAGCGGCAGGGCTGGAACGAGGCAGAGGCAGAACGAAGTAGAGACAGAACGAAGTAGAGACAGAACGAGGCAGAGCGCCCGCTCGACGGTGAGCGGGCGCTCTCGCTCTTTGTTCGATGTCCGCGGTTCGGCGGCTCAGCGAGCCAGGTGGTCCAGCAGGAGCAGCGCGTCGTCGTGCGTCCCCGGCAGGCGCTCCACCCAGACCCGGGTCGGCCTGCGTACCTCGGTGGTGAGGCCGAGCACCTCCGCGTTGCGTTCCACCACGCGGCGCAGCGACTGACCCAGCTCCGCGGTGGCGGGGCCGCGCTCGCACAGCACCACGAAGGTGCCGTCGCCGACGGCGGCCATCGGATGGCCCTCACCGAAGACCTGGTGCAGGGTGCGACCGATCGCCGCAGAGCGCGCGAGCCGCTGCCAGGTGTCGAGGCTGTCGAGGCCGACGTCGAGCACCAGCAGGCAGTGGGTGGTCCCTGCGGTGGAGCCGGAGCGTTGCGCGGTGCCGTAGGTCTCGCGCAGGCGCTCGCCCAGGTACTCGCCGGTCGGCAGGCCTGTCGACGGGTCGTGCGTGGCCACCTGATAGGGGACCCGCTCGCGCTCTCCTACCCAGCCGATCGCCGCGGCGCGCAGCGCGCCGACGTCGGTGGGGCGGCCGAACGCGGCATACAGACAGGCGACGTCGTCCAGCGCCTCGGTGATCCCGGCGCCGACGGCGGCCCGCGCGGCGCCAAGACGCTCCGCGGGAGCTATCACTCCGCGGCCCTCAGCCAATGCCTCTGCCAGCGCTTCAGCGGCCGGGTGCTCCCAGTCGTTCGGTCGGATCCAGACCGAGGCCAGACTGCTGGCGCGCCACCGCTCGCGCAGGTCATGCACTCGCACCTGCGCCTCCTGCTGTGACTCGCTCATGATGAAGGGACCCTCACGGAGACCAATCATGACGCACCTTCAGGGGTGGTGTACCGCACTTCACCCGAAGATCATCCTGGTAATGTTTTTTTCAGCCCCTAAGATGGCGGTGTGGCTCTATAGTCTTGGGCAGGGACACGGCCGAGAGTCTGGGTAGACGTGAAACAAGCCGAGAGCAGCACAGGGGAAACCCCGAGTGACGCGGAACTGATCCTGCAGGTCAGGTCGGGTGATCGCGAGGCTTTCGGCGTGCTCTACGAGCGCCACGCGGGGGCCGCGCGCGCGCTCGCGCGTCAGTACGTCTCGCCCGCAGACGCCGACGATGTCGTCGCGGACGCCTTCAGCAAGCTTTTTGAGATGCTTCGCCGCGGCGCCGGCCCCGACGCAGGGTTCCGTCCCTACCTGTACACAGTGGTCCGCCACCGGTCGTTCGACGTCTCCCGCGGTGCCGCGCGGACGCGGCCCAGCACCGACGACGAGATCGAGTCGGTGGTCGGCCGGGTCGCATCCGACGAGGACCCCGCGCTCGCCGGCTTCGAGCGCAGCGTCGTCTCCAAGGCCTACTTCGACCTCCCCGAGCGCTGGCGCGAGGTGCTCTGGTACGTACTGGTCGACGACCTGAAGCCCGCGCAGGTGGCGCCGGTGCTGGGTCTCAGCCCCAACGGCGTCTCGGCACTGCTCTACCGGGCCAAGGAAGCGCTGCGCGCCGGCTACCTGCAGCAGCACCTGACGCACGCCCCCTCGGACACGTGCCGCTCCGTGAACCCGCTCCTCGGCGGGTACGTGCGGGACAGCCTGTCCAAGCGGGAGACCACGAAGATCGCCGACCACCTGGCGACCTGCGGCACCTGCAGCGCTCTGGTGCTCGAGCTGCACGACGTCGCGCACGGCATGAAGACGGTCATCGCCCCGCTGGTGCTCGGTGCGGGCGGTCTGGCTCTCGTCGGCGCGGGTGCGCCGATCGGTGGCATCGTCGTCGCGGCCAAGGCGGGCGCGGGCGCGGCCGTCGGAAGCGCGCCGGCGGCGACAGCGACCGTCGGTGCTGCCTCGACCGGCACGTTCTCGGGTGTGGTGTCCTCCGCGGTCTCCGCCACCGCCAGTGCGTTCGCCGCGGCGACGGGCGGCAGCGTGGCGGCCGGCGCGATCGCCGTCGCCGCCGTCAGCGTGGTCGCGGCGCTGCAGATCGCGGGCCCCGGCGACCCCGAGCCGGTGGCCGCCGACAGGGTGATCAGCACCGAGGACGGCCGTGGGCTGCCCGGTGCCGAGGAGATCAACGGCAAGCCGGTGGCGCCGTCCGAGAACAACCTCGAGCCGGACCCGAGCACGCAGGCAGTTCTTCGTGTCGACTACACCGACGCCTCGGACCCGCTGGTTCCCCGCGAGCACCAGATCCTGGGGTTCACCATCACGAACGCGGGCGAGGTCGCCGCGACAGGTACGCAGCTGGAGCTCACGCTTCCCCACGGTCTGACCATGACGCCGGACGAAGGTCCGTTCGGCACAGGCGTGGGAGGACGGCTCGTCCGGGACACCGCGGAGCCGACAGAGGGAGCCGACGACGCCGAGACGCCGACGCCCGACGCCGGCGCGGGCGAGAACAGCGCCGACGGCACGGATCCGGATCCCGAGAGCTCGTCCGACGGCGAGACGCAGGCCGAGCCGAGTGCGTCGCCGAGCGCCCCCGCAACGGTGGGACCGCTCCCGAACGACGGCCCGATCGCCTGTAACCCGACCGAGCAGGCGAACGTGCTGCTCTGCTCGCTCGGCGAGGTCGCACCGGGACAGGCGCACCGCGTCGAGGTGCCCGTCCGGGCCAACGCCGGTGGTGACTACCCCATCGGCGCCGAGGTGTGGGCCGACGGTCTCGACCACGTGACGATCGATCTCGCGGACCGCACGGTCGCGCCGTTCGGTCCGGAGCTGTCCGCGTCGACCGACAACGTCTCGCTGGGCAGCCCGGGGACCGCGGCGCTGCCGATCCGCGTCAACAGCACCGGCGACCGCACGGTCCCCGCTGACTGGGGTGTCGAGGTGTCGCTGCCCGACGGCGTCAGGCCGGCCGGGGAGCAGCCCGAGCTGACCTGCTCGGCCGCGGAGTCACCGAACGCCTGGTTCTGTGCCCCGCACGCGGGCACCGACGCGGCGACACCGGTCGCGCCCGGTGACGCCCGCGCCGTAGCGCTGAACGTCACGTCGGTGGTCGAGGCTTCGTCGGCGGAGGCCACGGAGCTCGGCGTCGCCAACATCCGCCCGGTCGTCACCGGGGGTTACGCGTACTCCACCACCGCGACGGTGACCGTGACGTCCGCCTGGGCGAATGCCACGGACGGCGTGGGCACGGTCACGGCCTCCTGCCTCGCCAAGGGTGGAGCCGGCACCGCCGACGCCGTGGTGACCGGCACGTACACCAACACGACTCAGCGCGCGGTACGGGTGGCCCTCCAGGCGGCCGGCACCAGTGCTTCCACGGGTAAGAGCCTCACACCCGGCGAGTCCATCGAGCTGACGGCGCACGACGGTCTGCGGGTCCCGGCGGGTCAGGCGGTCTTCGTCCTGGCCACCGATGTGGACGGCCGGTCCTACAAGACCCCTGTGCCTGCGGGTGACCACCAGGCAGCTGACTGCTACACGCCGTCGTGGTCGACCGAGGTGAGTGCGCGGACTGTCAACCTGAGCGGCACGGTGGTCGTCGAGGGCAAGCTGACCAACACGTCGGACGAGACCATGACCGCTGTCATGACCGTGCCGTCGGGCGGCACCGACCTTGAGTCCGATCCTCTTACCGTGGCGGCAGGCGGCACCGTGACATTCACGGTGGACACGGGGCGCGTAATCGTTCCCGAGGGGGAGGCGGTCTTCCGCCTCTCACGGGACGGCAAGGACGAGGACGGCGACGCGCCTGCCGAGGCGGTCGTGTCCAAGGACAACCCGACGGCGCACTACGACGCCGCGACCATCGCCCCGGCGTTGGGCGACAGGCCCGTGATGGTGGGGGCCTGCGAGTTCGACGCCGAGCAGGACCGCTCGGTGCAGAAGTTCGCCTTCACGGCCGACAACACGGCGTCGACGCTGCCCGTGCGGTTCCACGTGGGGGACGTGACCAGGACCGTGGAGGCCGGACAGACGCAGGTGATCGAGTACCCGGTCGTCTGGGGCACCGAGACGGCCGAGATAACGGCCGCAGGCAAGGTGCTGGACACGACGAACGTCGCGTTCGAGTCGTGCGCCGAGCTCGAGTGGCCCGCCGAGGCCGTGTCGGTCAGCACCGAGGCCCGGTGCTCCGCCGACTCGCAGGTTCAGCTCATGGCGACCGTGGACAACCGGACCGGCCGCGACTGGACGGGCGTGCTGGTCCGCGAGAGCAGCAACGACGTCGGAGCCGACCAGCAGGTGCCGGCGGGGCAGGCCACCACCCTCACGCTCACTCGGCAGACGCCCATCAGCAGCGAGGGCACGGTCACCGTACGGCTCTTCCGTGAGCTCGAGGGCAAGGGCCACGAGGTGGAGTGGTCGTACGCCGTGAACGGCGCGACGTGCCTCGGCATCGAGTGCGAACCGACGCAGAGCGCGACGCCGACGGCCCTGGGCAGTGAGTGGCAGTGGCCCTGGCAGGACTACGGCACCTGCACCGAGGAGCAGGCCGCCGAGGAGCAGACCGACGACCAGGCCTGACGCCTGAGCGTCAGAGCCTGACCGGCCATGGCATCAGACGATGCCGTACAGGCGGTCGCCCGCGTCGCCCAGACCGGGCACGATGTAGGCCTTCTCGTTGAGCCGCTCGTCCACCGCGGCCACGACGACGGTCAGGTTCGCGCGGTCGCCCACGTGCTCCTCGAGCAGCTGGATGCCCTCGGGGGCCGCCAGCAGGCAGACCGCCGTCACCTCGCGGGCGCCACGCTCCAGCACGTAGTCGATGGCGGCGACCAGGGTGCCACCGGTCGCGAGCATCGGGTCGATCAGGAACACGTGCCGGCCGGTGAGGTCGTCGGGCAGGCGGTTCGCGTACGTGACGGCCTTGAACGTCTCCTCGTCGCGCACGAGTCCGAGGAACCCGACCTCCGCCGTCGGGAGCAGGCGGCTCATGCCGTCGAGCATGCCCAGGCCGGCGCGCAGGATCGGCACCACGAGTGGCGGCGGCGACGCGAGGCGGGTGCCCGTCATGGTGGCGACCGGAGTCCTGACCTCGTGCGGCTCGGTGGCGATGTCCCGCGTGGCCTCGTAGGCCAGGAGCGTGACGAGCTCGTCGACGAGCAGGCGGAAGGTGGGCGAGGCAGTTGTCTCGTCCCGCAGGACGGTCAGCTTGTGGGCGACCAGCGGGTGATCGACGACGTGGAGGCGCATGGGACCCACGCTACCGGGCAGTGGCGCGCCAGGACCGCGTGGAGGCCCTGAACGTTGTCAGGCCCACACCGCGCGTGGGCCACACCGGGTTGTCGGACGTCCGGGTCACTAGGGTGAGCGGTGTGTCGGAGACGTCGGAGGGCCTGAGCGCGATGAGCGTCGCCGAGCGCCGCGCGCACTGGGAGCGCTGGATGGGCGCTGCCCTCGACGAGGCGCGTCGAGCCCTCGACACCGGCGACGTACCCGTCGGTGCCCTGGTGCTCGACGAGGCGGGACGGGTCATCGGCGTCGGGCACAACGAGCGGGAGGCGACGGGGGACCCGACAGCGCATGCCGAGGTGCTCGCGATGCGAGCCGCCGCCGCGGCGCGCGGCGAGTGGCGCCTGACCGGCTGCACGCTGGTGGTGACGCTCGAACCGTGCCCGATGTGCGCGGGCGCGCTGGTGCAGGCCAGGGTGCGGCGCCTGGTGCTGGGCGCGTGGGACCCGAAGGCGGGCGCCACCGGGTCCGTCTGGGACCTCGTGCGTGACCAGCGTGCGCTGCACGAGGTGGAGGTGCTCGGCGGCGTGCGCGAGGCGGAGTGCGGGGCGCTGCTCCGCGAGTTCTTCGAGGCGCGGCGCGGCTGAGCGGTCGTCGGCGTCAGACCTGGGGCAGCGCCAGGTGCAGCTGGTCGAGCAGCGTGCGGAGGCGCAGCAGGTACAGCCGTTCGTTCGCGAGGCTGGACAGGTTCGATCCAGCGGCGGTGTCCTGGTACTTGATGAGCATGAGCTCGAACTCGGTGAGGTCCCGGCGCCAGTTGTAGCCCTGCACCTGCTCGCGCCAGCGGTGCAGCTGCCCGACGAGCGGGCTGTCGGGCGTCCGGCTCAGCACGCCCGAGGCGAGTGCCGCGTCGACGGCGGACAGTGCCAGCCGAGGACTGACCGAGAGGACGCGGATACCGCCGGTCCGGAGCCCGGCGAGCCGGCGCTCGACGATCGCGCGGTTCTGCTGCAGCTCGAAGACCAGCGAGGCGACCGCCTCCGAGCGGCGTTCGGTCTCCGCGTTCTGCCGCTCCACGATGAGCCCGGTGACACCCGCGAGAAGCGTCAGCGAGTTGACCCAGGGTTCCCACTCGGGTCCGACGCCGAGTATCCACAGGATGCCGAGCACAAAGGCGATGCCGAGAAGGGCATAGGTGATCACGGCGACGATCACGCGCCGTCGGCGGGCCCAGCGGCGGCTCGACCACGCCACCAGGGCCTGTCGCCGCAGCAGGCGCAGCCGCGCCTGCATCAGTTCCACACGTCGAACGTCGGCAGCTGGACCGGCGCGTTCTCGTCGGGCGCCAGGAGGCGCAGCTCCAGACCGAACGGGTTGTGCCGCTGCGTGTGCCGGTAGTGCTCGCGCTGCACATGGGTGGTGCGCAGGCCGGCGCTGGAGACCAGCTGGTCGATGCGTTCCGTCGTGTACTTGCGCGTCGTGTACAGCCGGATCGTGTCCTGCGGCTTGAGGCGGATCGGACGGCTGCCCGGGACGTGCATCCGGATCGCCTCGGAGCCGGTGTTCTGCCAGAACACCTTCAACAGGATGCTCTCGTCCTCGACCGATCCGGTAAACCTGATGTGCTCCAGGTCGACCTTGAGGTCGGTGTTGTAGCGGACGGCGCTCGCGACGAACTCCACGAACCCGCGGGTCTGGCGGTACTCGGCCTCGGTGTCGCGCACGGCGACGTCGGACAGGCTCTCCGTGCTCGCGAACTCGACGAGCATCCGGTCCTGTGGACGGAGCACCTTGGCGAGGCCGGTCAGGAAGTCCTCGTCACCGTCGAAGTTGGCGACCGTGTTGCCGACCAGCGAGTAGAGGATCGGCTCGTCGTCGACGAGCCGGTCGAGGAACTGCTTGAGCTCCTCGAGGTTCCCGTCCAGGGAGAGGTCGATCTGCAGGCCGAGCGAGCGGTCCAGCGGAAAACGCGCTTCGCGGACGGCGGTGCGAGAGCCCGTCCGGAGCATCTCCGCACTCATGTCGATCGGGATGTAGAGCATCGACGGGTTGGCTCGCGACATCGTCTCCAGGAACATCCCGTCCTTGGCACCGGTGCCGACGCCAAGGCTCACCAGGTGCACGCACTCGTCGGTGACGAGCGGCGAGATGGTGCGCCACTGCCTGCGGAACATCTCGGTGCCGACCTTGATCACCATGTAGGTCGGGTCGTTCGAGGCGTTGAACCAGGCGATGGTGGGACCGATACCCCAGTAGGCGTACCCCGACGGGACGCGCTTGCCGTCACCGGTGCTCGAGTGCCCGTCGTCGAGGTACTGGGCGAGGGTGGCGAGCTTGTCCGACTGGTCCTCGCCGACGAGGGTCACGGACCATCCGAAGTCGTCGCCGGCCAGGGTGCTGTCGATCCTTGATATCGCTGAGTCGCCCACGCGGTCCCCTCGTTCCGATACAAAGAGATCCCAGGCTAGCGGGATGCGGTCCGGTGCGAAATGGAACACATGGCGGCGCCGCCGGACCTCTCCCGGCATACCCTCGTAAGCGTGTTCCCTCAAGCCCGACCCACCACCTGGCAGCCGGAGCCCGTCGAGGTCGCCCGCACCACGGTGGACGACGCCGTCGACGTGCTCGCCGGCCTGCGGTTCACCGCGCTCACGGGCGCAGGGGTCTCCACGGACTCAGGCATCCCCGACTACCGCGGCCCCGACTCCCCGCCCCGCAACCCGATGACCTACCAGCAGTTCGTGGGCGACGAGGAGTTCCGCCGTCACTACTGGGCGCGCAACCACGTGGGCTGGAAGCACGTGAACCGGACCGTGCCGAACGCCGGGCATCGCGCGCTCGTCCTCCTGGAGGAGCGCGACCTCCTCGCCGGGATCATTACGCAGAACGTGGACCTGCTGCACGAGGACGCGGGCTCGCGCAACGTCATCGACCTGCACGGACGCTACGACCGGGTGATCTGCCTGTCCTGCGGCCGGGTCATCTCACGCACGCACCTGGCCGAGCGCCTCGACGCCCTGAACCCGGAATTCCTCGAGTCGATCGGCGACGTCGCGGACATCGAGATCGCGCCCGACGCCGACGCCGTCATCGAGTCGACCGCCCACTTCCGGCCGGCGCCCTGCGAGTTCTGCGGCGGGGTGCTCAAGCCGGAGATCGTCTACTTCGGCGAGAACGTGCCGCGCGAGCGCGTGGACCGCGCGTTCGCGATGGTGGACTCCGCCGACGCCCTGCTCGTCGCGGGCTCGTCCCTGACCGTGATGAGCGGACTCCGGTTCGTGCGGCATGCGGCGAACGAGGGCAAGCCCGTGGTGATCGTGAACCGCGGCATCACCCGCGGCGACAAGTACGCGACCGTGAAGATCGAGGCGGGCACGAGCGACGTCCTGCAGGAGCTCGTCCGCCGCCTCCCACCGCTTTCGCCGAGATAGAACCAGGGCGAGACAGAACGGTGGCGAGACAGAACCCTGGCGGTTCTGTCTCGCCA
>NZ_JBFAKY010000059.1:0-17949 GCF_040656015.1 Promicromonospora sp. NPDC050249 | reverse complement strand
CTGCGGGCCCTTGCACGGCACAGAAGATGACTTCGGTCGGTTGCTCTGAGATCGGTCGTTTGATTGACCGATCTCAGAGCAACCGACCGAAGTCACACGGGTCGCCGTGCAACTGACCGAAGTCGGAGCCAAGACTTGAGCTACTTCTGGTCGTCGCTGGGCGGGGCGTAGGGGTTGGTGTAGCGGGGCGTCGTGCGGGTCGTCCGCTCGTCGTCCTGGTCGTCCGACGCGTCCTGTCGCTGGCCGGCGGCGGCCGACGTGCCGTCCGTGGCGGACGCCGCCTGGTCCGGCGGG
Organism: Promicromonospora sp. NPDC050249; assembly: GCF_040656015.1. Classification (NCBI taxonomy): domain Bacteria; kingdom Bacillati; phylum Actinomycetota; class Actinomycetes; order Micrococcales; family Promicromonosporaceae; genus Promicromonospora; species Promicromonospora sp. NPDC050249. The sequence continues at coordinate 17,655 of NZ_JBFAKY010000059.1, read as the reverse complement.
GTTGGCGCCTCGGTCTGCGGCGCCGCGCCCGAGGGCGCATCCGTCGGCGCAGCGGAGGGCGCAGCGGCCGGCGCATCCGTCGTGGCAGTGGGCATGCCCGCAGGCGCGGCCGACGGCGTCTCGGCCGACGCCGTCCCAGCCCCAGCCCCAGCACCAGCACCAGGCCTCATCGCGCCGTACCGCGGCTCACCCGACGGCGTGACCCAGCGCGGGTCGGTCGGGCGGGCCGGCGCAGCGGAGGGCTCGGCTCCGGGTACCTGAGCACCCGGAGCCTGCGCACCCGGAGCACCCGGAGCACCCGGCATCTGAGCGGAAGGGACCGGCGGTGTGGCGGGTGCCGGGACGCCCACGGTGGCGGCGCCGCGCGACTTGCCCAGCCCGCCCGGCGAACGCATCAGGAGCGCCCGCGCGTCGCTCGCGTGGTCGTGCCCGCAGAGGATCGCGTACGTCGCGGCGACGATCTGCGACGAGGACGTGAAGTCACGCCGTCCGCCGGTGAACGTGTAGGACAGGATCGAGAACAGCAGGCCGAAGCCCGCACCGAGCGCGATGCCGGCGAACATCACCTGGAAGCCCGCCTCGCCCGCGAACAGGGTGATCAGCAGACCCACGAAGAAACCGAACCAGGCGCCGGAGAGTGCGCCCGCGAGCGCCACCCGGCCGTACGTGAGGCGCCCCGTGACGCGCTCGACCATGCGCAGGTCGGTGCCCACGATCGTGACGTTCTCGACGGGGAACTTGTTGTCGGAGAGGTAGTCGACCGCTTTCTGCGCCTCCAGGTAGGTGGAGTACGCGGCGACCTCGTCGCCGGCCGGCAGGGTCGGGACCTTCGGGACGGCACCCGGGCGAGACATGCTCATGCCTCATAGTCTCTCCTACCTTGCGGCTGGTGGCGAGGAGCGTGGCCCAGGGGCGAGTCGTAGGCTGACCAGCGTGAGCGCCACCAGCAGGGTTTTTGTCGCACGTCTGGCCGGCACGGTGGTCTTCGACCCGATCGGGGATCAGGTGGGCCGGGTCCGTGACGTCGTCGTGCTGGTCCGGGCCAAGGGCGCACCGCGTGCGGTGGGCCTGGTGGTCGAGGTCCCGGGCCGACGCCGCGTCTTCCTTCCGCTGACCCGCGTGACCAGTATCGACTCGGGCCAGGTGATCAGCACCGGCCTGGTGAACCTGCGGCGGTTCGAGCAGCGGGCCATGGAGTCGCTGGTGCTCGGCGAGCTGTTGGACCGCCGCGTGCAGCTCAAGGACGGCTCGGGCGAGGTGACCATCGAGGACGTCTCGATCGCGCAGCAGCGCACCGGCGACTGGCTGGTGGACCAGCTGTTCGTGCGGCGGCGGTCCGCGCGGGGGTCTGCGCCGTTCCGCCGTGGCTCCACCCTGACGGTTCCCGTCGACGCCGTGCAGGACCTCATGAGCCGGTCGCCGGAGCAGGGTGCCGCTCGTCTGCTGGAGGCGTACGAGGACATGCGCGCCGCGGACCTCGCGGACGTGATCCGCGAGCTGGCGCCCGCACGGCGGCTGGAGATCGCGGGCGCGCTGAACAACGAGCGCCTCGCCGACGTGCTGGAGGAGCTGCCGGAGGACGCCCAGGTGTCGATCCTGTCGGGTCTGGACCGGGACCGTGCGGCCGACGTGCTGGAGGCGATGGAGCCGGACGACGCCGCCGACCTCCTCAACGAGCTGCCCGAGGAGCAGGCGGCACAGCTCCTGAACCTGATGGAGCCGGAGGAGGCGGCGGACGTCCGGCGTCTGCTGGAGTACGCGGAGGACACGGCGGGTGGTCTCATGACCACGGAGCCGGTGATCCTGGGCGCTGACGACACGATCGCCACCGCGCTGGCCCAGATCAGGCGCGCCGAGCTGCCGCCGGCCCTTGCCTCCATGGTGTTCGTGGTGCGACCGCCGCTCGAGACGCCGACGGGCCGGTTCCTCGGTGTCGCGCACTTCCAGCGGCTGCTGCGCGAGCCACCACACGCCGCCGTCGCGTCGGTGCTGGACGCCGAGACCGAGTGGCTCACCCATGATGCCTCGGTGGGCCAGGTGACGCGCCTGCTCGCCGCCTACGACCTGCTCGCGCTGCCGGTGCTCGACGCCCAGCGCAGGCTGCTGGGCGTGGTCACCGTCGACGACGTGCTGGACCACATCCTCCCGGACAACTGGCGCGGCAGCGACGACGAACGGCTGGAGGCGATCGCCGCGCAGGCGGCCCCCTCGGCGCGCCGCGAGTCCGCTCGCAGGGAGTCGCTGCGACAGGAGCCGACAGGACAGGAGGCGAACCGTGGCTGACCGCCTGGACACCCCGCTCGCGCAGCGCCGCACCCTGGTCCCCCGGTTCCGGATGGACCAGGACGCCGTCGGGAAGGCCACGGAGGGCATCGCCCGGTTCCTGGGCACGCCCCGGTTCCTCATCTACCTCACGGTGTTCTGCATCGTCTGGCTGGTGTGGAACGCGTGGGGCCCGGAGAGCCTGCGGTTCGACAGCGCCGCGAACGGCTTCACCGCGCTCACGCTGATGCTGTCGCTGCAGGCCAGCTACGCGGCCCCGCTGATCCTGCTGGCGCAGAACCGGCAGGACGACCGAGACCGGGTCACCGCCGAGCAGGACCGGCAGCGCGGCGAACGCAACCTCGCGGACACCGAGTACCTGGCGCGCGAGATGGCGGCGCTGCGGATCGCCCTGTCGGAGGTCGCCACCCGCGACTTCGTGCGCTCGGAGATCCGCAACCTGCTGGAGGAGCTGGAGGAGAAGGAGGAGCGCGGCCCGCGGGGTCCGGATCGCCGGCCGCACCGCGCACCCGAGACCTCCGAGCTGCCGTAGACGTGCCGTAGACCCGCCGTAGACAGCGGACGGTCCTCGCACCCTGGGTGGGTGCGAGGGCCGTCCGCTTCGGTTCACCTACCGGCAGACGTTCCGACGGCGGGAGACCGGGCTGCTCTTCGTCTGCTTCCAGCGCGAGCCCGACACGTTCGTCCGCACGCAGCACCGGCTCGACGAGGCCGACGCGCTCACGGACTTCGTCACCCCCACCGCGAGCGCCACGTTCCTCGTGCTCCCGGGGTTCGACGCGACCCGGCCGCTCGGCTCGACCCTGACCGGGTAGCTACGGCTCGACGTCGTCGTGGAGCACGACGCGCGACAGCTCGTAGGACCCGCCTGGCAACTTCCAGTAGTGCAGCCTGCGGGCCGACGGTGTGTTGACCTGCAGCGAGACCCGCCAGCACACAGCTCCGTCGTCGCGGTGCCTTGCGGGGTCGTCGCCGCCCGCGCCCGTCCGCAGGCGGTGCACCTGCAGACCGTTCATCCCGGGCGCCAGCCCCGTGAGCACCATGACGAGCGTCCACACCACCCGGTCACGGCTCACCCCCTCGACGTCGGTCAGGGAGGCGAGGAACCGCGAGCCGAGCGTGTACTCCGCCAGGGGGCGCCCGGCCTTCTCGGCGGCCGGGATCGCCCGGGCCCACTCGCTCAGCACCTCGAACCGGAGCTGTTCCTCGTCGTCGACGAAGTGCCGGTCCTCGGGCACCTCGACCCCGGCGTCCCCCAACCGGCGGCGGAGGCGCGCCGCCTCCTGCCGCGCCTTGCGGAGGGCCGTCGCCTGCTGCTCGGCGCGGCGCTCGCTGCGTTCGAGGCGTTCGGTGAGCTCGCCGACCCGGCCGAGCAGCCGGTCCACCTCCAGCTCCACCTGGTGCCGCTTGACCTTGTCGTCCAGCAGCTCCTTCCCCAGCGCCGAGACCTGGGCCCTCGCCGCGTCGAGGGAGAGGCTGAGATCGCGCGCCGCCTTGCCCGGCGGTTCCGCGGGTGTCTCGGCCGACGCGGCCGACGCGGGCGACGGCAGCGTGTCGTGCCCGCCGGCATGCCACGCGGCCACGTCGCCGGGGGTCGGTGCCCGCTGGCCGCCCGGGGGTGTCGGCACCGGGCCGGCGTCGGGTGCCGGGCGTTCGTGGACCGGCTCCGGCTGGCGCGGGCCGAACAGGTCGGCGGGCGTGGGCGGGGAGTCGTCGGCCGAGGGCGGGGTGGTCCCGACGGGCTCGACCAGCGGGGGGCCGGAGGTCTCGACGAGCTCGACCAACGGGAGTCGGCGGCTCTCGGCAGGCTCGACCAGCGAAGAGTGAGGGGGCTCGATCGGCAGCGGGGGTGGTAGCTCCAGCCAGGGCGGCCCGTCGTCCAGGAGCGCTATCGCGGGGACCGGCTCGTCCTCGGCCTCGTCGACGTCGTCGAGCCGTAGTGCCAGGCCGTCGAGCGGCGCGGGCACCCTACGGGCCGCCACCACCTCGCCCGGCGTGAAGAGGTCGCTCAGCAGGTCCAGGTCGTTGCTGGTGATCTCCGCGCGGCGCACGCGCACGACGACGCCGGGCGCCAGCGCGATCCGTACGGCGTCGTGCTCGACCGCCTCGACCCGGCCGAGCACCACGTGACCCACCCGGTAGGTGGTGTTCACCGCCCGGCGCAGCGCGTCGGCGTCGGGCAGCATGCCGCGGATGTCGAGGAGGCGGCGTGCCGGGTCCAGCACCCCGGTGACTCGCATACCGGGCGCGAGGACCCGCGCCAGCGCGACGTCGGAGAAGACGAGCTCCTCCGCGACGGTGGCCTGGCCGCCGTCCTCTGTGCTGATCAGGGCGCGCGTGCCGAGCACACCCAGCACCTTGCCCTCTGTGGTCGCCGCGTCCGGGGCGGACCGGGGAGCACCGACGATCCCCTCGCGCACCGCGAACCGCATGACGTCGCTGACCAGGCGGTCCCGCACCCGCTCGTCCTCGTCCGCGGAGTAGGCGAAGTGCAGGGGCGAGCGCCGCGGATGGTGCACCCACTCCAGGTCCGTGCCGTAGACCCGGGACGCGCCGCCGTAGACCTGGGTGTCCGGCGGCATGCCGGACGAGAACGCCCACGACACGTCGCCCGTTGGGATCACCACCACCTCGGCGAGCCCGGCGACGTCGTCGAGCACCCGCTTGGGGTCCACGTACGGGACGTCGCGCCCGGCGGGCGTCGAGATGACCACCACGGGCTGGTTGCGGCCGGGACGCTGCAGCGCGGCGGCGAGCTCGCGGGCCTGGTCCTCGGAGGCGACACGCCGGACCCGCGCGGGGACGCGTGACTCGGTCATGGGGGCCTCCTCACCCTTGGTGGTGACGCAGCGTACCGTTTTCTAGTGTCATTCATTGCAAAGACATGAAAGAGCCCGCTGATTCCAGGACTGATTCCGGGACGCCTGGACCCGGCCCATAGGATCGATTCATGACCCCAGTCGACTCCCCCACACTCGAGGCGCGCGTCCGCGACGCGCTGACCGGTGTGCTCGACCCCGAGATCCGGCGTCCCATCACCGATCTGGGCATGGTCCGGTCGGTAGTGGTCTCGACCGGCTCGGCCGCCGGGACCAGCTCCGAACCAGGCGCCCACGTGACCGTCGGCGTCGACCTGACCGTTGCCGGCTGCCCCATGAAGTCGACGCTGATCAAGGACGTGACGGCCGCAGCGGAAGCCGTGGACGGCGTGGCCGGTGTCGACGTCGAGCTGGGCGTGATGACGCCGGAGCAGCGCTCGTCGCTGCGCTCGATGCTGCGCGGCGGCGCGGGCGACCCCGTCATCCCGTTCTCGCAGCCGGGCTCGATGACCAAGGTGTTCGCCGTGGCGTCGGGCAAGGGCGGCGTGGGCAAGTCGTCGGTCACGGCGAACCTCGCGGTGGCCATGGCGGCGGACGGCCTCTCGGTCGGCGTGATCGACGCCGACATCTACGGCTTCTCGATCCCCCGCATGCTGGGTGTCGACCGCCAGCCCACGCGGGTCGACAACATGCTGCTGCCGCCCATCGCGCACGGCGTCAAGGTGGTCTCGATCGGCATGTTCGTGCCGCCGGGACAGCCTGTCGTCTGGCGTGGGCCGATGCTGCACCGCGCCCTGGAGCAGTTCCTGGCCGACGTGTTCTGGGGCGACCTGGACGTGCTGCTCCTCGACCTGCCGCCGGGTACCGGCGACATCGCCATCTCGGTGGCGCAGCTGCTGCCGTCGTCCGAGATCCTGGTGGTCACGACGCCGCAGGCGGCGGCCGCCGAGGTCGCCGAGCGCGCGGGTTCGGTCGCGACACAGACGCAGCAGGGCGTGGTCGGCGTGGTCGAGAACATGTCGTGGCTGGAGCAGCCCGACGGCACCCGTCTGGAGATCTTCGGCTCCGGCGGCGGCGCGAAGGTGTCGGCCCGGCTCACCGAGCTCGTGGGCAAGGACGTGCCGCTGCTGGGTCAGATCCCGCTCGACGTCGCCGTCCGCGAGGGCGGCGACGACGGCACGCCGGTTGTCCTGACCGCGCCGGACTCGCCGGGCGCTCGGGTGCTGGCCGACGTCGCCCGGGGGCTCGCGAAGCGCCGCCGCGGCCTCGCGGGCCGCAGCCTGGGGCTCGCGCCGGTCTGAGCGAACCGGCCGGCCCGGCTCAGCGTCGTCGGCGGTAGGAAAGCCTCCGGACCAGCACCTCTGCCGGGCCCGGCACGCCGGCCCTCGCCATCACCAGAGCCAGCCCCACGGAAGCCACCCACACAGCGGTGGCGATCACGGCCGCACCGGCGAACGACACGGTGCCGGCCAGGTCGAGCGTGAACGGGTAGAAGAGCAGGAGCCACACCAGCGACTGCACCAGGTAGAAGGTCAGGGACCGCTGCCCGAGCGCGGCCAAGGCCGTCGCGACCGCACCGCCCGTGGCGCGCCGTCCGACGAACACCACCCCGACGAGGGCAGCGAGCCCGACGCCGCCCAGGTAGCCGCCCGACGTGTGCAGCACGGCGAGCACCCATTCCGTGGAGGTTGCCGTGGGTACCCAGAAGCCGGCCACGACGAGAGCCTGGGGCAGGCGCGAGGCCAGGGCAAGGAGGAGCAGGCCGACGGCGGTCCGGCGGAGGAGCACCGCATGCTCCTGCGGCTCGTCCAGGTAACGACGGCGGGCCGCCCAGATGCCGAAGAGCATGCCCGGTACGACCACGACCACGCCGAGAACGGCGTCCGGGAGCCAGCCCGGCAGGCCGGACAGGACGTGCGCCGGGTACGTCGCGGACATGTACGGCACCATCCCCGCCGGCTCACCCGACAGCTCGGCGGCCACGCTGCGCTGGTAGGTCCAGCTGATCATCGCGATGCCGAGCGGGAGAGCGCCCCCAGCCGTCCAGAGGAGCACCCGGTCACGGGTCGTCACCATTGCCGCGAGAAACAGCAGGGCGAACCCGTAGGTAGCGACGATGTCGAGCGGCACCAGCAGCGCGGAGTGCGCCAGGCCAACGCCTACCAGCACCAGCCCCCGGCGACGCAGGAGCCCGCGGGTCTCCGCCGGCCCGGTGCCGCGCGCCTCCTGCCGGTACAGCAGCTGCCCCATGGCGTAGCCGAACAGGACGATGAACATCGAGCGTGCCTGGTTCTCCGCGAGCAGCGAGCGCAGGAGCTCGGCCACCGTGTTCGCCGCGGCCGGGACGCGGTCGCTCACGAAGCCCGGCGCGTGCGCCAGGGCGATGAGCAGCAGCATCACACCGCGAGCGACGTCGGGCGCGATCGCTCGTGAGAGCTGTGTCCGTGCCTGGCCGGCGGGGTGGGCTGGTGCGGTCATGTCGTTCCTTCCACTGGATCGCGCGGGCGGTCCTTGGCACTGGTTCACGCGACCCGCTCGCGTTGCGTTCAGGCCAGCATCAATGGCCATTTGTCGTGTGGGCCAGCGGCTACCGTGGATCGTTGCAACAGCCGAACTACCGATGCACACCAGGAGCGACGTGCCAGGAACACGTCTGAACCGGACCGAGCGCGAACAGGTCGCGGCAGGGCTCGCCGCCCGGCGTGACTACGCGGAGATCGCCCGGCAGCTCGGCCGGCCGACGTCGACGGTGAGCCGCGAGGTCGCGCGGAACGGCGGACCGGCCGCGTACGACGCCGACCGGGCAGAGGCCGCGGCGCACGAGCGAGCCCGGCGTCCCCGCGGAGGCCCGGCAGCCGCGCCCAGGGCGGTCGGCACCGACCACGCCGGAGAGCCCCGGGCCGCCACCCGGTCGGTGTTCCTGGACGAGTTCACCGAGAGCGTCGTCGCCACCGGTGTCCCCCGCACCGCTGCCCGGGTACTGGTGCGGATCCACTCGGCCGACGACGGGCTCACCGCCGCCGACCTCATCACCGAGCTGGGAGTCTCGAGGGCCGCGGTGTCGAACGCGGTGGCGTACCTCGACCGGCTGCGGCTGATCCGGCGGGAGCGGGATCCGGCCGGCCGCCGTGAGCGCTATGTGGTGGGCGACGACGTCTGGTCCGCCAGCTGGAACGAGAGCGTCGAGGCCAATGCCCGCTGGGTGCGGATCACCGCCCGGGGTGTCGAGGCACTCGGCCCGGACACCCCGGCGGGCGTCCGGCTCGCCCGGGCGGCCCGGTTCTTCACCGCGGTACAGGAGACCATGTCGGCGGGTCCCTGGCCGCTCGCGACGGGCGAGGCCGGCGCGCTGCTGCGCGCGCTGGCGCGGGCAGGCGTGCCGGTCACCGCCGAGCAGCTCCGCGGTGTCCTGACGCCGGAGCAGCGGGCAGCGCTCCGGCGTCGGGCGTGAGTGCGCGCCGTCAGATCCCGCGGGCGAACTGCGAGATCAGGGACGGCACCGCCGCGTCGAAGCCCGCGACGTCGAGCATCCCCGGGTCGGACGGGTCCGCGATCGAGAACTCGGTGGCGGTCATACCCACCACCACGAGCCGCGCCGGGATGCCCGTGCGCTCGCGGTACTGCCGCAGCGCCTGGTGCGGGTGGATGTCCCCGTGCCAGGTCTCGTTGTCGGTGTAGACCACGAACGTGTCGACCTGCAGCCCCTTGGCCAGCGCGTACAGCATCGGCTGTGCGCAGTCCGTTCCGCCCATCGGCATCTGGTCGACCACGCGCAGGGCGTCGTCGAGCCGACGGCGCGGCGAGATGCGCAGCGGCTTCAGGTCCGACGTGTTCCAGGCCCCACCGGAACCGGTCGTGAACCCGACGGCCGACGAGCCCGGCTCGGTCGCGAGCTGCACGAGCGCCAGCGCCGCCGACGCCTCGCGCGCCGTGAGCGGCATACCGGCGATCGAGACGCCCATCGAACCCGACACGTCCACGGCGAGCAGCATCCGCTTCCCGGCCGGCTCGACAGCGCCGAACGCCGCGTAGAACCCGGCGTCGAGCGCGTCGACGATGCGCTGCGTGGGCTCCCACGTACCCGTACCCCTGGCCGAGACGCCCGACGCGTAGGTCCGCTGCGCCACCAGCACGTTCACCGGGTGCACGCGGGCACGCCGCAGCCGCTCGGGGTCGACGAGCAGGCTTGCGACCTCGTCGGTGCGCCCGCCGGCGTCAGGCAGCAGCCCCAGCCGCGTGAGCCGCGGGAGCTGACGCATCAGCGCCGTCGCGGGCATGCCGACGTCGAGCAGCGCGTCCCACACCGCGGGCTCGGCGAGCGCCGCATCAGGAAGCATCTCCCAGGTCAGGCCTGCCTCGCGGACGAGCGCCGACCAGGTCGAGGAGTCCGTGGCCTCCTGAGCCTTGAGGAACGCCTCGACCAGCGCGGGAGTCTGCTCGCCCGTCGCACCGCGGACCACCCAGTCGAAGGTCGCCCGGAGTGCGGGGTCGGCCGTGACGGGGTGCGCCAGGCGCAGCAGGTCGCGGTGCGACCAGCCCTCGCGCTGCCGGTACTTGACCGCCTGGTAGGCGACGGCGTCGGCATCCTTCGCCGTGTACCAGCCGCCGACGGCACGACGCAGCCCCCGACCCCAGCCCCGGAACTGCTCGACGTAGCCGGCGAACAGGAACAGGTGCGTACCCGTGCGCGCGACCTTCGGCAGCGCGGCAAGCGCGAGCGCCGCAGACTCGGGGACGGACGCCGCGTACGCGAGCGCGAAGAGGGCGGGGTTCTGCCTGGGCGCGGCGCCGCTCGTGGAGACCTGGACGATGGTGTCGACCAGCGTCACCGGGTCGGCGGCCGCCATCCGGCCCACGACCTCGGCGTTCTCGCGCGCCAGCGTGCCGGCGGAGGCGTAGTACGTGCCGCCGTCGACGCCGAGCGTGAGGAAGCGGCGCAGGCGCGCGGCGTCGTCGAGCACGAAGGTGTAGCCGCCGGCGGAGTTCGCCTCCTGGCGCGGGTCGGCGGGCTGGTTCTGGGGAGTCCGACGGCGGTTGACGGCGCGCAGGATGTCCATGGCGAAGCTCCTCTCGGGATGGGTAGTTCTGGCGACGGGCAGAAGAGAGCGGTGGCAGGCGTGGGCCCGCCACCGCTCGAGCGTGGAGGTACGGGTGGGCGTGTGTGCGACAGCCGGGTTGTCTCGTGCTCTGTCCACTGAGCTACACCGCCGTTGGGCGGCGGCGGGAGTCGAACCCGCACCTCGAGATCCGATAACCGACCGTCTCCGGCCCGCCCGTACCTCCGCGATTCTGTTGTCGAACCAGGACCCTAGAGGGCCGGTTCCGCGCTGACCAGGCAATATGTCCAATCAGCGCGGCAATGCGTCAGCACCGTGGTGCTCAGCCGCGGACGGCCGCCAGCACCTCCTGCTCCTCGTCGCGGGTCAGCCCCGTGACCTTGGCGTCCGGTGTGGCACTGAGCCAGGCGAGCGTGTCGCGCGTCGTCTCCGCGAACGGCCGGATCGTCAGGCCCGCCTCCAGCGACGACGTGACGTCGTGCGCCATGAAGCCGGAGTCGACCAGGTCGGCGGCCCAGAACGGGATCGAGCGGGGGCCCGACCACGGGACGACCTCGTGCTCGGCGAGCGCCTCCGGGGTCACGGGGACGAGCTCCGGGTCTGCCCCGGCGCCGTCGGCCACCTGGGCAAGGAGCTCCGACCGGGGCACCGGCGGGCAGACGGCGTCGAAGTCTCCGGTGGTGCCCGCCTCCGCCGCCGTCACCATCCACTCCGCGAGGTCGCGGACGTCGACGAGCTGGACGGGGGCGTCCACCGGCTCGGGGACCAGCACCGGCAGGCCGTCCCGTGCCGCCTCGGCGAACCGGGCAGGCCAGTACGTGAACCGGCCGCTCGGGTCGCCAGGGCCCACGATCAGGCCCGGCCGGATCACGAGCGCGGCCGCGGCGCCGGTGCGGACCGTGTTCTCGCACGCCACCTTCATCGCGCCGTACGTCTCCGGGCCGGAGGCCGGGTCCTCGTCGGCCTCTATGGGGTCGAGCAGAGGCAGCGTCGCCGGCGTGCCGCCCGGTTGGTGTCGCCGTGTCCGCGTAGACGTTGATGGTCGAGACGAACGTCCAGTGGGCGTCCGGGAACGCCGCGACCGCGCGGCGCACGTGCGAGGGGATGCGCGAGATGTCGACGACGGCGTCGAACGGGGTGCTCGTGAGCTCCGCCGGTACCGCGTCGGCACGGTCCCAGGCCACGAGGGTGGCGCCGTCGGGCACCGTGCCGCTCACGCCGCGTGCCGCGCACGTGACGTCGTGCCCGCGCGCCACCGCCGCTTCCGCGACCGCGCGGGACAGGAAGACCGTTCCACCGAGAACCAGGATTCGCATGTGCCCACCGAACCGCATCGCGGCGACGGGGACCACGCGAATCTGCTGGTGGCGAATCTCCGGCAGGCGTAGGTCCGAAATAAATCCTGGCCAGGGCAGCTCTCGCGCACCTAGGGTCTGGACCACAACAGAACACGGAGCGAGCACGGGTGGGCCGGAGGCATTCGGTTACCACTCTCCTTGGGGAAACGCGGGTTCGAATCCCGTCGGCGCCTGCGGGCGACGTAGTTCAGCGGCCTAGAACGTCAGACCCGGCTGTCGTACACACGCCCACCTGTGCCTCGTAGAGCGGGCCGGAGCTTCTTCGGTTACCTGGTAGATGGCAGTGCGGGTTCGACCCCCGACCCGGCAACGGGTTCTGCTCGGCGGTGTGAACCGCCGTTCCGGAGGGCGCACACACGCCCGCTCGTCCACGTGAGCGAGCGGTGACGGGCTGATGCCTGTCACCGCTCGCACGTTCTGCCGTCCCATGGCGAGGGGTGCCACGCGAACCCGCTCGGGGCCATCTTCAGGGCGTCTACGGGCGCTGTCGACGGCACTCCCGAGTAAATCGATGCAAGCCAACAGGCCCAACGAATCCGCCCGGTGCAGGGAAGCGTATTCCCACGCGCGCGTCGAGGATCTAACGTTGTCCCGGACACCCCGGACGAACGCCCCCGACCCAGGACAAGGAAGTCCTCATGACGCACAGCACACACCGCAGGCGCGCCCTCGCGGGCAGTGCCGCGATCGCCGTCGCGCTGACGACGGCGGGCCTCGCGATCGGACCGTCGGCAGCCGGCTACGGCGAGGCGGTGATCGAGCCCGTCGAGACCGACCTCGCCGGCAAGGACTGGGTCACAGCCCGCGCCACCAGCAACGATGCCGACGCTGGTCGTGCGCTCGACGGCGACGACGGCACCGCCTGGCGCCCTGCCGCATCGACGTCGGGCAACCGCCACGGCAAGGACCAGGCCCTCACCGTCGATCTCGGCGGCGCGTACGACGGGCTGCACAAGGTAGTGGTGGTCCTCGCGGACGCGACACCTGCACGCTACGTCGTGGAGGCCTCGGCCGACGGGAAGCGCTGGGCGACCCTCTCCGACCACCGGGACGGCCGCAGCGGCGCGGCCGGCACCACCGCGCTGGTCGACAGGGAGGGCACCCGGTACCTGCGCGTCCGGTTCACCACCGCGCGGCCGGGCACGAACGGCGTCGCCGAGCTGCGGGCCTACAACTACCTGCGCGACGACCTGCGTCTCGGCGCCGACCTCTCCTACGCCGACCAGGAACGCGACCAGCCCTACTACCTCGACGCCGAGGCCGCCCTCGCCGGCGAGCCGGACCCCGGCCCGCACCTGCTCGACGTCGTCAAGGACCGCGGGATGGAGCACCTGCGCCTGCGCATCTGGAACGACCCCCGCGACGAGACCACCGGCGTCGAGACCGATCCTGCCTACCAGGGCCCGGAACGCTCGCTCACGGTGGCCGAGGAGATCACCGACCACGACATGAGCCTCGGCATCGACTTCCACTACGCGGACAGCTGGGCCGACCCGAGCAAGCAGCCCAAGCCGCGCGCCTGGGCCGAGCTGCCCTTCGACGAGCTGACCCAGGAGGTCCACGACTTCACCGCGGGCTACCTGACCCAGCTCGTGGAACAGGGCACCACCCCAGCCAAGGTCGCGGTGGGCAACGAGGTGATCAACGGCTTCATGTACGGCAGCGAGGCCGAGATCATCGGGACCACCGCGCCCGCGTACTTCGTCGAGGAGGCGGACGTCTACCAGTCGCAGCCGGGCGGCGGCCTGCTCTGGGACTACTGGCGCAGCGACGACCCCGCCGAGCAGCGGGCCTACATCGAGCAGTGGGACCGGTTCGGCACCCTCATGGCGTCGGGCATCCGCGCGGTGCGCGAGGCGTCCCCGGAGTCGGAGGTCGAGATCCACGCGATCGTCGACAAGGATCGCCTCCCCAAGACGATGGAGTTCTGGACGCAGCTGCTCACCCGCCTGGAGGCCGCCGACGCCGCCCCCGACGTGCTCGCGCTGTCCTACTACCCCGAGTGGCACGGCAGCCCCGAGGCGCTGGAGCACAACCTGCACACCATCGCCGACACCTTCCCGCAGTACGCGCTCGACGTCGCCGAGACCGCCTACCCGGCCGAGAGCTGGCCGCCCGGTGACCCCACGCCGCTGCCCAACTCCCCCTTCCCCGTGACCGTCCAGGGCCAGGCGGACGCGATCCAGCGGGTCTTCCAGGTCGCCAACGACGTGCCCGGCAACCGCGTGCAGGGCGTGCTCGTCTGGGAGCCCGCCAACTGGCAGCCGATGTTCACCTGGGTCGAGACCAGCCACGGCTGGTTCCCCGAGGCCAACGCGTCGCTCGACGTCTTCCACGACAGCGACGTCACGCACGTCCTGGAGGACACTGTGCGCGTCGTCACCGCGGTGGGCGACGACGTCCGGCTGCCCCGCCGGGTCGACGTCCTGACCCCTGCCGACGGGGGCGTCGACGGCGTCCGCGTCACCTGGCAGGACGTGCCCGACGACGCGACCGCCGAGCCCGGCACGCTCACCGTCACCGGCACCACCCCCCACGGCCCGGTCGAGGCGACGATCCACGTGCGCCCCCACCACCCCTAACCCCCTCTTGGTCGTGGGCGCGACCATTACGCCTCGAACGGGCGTGCAGTCACAACGATCGCGCTCACGACCAAACCCACGAAAGGACCCTTCATGCCTCAGACCTCCTTCGTCCCCGGACCGCAGTACGACGGGTGGCTGACCGACGTCGAGCAGATCGGCTACGGCGGCGACTACAACCCGGAGCAGTGGCCCGAGGAGGTCTGGGCGGAGGACGTCCGGCTGATGAACGAGGCGGGCGTGAACCTCGTCAGCCTCGGCATCTTCAGCTGGGCACTGCTGGAGCCGCGCGAGGGCGAGTTCGACTTCGCCTGGCTGGACCGCATCATCGGCCTGCTGCACGACGGCGGTGTGCGCGTGCTGCTCGCCACGCCGACGGCGGCCCCGCCCGCCTGGCTGTACGCCGCGCACCCGGACGCGCGCGTGGTCGACCGGAACGGCACGCCGATGGGCCCGGGCGGGCGCGGCCTGATGGCACCCACCGCCCCCGCGTACCGCGAGGCGGCCCTGCGCATCACCACCGCGCTGGCCGAGCGCTACGGCACGCACCCCGCCGTCGTGGGATGGCACGTGCACAACGAGTACGGCGCGCCCGTCGCCCTGGACTACTCCGTCCACGCCCAGCGTGCCTTCCGCGAGTGGCTGCGCGAACGGTACGGGTCCCTCGACGCGCTGAACGCGGCCTGGGGCACCGCGTTCTGGGGTCAGCACTACGCGGACTGGGAGCACGTCCAGGTCCCCGCCGCGGCGCCCGAGGCCGTGAACCCGGCCCAGCAGCTCGACTTCGCGCGGTTCTCCGACGCCGCCCTGCGCGCCTGCTTCGTCGCCGAGCGGGACGCCGTCCGCGCGTACTCCTCCGCGCCCGTCACCACGAACTTCATGGCGGCGAGCTGCCCGTCCACCGACCTGTTCGCCTGGGGCAAGGAGGTCGACCTCGTCTCGAACGACCACTATCTGCGGGCCGCCGACCCGCGCGGGTACGTGGGGCTCGCGCTGGCCGCGGACCTGACCCGGTCCGTCGCCGGCGGCAAGCCGTGGCTCCTGCTGGAGCACTCGACGTCGGCGGTGAACTGGCAGCCACGCAACGTCGCGAAGCGCCCCGGAGAGCTGGCCCGCAACTCGCTCGCGCACCTGGGGCGTGGCGCGGACGCGATCATGTTCTTCCAGTGGCGCGCGTCCCGCTCGGGCGCGGAGAAGTTCCACTCGGCGATGCTGCCGCACGCAGGCACGGGGTCGCGGGTGTGGCGCGAGGTCACGGAGCTGGGCGCGAACCTCGGCCGGCTGACCGAGCTGCGCGGCTCCCGGGTCACGGCGGACGTGGCCCTGCTGTGGGACTACGAGTCGTTCTGGGCGCAGGACCTCGAGTTCCGGCCGAGCGAAGGGGCGCGCCACCGCGAGCGCGTCGACACCTACTACGACCGGCTGTGGCGGGACGGCCACACCGTGGACCTGGCCCGGCCGAGCCAGGACCTGTCGGGGTACAAGCTGGTCGTCGCCCCGGCGTCGTACCTGCTCACGGCCGAGGCCGCGGCCAACCTCACGGCGTACGTCGCGGCCGGCGGCACCCTGCTGGTCAGCTACTTCAGCGGCATAGTCGACGAGCACGACGCCGTGCACGCGGGTGGTTTCATGGCTCCGCTGCGCGATGTGCTCGGCGTGCAGGTCGAGGAGTTCCTCCCGCTGCGCGACGGCGAACGGCTCGCCGTCACCTACCGGGCGGGAGCTGCGGGAGCCGGCGCCGCGACCACCGGCACCACCGAGCTCACCGGCACGGTCTGGGCCGACGACCTCGTGCTCCACGGCGCCGAGCCGGTCGGCTCCTACGTCGACGGCCCCAAGCCGGGCGGCGCGGCGGTCACCCGCCACCGGCACGGCGCGGGGACCGGCTGGTACGTGTCGACGAGCCTGGACGTCGAAGCCCTGGCCACGGTCATGACCGACGTGTACGCGAGCGCCGGCCTGGCGCCGTCGGGCATCGTGGAGGGACTGGAGGTGGTGCGCCGGACCGGGGAGAACGCCACCTACACCGTCGCGATCAACCACACGGACGACGAGGTCAAGCTGCCCCTTGGCGCGCCCGCCACCGACCTGCTCACCGGCGACGCCTTCGCGGGCGATGTGGACGTCCCCGCGGGCGCGGTCCGTGTGCTGCGTACCGGCACCGCTGACGGCGAGTGACAATAGTTCCCATGACTGAACCGCAGTGGCTCGAAGCCTGGCCCGTCGAGGAAGGCGCGCGCCGGGTCGACGAGCTCTTCACCAGTTCGTTCGACGGCTCCCCCGAGGGCGTCTGGTCCGCCCCGGGCCGGGTCAACCTCATCGGTGAGCACACCGACTACAACGCCGGGCTCTGCCTGCCCACGGCGCTGCCGCACCGGACGTTCATCGCGCTGCGGCCACGCGAGGACGACCGGGTCCGCCTGGTATCGGCGCAGGCGGAGGGCGTATGGGAGGCGAACCTCTCCGACATCGCTCCCGGCGCCGTCGGCTGGGGAGCCTACGTCGCCGGCGTCGCCTGGGCCCTGGCCGAGG
Organism: Promicromonospora sp. NPDC050249; assembly: GCF_040656015.1. Taxonomy (NCBI): domain Bacteria; kingdom Bacillati; phylum Actinomycetota; class Actinomycetes; order Micrococcales; family Promicromonosporaceae; genus Promicromonospora; species Promicromonospora sp. NPDC050249. The sequence continues at coordinate 1,024 of NZ_JBFAKY010000059.1, read as the reverse complement.
CCGGCCACAAGGTCGGCGGCTTCGACGCCGCGGTCGACTCGTGCGTGCCGTTCGGAGCCGGGCTGAGCTCGTCGGCTGCGCTGGAGGCCGCCGTCGCGGTGGCCCTCGACGCGGTAGCCGGCCTCGGCCTGGCCGCGTCGGACGCCGGGCGCACCGAGCTGGTCGCCGTAACCCGCCGTGCGGAGAACGAGATCGCGGGCGCGCCCACGGGCGGCCTGGACCAGTCGGCATCGCTGCGCTGCCGCGAGGGCCATGCGCTGCTGCTCGACTTCCGCCCGGGGCTGAGCGCCCTGGAGTCGGGCGTGCCCGTGCCGTTCGACCTCGACACCGCCGGGCTCACGCTCCTCGTGGTCGACACCAAGGCCGAGCACTCGCACGTGGACGGCGAGTACGGCGCCCGTCGCGCGACGTGCGAGCAGGCCGCGAAGCTGCTCGGGCTGGACTCCCTCCGCGAGATCGCGCCCGCCCTCGGCGGCATGGGCATCGACCGGGCCCTGGCCGAGCTGGAGCCGCACGACGCCGACGGCGTCCTGCGTCGCCGGGTGCGCCACGTCGTGTCGGAGACCGACCGCACCGCGCGGTTCGCGAACCTGGTGCGGGAGGGCCGCGCGGCCGACGTCGGCCCGTTCATGCTGGCCTCGCACGTCTCCCTGCGGGACGACTACGAGGTCTCCTGTCGTGAGCTCGACCTCGTCGTCGACACGGCGATGGCGACGGGCGCGCTCGGCGCGCGCATGACCGGCGGCGGCTTCGGCGGCAGCGCGATCGCGCTGGTCAAGCGGTCCGACGTCGACGCGGTCGCCCAGGCCGTTGCGGACGCCTTCGCCGACGCCGGCCTCACGGCCCCGGCGTTCCTGCTGGCGCCGCCCTCCGCGCCGGCGGCCTGACCGCCTCCCGCTGGTCGGGCCCGCTCCGCTGGTCGAGCTTGCGCGGTGCTCTACCCGCGGCTGTCGCTGGGGATCCCGTTCGGTCCGGAGTTCTTCTCGTTCCGCACCGAAGATGTCCTCACCGTGTTCTGGCTGGC
>NZ_JBFAKY010000058.1:0-19572 GCF_040656015.1 Promicromonospora sp. NPDC050249 | reverse complement strand
ATCCGGCGCCACCTCGACGGCTGGACGCGGGTGGCGGAGGCCGGGTGGCGCGCCGCTGCCGGATCGCCCGACCTCCGAGCAGGGCGGCGACCCTGACCCGGTCTCGACGAGCCCGACCACCGGTCAGGTCATCGACCAACGGTCAGGTCAGAAGAGGCGGGTGGTCGGGTCGTCCGCGCCCCGCATGGTGTCGTAGTCCAGCAGCAGGGTGGTGATGCCCCTGTCGTGGGCCAGGACGCGGGCCTGCGGCTTGATCTCCTGGGCGGCGTACACGCCGCGCACCGGGGCCAGCATCGGGTCGCGGTTCAGCAGGTCCAGGTACCGCGTGAGCTGCTCGACGCCGTCGATGTCACCGCGGCGCTTGATCTCCACCGCGACCGACGCGCCGGCGGCGTCGCGCGCGAGGATGTCGACCGGGCCGATGGCCGTGGGGTACTCGCGGCGGACCAGCGTGTGCCCGGCGCCCAGCAGGACGATCTGCTCGGCGAGCAGCTCCTGCAGGTGCGCCTCCACGCCGTCCTTCACCAGGCCCGGGTCGATGCCCAGGTCGTGCGCGGAGTCGTGGTGCACGGTGAACAGCTCGACCTCGAGCCGGTCGTCCGACTTGGCGTGCTGGACGGTCCACACCTCGGTGACGCCGCGCTCGGCGGCCTCCTCGGAGGGTTCGCGCACCGCGAGGGTGCACGGGGGGCTCATCCAGTTCAGCGGCTTGTACGAGCCGCCGTCGGAGTGGATGAGCACGCTTCCGTCGGCCTTGACCACGAGCAGCCGGGTAGCCGGCGGGAGCATCGCGGTCAGGCGGCCCGTGTAGAGGGCGGAGCAGTCGGCGACGACCAGCCGCATCAGAGAACCAGATCCTGTCGTCCGGGAGGGGCGGCCTCGAGCCAGGAGGCGAGGCCGAAGTAGTCGCCGGCAGCGAGGTCGAGCTCGAAGTCGAGCCCGTCGTACCGGCACTGGACGAGGTAGTGGTCACCCTGACCACGCTCGTCCGGGTCGAGCGGGGTGCGACCGGTCACGGTGAGCCGCTCCCGGTACCACGTGCGGGCCGGACGGGGCGACAGCGACCAGCACCGCCACCACTCGATCCGGCCCACCGCGTACTGCGCGATGCCCGGCGTCCAGGAACCCTCGGGGTTACCGGTCGGCCGGGCACTGCAGTTGAACGAACCCACCCTGCGGGAGAGCGTCCGCAGACGGGAGATACCCGCTGCGAGCACCAGCGCGAGCGCGCCGAGCACCGCTATCGCGATCCAAATGACGCCCGGCACTCGCGCTCTCCCTCAGACCAGGGAGATCTCGTCGACCACAAGGGTGACGAGGTTGTTGTCCACGGACACGAAACCACCGGTGACCTGCGCCTCAACGGCCGTCCCCGACACTGTGTCCACCTTGATCACGCCCGGGCGAAGCACAGCCAGCAGCGGCGTGTGGTTCGCCAGGATGCCGATCTGCCCGTCCGCGGACGGCGCGCTCACCTGCGTCGCCGCACCGCTCCAGACCTTGCGGTCCCTGGACACGAGGTCCACGCTCAGCTCTGCCACGAGAGCTCCTTCCGATGTAGCGGGCGCGATGCCGTCCCTGCCGGACTGCCTGATTCTGGCATGCCCGGCGGGACGGCATCACGCACGGAGGATGGACGAAGCCTCAGGCCCCGTACTCCTTCTGGATCCGTGCCCAGTTCTCCTCGAGCATCTCGAGGCCACCGATGTTGTAGAAGGCCTGCTCGGCGATGTGGTCGAACTCGCCGTCAGCGATCTTCTTGAATGCCTCGATGGTCTCCGACAGAGGCACCGTCGAGCCCACCACACCGGTGAACTTCTCCGCCATGTACGTGTTCTGGGAGAGGAACTGCTCGATACGGCGGGCACGCCCGACGACCGTCTTGTCCTCTTCCGAGAGCTCGTCCACACCGAGGATGGCGATGATGTCCTGCAGCTCCTTGTTGCGCTGCAGGATCGACTTCACGCGCGTCGCGACGTCGTAGTGCTCCTGGCCCACGTAACGCGGGTCGAGGATGCGGGACGTCGAGGCCAGCGGGTCGATCGCCGGGTACAGACCCTTCGACGCGATCTCTCGGGAGAGCTCGGTCGTCGCGTCCAGGTGGGCGAACGTCGTGGCCGGGGCCGGGTCGGTGTAGTCGTCAGCAGGCACGTAGATGGCCTGCAGCGACGTGATGGAGTGACCACGCGTCGAGGTGATGCGCTCCTGGAGGAGGCCCATCTCGTCGGCCAGGTTCGGCTGGTAGCCCACGGCGGACGGCATACGGCCGAGCAGCGTGGAGACCTCGGAACCGGCCTGCGTGAAGCGGAAGATGTTGTCGATGAAGAGCAGCACGTCCTGCTGCTGCACGTCACGGAAGTACTCCGCCATCGTCAGGGCCGACAGGGCCACGCGCAGACGCGTGCCCGGCGGCTCGTCCATCTGGCCGAAGACGAGGGCGGTCTTGTCGAAGACGCCCGCCTCGTCCATCTCGGCGATCAGGTCGTTGCCCTCACGGGTGCGCTCGCCGACACCGGCGAACACCGACACACCACCGTGGTCCTGGGCGACACGCTGGATCATCTCCTGGATGAGGACCGTCTTGCCGACGCCCGCACCACCGAAGAGACCGATCTTGCCACCCTGGACGTACGGGGTGAGCAGGTCGATGGACTTGATGCCCGTCTCGAACATCGTCGTCTTCGACTCGAGCTGGTCGAAGGCGGGCGCCTTGCGGTGGATCGGCCAGCGCTCGGTGACCTCGAACTTCTCGCCCTCGGCGAGGTTCAGGACGTCGCCGGTCACGTTGAAGACCCGGCCCTTGGTGATGTCACCGACGGGCACGCTGATGGGCTCGCCCGTGTCGGTCACCACGGCGCCGCGGACCAGGCCGTCGGTCGGCTTCAGGGCGATGGCGCGCACGAGGGAGTCACCCAGGTGCTGCTCGACCTCGAGCGTCAGCACGGACTTGTTCTCGCCCTTGCCGGACAGGTCGATCTCGACGGTCAGCGCGTTGTAGATCTCAGGGATCGCGTCATCGGGGAACTCGATGTCCACGACGGGTCCGATCACCCGAGCGACCCGGCCGGTGCCGGGCCCGCTCGTGTGCTCGACCGTGGATTCCACGGTGGTGGCGGTCATACTTGCCTCGCTTCGGTGGGCCGGAGGGTCCTCCGGCGGGGAGTCTTTTCGGGTCTGTTCAGGACGCCAGGGCGTCGGCACCGGAGACGATCTCGCTGATCTCCTGGGTGATGTCCGCCTGACGTGCCTGGTTGGCCAGTCGGGTGTACGTGCGGATCAGGTCCTCGGCGTTGTCCGTCGCCGTGTGCATGGCCCGCTGACGGGCAGCGAGCTCGGACGCGGCGGCGTCGAGCAGCATCGCGTAGATGCGCTGCTCGATGTAGCGCGGGAGCAGCTCGTCCAGCACGGCCTCGGGCGACGGCTCGAAGTCGTAGAGCGGCAGGGCCTCGTGCTCGTCGGCCTCGGACACGCCCTCGACCACCTCGAGCGGCAGCATGCGCACCACGCGGGCCCGCTGCGACACCATGTTGACGAACAGCGTGGAGACCACGTGCAGCTCGCTGACGCCGCCGTCGGGCTCCTCCGCGAGGAACACCTCGAGCAGCGTCTCGGCGATGTCCCGAGCCGCCTCGGGCGTCGGCTTCTCCGAGCCGTACGACCAGCTCTTGGCGATGTCCCGCCCGCGGAACGTGTAGTACGCGATCGCACGGCGGCCGGCCACGTACAGCACGACCTCCTTGCCCTCGGCGGTCAGCTGCCCGATGAGCTTCTCGGCCTCGCGGACGATCGCCATCGGGTAGGAGCCGGCCATGCCCGCGTCGGAGGAGACGACGAGCACCGCTGCGCGGTTGCCGCCCTCCTCCTGCGTGAGCGGGTGGTCGATGTCCGTGTGCGACGCGACAGCCGACACCGCACGGGTGATCGCCTGTGCGTACGGCGCCGCCGCCGCAGCCGCCGCGCGAGCCTTGCCGATGCGGGACGCGGCGATCAGCTCACGCGCGCGGAAGATCTTCTTCAGCGACTGCGTCGACTTGATCCGCGCCTTGTAGACGCGCTGAGCTCCACCGGCCACGGGTCAGGCCTTCTTCTTGACGACGATCTGCGCCTGCTCGACGTCGACGGGGCCGTCCTCGGTGCTGCCACCGACGAGCGGCGTGCCGTCGCTCTTCTGGAAGCCCGCCCGGAAGTCGTCCACGGCGGCGCTCAGCGCCTCCTCCGTGTCGGACTCCAGCTTGCCGGACTTGAGGATCGTCTCCAGGACGTCGGTCTTGCGGCGCAGGTGGTCCAGCAGCTCGGACTCGAACCGCTTGACGTCCTCGACCGCGACGTCGTCGAGCTTGCCCTTGGTACCGGCCCACACGGACGCGACCTGGTCCTCGACCGCGTACGGCGAGTACTGGGGCTGCTTGAGCAGCTCCGTCAGGACGGCGCCGCGCTGCAGCTGTGCGCGGGACGCCGCGTCGAGGTCGGACGCGAACATCGCGAACGCCTCGAGCGAGCGGAACTGCGCCAGCTCCAGCTTGAGCGTGCCGGAGACCTTCTTCATGGCCTTGATCTGCGCGTCACCACCGACTCGGGAGACCGAGATACCGACGTCCACGGCGGGACGCTGGTCGGCGTTGAACAGGTCGGACTGCAGGAAGATCTGACCGTCCGTGATGGAGATGACGTTCGTCGGGATGTACGCCGAGACGTCGTTCGCCTTGGTCTCGATGATCGGCAGACCGGTCATCGAGCCCGCGCCCAGCTCGTCCGAGAGCTTCGCACAACGCTCGAGCAGACGGGAGTGCAGGTAGAAGACGTCACCCGGGTAGGCCTCGCGGCCCGGCGGGCGGCGCAGCAGCAGCGACACGGCACGGTAGGCCTCGGCCTGCTTCGACAGGTCGTCGAAGATGATCAGGACGTGCTTGCCCTGGTACATCCAGTGCTGGCCGATGGCCGAGCCGGTGTACGGCGCGAGGTACTTGAAGCCTGCCGGGTCGGACGCCGGAGCCGCGACGATCGTCGTGTACTCCAGGGCGCCGGCCTCCTCGAGGGCGCCACGCACGGCGGCGATGGTCGAACCCTTCTGGCCGATGGCGACGTAGATGCAGCGGACCTGCTGCTTCGGGTCGCCGCTCTCCCAGTTCGCCTTCTGGTTGATGATCGTGTCGACCGCGATCGCCGTCTTGCCCGTCTGGCGGTCGCCGATGATCAGCTGACGCTGACCACGGCCGATCGGGATCATCGAGTCGATCGCCTTGATGCCGGTCTGCAGCGGCTCGTGCACCGACTTGCGCTGCATGACGCCGGGCGCCTGCAGCTCGAGGGCACGGACCGCGTCCGTCTCGATGGCGCCGAGGCCGTCGATGGGGGTACCCAGCGGGTCGACCACGCGGCCGAGGTAGCCCTCGCCCACGGGGACCGAGAGCACCTCACCGGTACGACGGACCTCCTGGCCCTCCTCGATGCCGGTGAACTCGCCGAGGACGACCACACCGATCTCGCGGACATCCAGGTTCTGCGCGAGTCCGAGCGTGCCGTCCTCGAAGCGCAGCAGCTCGTTCGCCATCACGCCAGGGAGGCCCTCGACGCGGGCGATGCCGTCCGCTGCGTACGAGACGCGGCCCACCTCTTCGGCGACCGCTTCCTGGGGCTCGTAGGACTTCACGAAGCTGTCCAGCGCGGCCCGGACCTCGTCCGGCCGGATCGTCAGCTCAGCCATTGCTTATCTCCTGTCGTGGCCGCGAAAGCCGCGGCGGAAGGTTCTTGTTCACGTATTCAGCCGGCCAGACGACGCGAGGCGTCAGCAAGGCGCGACAGGACAGTGGAGTCGACGACGTCCGCGCCGACCTGGATGCGCATGCCCCCGACGACCGCCGGGTCCACGGTGACGTTCAGCTGCACGGGCTTCCCGTACGAGCGCTCGAGCAGCGCGCCGAGGCGCTGCTCCTGCTCGCGGGTGAGCACCGTCGCGCTCGTCACGGAGGCGACGAGGCGCTTGCGACGCTCCGCCGCGACCTCGCCGAACCAACCGAGCGTCTGCACGAAGCGACGGCCACGCAGCGACGACGTCGCCCGCCTGGCCAGGCTCTGGGTCACGGTGTCGACCTTGCCGCCGACCAGCGCGTCCACGAGCGCCACCCGGCGCTCGGGAGCCGTGGTGGCGTCCGAGAGGACCTGCTTGGCCTCACGCTGGCCGCCGAGCGACCGGGTGAGCCGGAACAGCTCGTCCTCCACCGTCTCGAGCGCCCCGCGCGCCTCGGCGGACGCCAGCACGGCGTCCACACCGAGACGCTCGATGGCGTCGGCCAGGTCCGCGTCGCTCGCCCAGCGTGACCGGACGAGTCCGGACACCAGGTCGACCACGCGCTCGTCGAAACCGCTCAGCAGGCCGGCCACCAGGCCGGCCTTGGCCTCGCCCTCGCGGGAGGGGTCGGCGAGCGAGCGGCGCAGCGCAGCGGAGTCGTCCAGCGCCGACACCATGGTGAGCAGCTGCTCACCCAGCGTCAGTGCGTCCGCACCCGCGGCACGCAGCACCGGCTCGAAGCGCTCCTGCGCCGCCGTCAGCGATGCCCCGCTCGATCCCCGCATCACGCCTCCTTGTTGCTTGCCACGGCCTGGCTTGCCTCGAGCTCGTCGAGGAAGCGGTCCACCACGCGCGACTGACGGGCAGAGTCCTCGAGGGACTCGCCCACGATCTTCGACGCGAGGTCGGTCGCGAGCGCGCCGACCTCGTTGCGCAGGGACACGGACGCGGCCTGTCGGTCGGCCTCGATCTGGCGACGGGCGGTCTCGGTGATCCGCTCCGCCTCCTCGCTCGCCTTGGTACGGAGCTCCTTGATGATGGCGGTGCCCTCGGCACGCGCCTCCTCACGGACCTGCGCAGCGTCGGCGCGGGCCTCGGCGAGCAGCTGCTGCTGCTGTGCCAGGGCCTCGTCGGCCTGCTTCTGGGCTGCCTCAGCCTTTTCGATACCGCCCTCGATGAGGGCCGAGCGCTCGTCGAGCACCCTGTTCATCTGGGGCAGGATCATCTTGTAGAACGCGACGGCGATGATCACGAGGACCACTGCCGACCAGAACAGGTCGTAACCGGCGGGCAGGAACAGCTCGATGCCCTGCGGCCCCTCCGTCTGCGCCGCTACCACGGCGGCGCTTGAGTGCGCCGCCATCACTGGAAGAGGAAGCCTGCGACGAGACCGAGGAGCGCGAGCACCTCGACGAACGCGACACCCAGGAACATGGTGGCGCGGAGCTGACCGGCAACCTCGGGCTGGCGGGCCATGCCCTCGATCGTCTTGCCGATGAGGATACCGAGGCCGATACCGGGGCCCGTCGCGGCCAGGCCGTAGCCGATCGCGTTCAGGTTGCCGTTGACCTCAGCGAGAATGTTGGTGGCGTCCACTTGCGTCTTCCTTCCGTTGGGCGCCGGACCGGTCGGTGCGGCGTCGCGTGGTGTGCGAAGGCGTTACTGCGCCCGTCGCAGTTGTTACAGGGGTAGCTTGAAGCGCTGCCCGGAGGAGCGAATCAGTGCTCCTCCTCCAGCGACATGTTGATGTAGACCGCGGCCAGCAGCGCGAAGATGTACGCCTGCAGGAATGCGACCAGAAGCTCGAAGAGGGTCATGAAGATGCCCGCCGGGAGCGTGAGCACCCCAAAGACCATCAGACCGGAGCCGGCCGAGTCCACGAGGAAGAACTGCGTGGCTGCGAAGCAGAGCACCAGCATGATGTGGCCGGCGACCATGTTGGCCACGAGTCGCACCATGAGCGAGCCCGGGCGGATGATCAGGATCTGCAGCAGCTCGATCGGCGTCAGGATGAAGTAGATCGGCCACGGCACGCCGGGCGGGAACAGGTTCGCCTTGAGATACCCACCCAGGCCGTGCTTGCGGATGCCGACGGCCCAGTAGGTGACGAACACCCAGAGTGCGAGGAGCAGCGGCACGCCGATACGCGAGGTAGCGGCCAGGTTCAGCCCCGGGATCACACCCGTGAGGTTGAACGCCAGGATGGTGACGAAGATGGTGGTGAGCATGGGCAGAAAACGCTTGGCGTTCTCCTTGCCCAGGATCTCCTCGCCGATCTGCACCCGGACAAAGCCCAGGATGTACTCGACGCCTGCCTGGAACCGACCCGGCACCACCTTCGCCCGGCGGGCCGCGATCACGAAGATCGACAGCAGCACCAGGGTGGCGATGATCCGGATGATCCAGAGGCGATCTATCTGGAAGATGGTGCCCTCGAAGAGGATTGCCGACGGGAAGAAGTCGGAGATCGACGGCGTGTGGAAGCCGCCCTCACCCTCGTGGCCTTCAGTGGCGGCGAGGATTACGGACGTCGCATACGTGGACAGGAGGACTCCCAGGTGGTCATTAGGCCCAGCGCGCGTCACCGCAAAGGGGCGGAACGGGCGCGCCATCGGGCCTGGCCGTCATGGATTCAGTCGTAAGCCTAACCTATGTCCCACCCGGAATCGGCCGGATAACCGCATGGCAGGGCCCCTTGTGACTTATTGCGCAACCGCGTGCGGCTCGCTGTCCGCGCCTGATGGCGCGTCAGGCCCCTGCTTCGGGGTCGACGTACGTGACCCGACCGTTCTTGACCGCGCGATAGTCGAGCAGTGCCGACCCCACTGCCCCGAGCAGAAGCACCACGAACAGGACGACGCGGTCGTAGAAGTCGAACCGGGTCAGCACGGCGAGGACAGCGACGAGGACCACCATCTTGGCGATCCAGCTGCCCATCACCACTGCGCCCATCGCGGTCGCGCCCTTGCCGACCGTGTAGAGCATCGACCACACCGTCGTCGCGCAGAAGAACGCGGCGAGCGCGGCGCCAATCAGGCCGCCCCAGAGCCCCGGCTGTCCTGCGACCAGAAGGCCGACCAGCGAGCCAAGGACCGCGAGCCCCGCCACGAGGATCAGGCAGTCGCGCAGGGCCGTGCGCAGCACCGCCCGCTCGGCAGCGCCTCGGGGGGCGCTGGGTGCGTCAGGTACCTGCTCGGTCATTCGATGGTCTCCTTGGTCTTGGACGCGGCACCCTGGTGAGCGACGCTCTGGCGGGACCCGCTCTGCGGAACGACGACCTGCGGAACGACGACCTGCGGAACGACGACCTGGACCGGCACCTTGGCCTCGAGGCTGACGCCTGCCGTGGCAGCGGCACCGACCGCCGCGGGAACCTTCGGCGTCTGGCCCGAGAGCGCGGCGACGTCGTCGTCCAGGAAGCGGCCGCGGTGGCGCAGCGGGCCAAGGGTGGCCAGCAGTGCGAGCACCACGAACACGGCGGTCCAGATCAGCACGATCTCCCAGTCCCACCGCACGAGCGCCGCGGCGCTGAACGCGAACACGGCGGTCCACACGTACAGGATCACCACGGCGCGGCGGTGGGAGTGGCCGAGGGCCAGCATCCGGTGGTGCAGGTGCATCCGGTCGGGTGCCATCGGCGACTTGCCCGCCGCGAGCCGCCGGATGACGGCCAGCCCCATGTCGAGCAGCGGCAGCATGAGCACCGCCACCGGCAGCAGCAGCGGGATGAAGGCGGGTAGCGCCTGGGCGCCGGTCATGATGCCCGGCGGGATGTTGCCGGTGACGCTGATCGCCGCGCCCGCCATCACCAGGCCGATCAGCATCGACCCGGCGTCACCCATGAAGATGTGCGCGGGGTGGAAGTTGTGCGGCAGGAAGCCGATGCACACCCCCACCATCACGGCGAGGATGACCGAGGGCAGCGTCGCGTAGTCGTCCGCCGAGACCTGCTGGGTGAGCCCGTAGGTGTACAGGAAGAATGCGGTGCCGCCGATCGCGACGATGCCGGCGGCCAGCCCGTCGAGGCCGTCCACGAAGTTCACCGCGTTCATCGCGATGACGATGATCAGCACGGTCACCACGAGCGACATGCGCGACGACGTGATGGTCACGCCCGCGATCGGCATCGTGATGAGCTGGACGCCCTGCAGCGCCATGAAGCCGGCGGCCAGGACCTGGCCCGCGAGCTTGGTCATCCAGTCGAGGTCCCACTTGTCGTCGGCCCAGCCGAGCGCGCACACGATGGCGGCGCCGCCGACGATGCCCCAGACCTGGGGATCGTCGAACACCCCGGACAGGAACGGCATCTGCGAGGCCAGCAGCATCGGCACGACGATGCCGATCAGCATGGCGAGCCCGCCGAGGCGCGGTGTCGGCACGGAGTGCACGTCACGCGCCCGTACGGCGGAGATGGCCGAGGTCCTCATGGCCACCCAGCGGGCAAAAGGCGTGGTCAGGAACGTGACCGCAGCGGCCACGAGCATCAGGAGCAGGTACACCCTCACTCGTCGTCCTCCGCGGCACCGGCCGGGGGATCGATCGGGTCGTCCTCGGGCGACACCTGTACTCCTTCGACGTCGGCGACCGCACGCAGCGCTTCGAGCGACACGGCGCCCTCGCGCACGATGCGCAGCGTCGGGCCTGTCGCGTCCACGATGGTGGAGGCGACACCACCCGGCGCCTCGCCACCGTCGAGGTAGACCGCCACCGAGGCGCCGAGCTGGCGCTCGGCGTCCGCGACGTCCTGCGCGGCCGGGCTGCCCGACTTGTTCGCGCTGGAGACGGCGAGCGGACCGGTGCGCTTGAGCAGGGCGAGGGCCGCGGGGTGGTCCGGCATCCGCAGGGCGACCGTGCCGCCCGTGTCGCCGAGGTCCCACTGCAGCGACGGCTGCGCGCGCAGGATGATCGTGAAACCGCCGGGCCAGAATGCTTCGACGAGCTTGCGGGCGTCGTCGGGCACGTCGATGGCCAGGCCGTCGAGGGTCGCCACCTCGCCCACCAGGACCGGCGGCGGCATCTGCCGGCCGCGGCCCTTGGCCGCGAGGAGCGCGGCGACGGCCGCCTCGTCGAACGCGTCGGCAGCGATGCCGTACACGGTGTCGGTGGGGAGGACCACGAGGCCCCCACGGGAGATCGCATTCACCGCCTCGTCGATCGCCGGGCCCCAGGTCTGCGGGTCGGTGGCGTCGAGCACGGGCTGCACAGGCACACTCACGCGGAACAGTCTTTCACGATCCGGGGGTTCCCTGATGCCCCAGCGGTACCTTCACCGCCCGGGACCGGCACTCCGCTCGGGTCCCAGGCGGCGCGCGACCACCATGCGGTGCCTACCCGTCAGATCCTTGCGGGTCTCGGGCTCGCCGAATACCGGCCTGCCCTCGCCGTCGCGGGCGGCCGCGACCATGTCGCGCGCCGCCTCCGCCTGGACCTCCGCATGCTCCATGACGTACAGCCCGCCGGGTCGCAGCAGCCGTGCCGCGGCGTCCGTGATACCTCGCGGCACCTCCAGCCCGTCCGGTCCCAGCCCGTACAGCGCGACGGCGGGGTCGTGCTCCGCGACCTCGGGATCCACGGGCACGGCATCCGAAGGCACGTACGGCGGGTTCGAGACGACGACGTCGGCCAGCCCGTCGATGCCGTAGAGCGCGGTGCGGGCGTCGCCCTTGACGAGGCGCACTATCCGCTCCGGTGGCGCGCCGGGCTCGGTGTCTTCCTTCGTGCCGGCACTCGCGCTCGCGACCGCGGCGCTCAGGGCGTCGACGTTGCGCTCCGCCCAGGCGTGCGCGTCCTTGTCCAGCTCGACCGCGTGCACCCGCGCGCCGGGCACCTCGGTGGCCACCGCGAGCGCGATCGCCCCGGTGCCGGTGCACAGGTCGACGACGACGGCGCTCCCCTGCTCGCCGACGACCTTGGCGGCCTCGTCGATGGCGACCTGCGCCACCTCCTCGGTCTCGGGGCGCGGCACGAAGACCCCGGGACCCACCGCGAGCTCGAGGTGCCGGAATGCTGCGACCCCGGTCAGGTGCTGCAGGGGCTCGCGGGCGGCCCGCCGGGAGACGAGCCCGGCGAAGACGCCTGCGGCGGAGTCGGGCACCTCACGGCCCAGCACCATCAGGCGCCGCAGCTCGCTCCGGTCAACCCCGAGCGCATGCGCCAGCAGCACCTCGGCGTCCGCCTGGGGTGACGCGACCCCGGCGTCCGCCAGCTCCTCGTAGGCCCACTTCAACAGCTGTGTGCTCACCGCACTCCTCCCCCTGCACCCCAGGACTGCCGCCCGGCCGTCCCACCGAGCAATCCACCGACCAATCCTGCCCTGGCCGGGACCTCACACACCGGACGCCACCGCGAGCCGCGCCGCTTCGTCGGCCTCGATCGCCGACCGCACCACGGCACCGAGGTCGCCGTCGAGCACCTGGTCGAGGTTGTACGCCTTGTACCCGGTGCGGTGGTCCACTATCCGGTTCTCCGGGTAGTTGTACGTCCGGATCCGCTCGGAACGGTCCACCGTGCGGACCTGCGAGCGGCGCAGCTCCGCGGACTCCGCCGCCGCGGCCTCCGCCTGTGCGGCGAGCAGCCGGGCGCGGAGCACACGCATGGCCTGCTCACGGTTCTGCAGCTGCGACTTCTCGTTCTGCATCGAGACGACGATGCCCGTGGGGATGTGCGTGATGCGGACCGCGGAGTCCGTGGTGTTGACGGACTGCCCGCCCGGACCGGACGAGCGGTAGACGTCGATCCGCAGGTCGTTCTGGTCGATCTCGAGCTCGCCCGGGTCGTCGACCTCGGGGAACACGAGCACACCGGCCGCCGACGTGTGGATGCGGCCCTGCGACTCGGTGACCGGCACGCGCTGCACGCGGTGCACGCCGCCCTCGTACTTCAGGCTGTGCCAGACGCCGTCCTCGGGGCCCTGCACGTTCTTCGCCTTGATGGCGACCTGCACGTCCTTGTAGCCGCCCAGGTCGGACGCCGTGGCCTCCAGCAGCTGTGTGGACCAGCCCTGCTGCTCGGCGTAGCGCAGGTACATGCGCAGCAGGTCGCTCGCGAACAGCGCGGACTCCTCGCCGCCCTCGCCCGCCTTGATCTCGAGGATGACGTCGCGGCCGTCGTCCGGGTCGCGGGGCACCAGCACGCGGCGCAGCTTCTCCTCCGCGACCGCCTCCGCCTCCCTGAGGCTCGGCAGCTCCTCGGCGAACGCGGCGTCCTCCGTGGCCAGCTCGGCGGCGGCCTCGGCGTCGTCGTGCGCCTGCTCCCAGGCGCGGTACGCGCCGACCACCTGGTTGAGCTCGGCGTACCGCCGGCCAAGGGTCCGCGCGCGTCCCGCGTCCGCGTGCACGGCAGGGTCGGCAAGCGCCGACTCGATCTCGGCGTGCTCGCTGATCAGCGGCCCGACGGCGGCGAACGACGACTCGGTCACGAGCCCTCCTTGGTTGTGAGCGTGATTCTTGCGGATACCTGCCCGCTCGAGGCGCAAGGGTCGCGCTCACAGCGAGGACAGTCGGAGGGGAAAACAACAGCGCCGGTGGTCCGGTACCCGACTGCCCCTGGAGAGGTTGTCGGGCCGGACCACCGGCGCTGCGAAGTCGCTAGCTGTCGGCGTCCTTCTTGCCGTAGCGCGCCTGGAACCGGGCCACGCGGCCACCGGTGTCCATGATCTTCTGCTTGCCCGTGTAGAACGGGTGGCAGGCGCTGCAGACGTCGGCGCTGATCTTGCCGGACGTCTCGGTGCTGCGCGTCGTGAAGGTGTTACCGCAGGTGCAGGTGACCTCGGTGACGACGTACTCGGGGTGGATTCCAGCCCTCATGTTGCTCCTTGGTGAGATGCCGCTGGGTCGCCCTGCAGAACAGCAGTGACGTGAACCAGCGAGCCAGCAAGTCATTCTGCCACTTCCTCGCCCGTGCGGGCGAGGAAGCGCGGTGTGACGTCCGTCAGACGGTCTCGCCGACGTTGTCGTCCTCCGTGAGACCGCCCGGCGTCGTCTTCTGCACGTGCAGCAGGAACTCGACGTTGGTCTTGGTCTTCCGGAGCTGTCCGAGCAGGAGCTCGGCGGCCTGCGTCTGGTCGAGCGCGCCCATGACGCGGCGCAGCTTGTAGACGATCGCGAGCTCGTCCTTCGACATGAGGATCTCCTCGCGCCGGGTGCTCGAACCGTTGACGTCGATCGCCGGGAAGATGCGCTTCTCGGCAAGGGACCGCGAGAGCCGCAGCTCCATGTTGCCGGTGCCCTTGAACTCCTCGAAGATCACCTCGTCCATCTTCGACCCGGTCTCGACCAGGGCGGTGGCCAGGATGGTCAGCGAGCCGCCGTCCTCGATGTTGCGGGCGGCGCCGAAGAACTTCTTGGGCGGGTAGAGCGCCGCGGCGTCCACACCACCGGACAGGATCCGGCCCGACGCCGGGGCGGCCAGGTTGTAGGCGCGCGACAGGCGGGTGATGCCGTCGAGCAGCACCACGACGTCCTGGCCCAGCTCCACGAGGCGCTTGGCCCGCTCGATGGCGAGCTCGGCGACCAGGGTGTGGTCGGAGGCGTGCCGGTCGAACGTCGAGGAGATGACCTCGCCCTTGACCGAGCGCTCGAAGTCGGTGACCTCTTCCGGCCGCTCGTCGACCAGCACGACCATGAGGTGGACCTCAGGGTTGTTCAGCGAGATCGCGTTGGCGATCTGCTGCATCATCAGCGTCTTGCCGGCCTTGGGCGGCGCGACGATGAGGCCACGCTGGCCCTTGCCGATCGGGGCGACGATGTCGATCACGCGCGGCGTGAGCTTGGTCGCCTCGGGGTTCTCCAGGCGCAGGCGCTCCTGCGGGTACAGCGGCGTCAGCTTGGTGAACTCGGGGCGCTCACGCGCCTCCTCCGGCGTCATGCCGTTCACGGAGTCGAGGCGCACCAGGGCGTTGACCTTGTTGACCTTGGCGTTGCGCCCGGTCGGCTGCTGCGTCGGCAGCTCGTCGCCCTCGCGCGGCTGGCGCACGGCGCCCACGACGGCGTCGCCGCGACGCAGGCCGGCCTTCTTGACCTGGTTCAGCGAGACGTAGACGTCGTTGTTGCCCGGCAGGTACCCGGAGGTCCGCACGAACGCGTAGTTGTCGAGGATGTCCAGGATGCCGGCGACGGGCAGCAGCACGTCGTCCTCGCGCACCTCGGGGACGTTCTCGAGCCCCGCGACGTCCGGGCCCGTGCGTCCGCGACCGCGCTTGCGGTCACGACCCCGGTCCCGGCCACGGCGGCGACGCGAGTTGCGGTCCTCGTCGAGCTCGTTGGCACGCTCGTTGTTCCGCTCGGCGGCACCGGCCGCGGCGGAGGCAGCGCCGGCGGCGCGTGCGTTGCTGCGGTCTGCGCTCCGCTCGTTCGCACGGTCGGTCGCGTTGGCGCGGTCGCCGCCGCGGGTGTTCTGCCGACCGGCCTGGGCGTTACGGCCCTCGCCGGACTTCTCGGCGGTCCCGTCCGGAGCGCTCTGCCCTCGGCTGGCACGGCGCCCGCTGCTCTCGCGCGGGGCGGCGACGGCGTCGGCCAGCTCGGCCAGCCTGGCGGCCTTGTCAGCCTCCGCGTTCGCGTCGGCGCGCACACCCGAGGTGGCGACCCCGGCGGCGGCGACCGGCGCCTCGGCGCGAGCAGGCTTGTCGATGGTGGTGGTGGGCTTCTCGGTAGCGGAGGCGGCACGGACCGGACGCTTCGTCGCGCCGCCCGTCTTCTCGCGGATGGTGTCCACGAGGTCGCTCTTGCGCATCCTGGAAGTGCCCTTCACGCCCAGGTCTCCGGCGAGTGCCTGGAGCTCGGCGAGGCGCATGCTGCTCAGTGCTCCGGTCCCGGCCGCGCGGCCGGCGGCTGACTGAGCGTTTTCGGTGGTGTCTGTCACGAAGGACCCTTCCCCCTCGAACTGCGGCTTGTCGCGTGATCGCGGGCCGCGGGATGTGTGGGCGCCCGGCGCTGAATGACCGGAACGCGGAAAACCTCGCATCCGTGGTACGACGACGACGGCTGACGGGGGCGTTGTCTGCCTTCTCGCGAGATGCGGTGGCCGCTGATCACGGCCTGCAACGGGCACGACCGACCGGCTGAGACTCTGTGAAGCAGCTCCGCCGGCTTAGGTGATGAAGAACCGATGTTGAATCCGAATTCTCGCCACCATGGCTCAGGACGTGCAATCCCGAAGGTTCACTGCATACTACCACCCCGTATAGCTGGTGATCCTGGTAAGACTTGACTCCCCGTTGCACCTGACGACCCGGACGATAGCGCACCCGTGTTACCTGAAATCCTCCGGGCGCGCGCGCCGGTCATGTCGATTCCCGGAGTGAGCCGCCGCCACCCGGCGCTCTCGTCGACGAGGTCCGCGAGGACCGCGTCGCGCCGCTCCCGATGGCCGGGCCCGGCCAGCACGAGGACCGTCGGGCCCGCACCCGAGACCGTGGCAGGCACACCTTCGTCGCGCAGCGCGCGCAGCAGCTCGCTGGACGCCCCGAGCACCGCCGCGCGGTAGGGCTGGTGGAGGCGGTCCTCGGTGGCGTCGAACAGGAGCTCCGGACGCCTGGCCAGGGCCTCCACCAGGAGGGCGGCCCGGCCGGCGGTGAACGCCGCGTCGCCGTGCGACACGTGCTCCGGCAGGGCGGCCCGTGCTCGGGCCGTCGCGAGCCGCGCGTCCGGCACCAGCACGGTGGCCTCGATCGTCGGGTCGACGTCGAGGCCGACGGCACGCGGGCCGTCGTCGGTGGTCCACGCGACGGTGGCGCCGCCCTGGATGGCGGGCGCCGCGTTGTCCGGGTGTCCCTCGAACTCGGTGGCCAGCGCCAGCACCATGGCGGCGTCGATGGCCCGTGGCTCGGCCAGGAGGGCCCGCGCCGCGACGATCCCTGCCACGACCGCCGCGGACGACGACCCGAGCCCCCTGCCGTGCGGGATCACGTTGTGGCAGGTCATGTGGATCCCGGTGGGTACGGCACCGGCGAGGTCCATGGTGCGCCGCAGCGCGCGCACGACCAGGTGGTCCTCCCCGAGGGGCACCTGCCCGGCGCCCTCGCCCTGGACGTCCACCACTACCTCGTCGCTCGCGACGAGGCGTACCTCCACCTCGTCGTACAGCGCGAGTGCCAGTCCGAGGGCGTCGAACCCGGGTCCGAGGTTCGCGCTCGTGGCGGGCACCCGGACCCGCACGTGGTCGGCGCCGAGCTGCATCAGAGGGAGAGGGCGTCGGCGATCGAGACGACGTCGGCGGAGACCCGCACGGGTTCCACCTCGCCGCCGTCGGGCGTGCGCAGCGCCCAGCCCGGGTCCTTGAGCCCGTGGCCGGTCACGGTGATCGTGATGCGCGCGCCCGCGGGCACCAGGCCGCGCTCGTGCCGCGCGAGGAGGCCCGCGACGCCCGCCGCGGAGGCGGGCTCCACGAACACGCCCACCTCGGCGGAGAGGATGCGGTGCGCCGCGAGGATCTGCTCGTCGGTCACCGCCTCGATGACACCGCCGGACGTGTCCCTGGCCTCCTCGGCGAGCTGCCAGGAGGCGGGGTTGCCGATGCGGATGGCGGTGGCGATGGTGTCCGGCTGGTCGATCGGGTGGCCCTTGACGATCGGGGCGGCGCCGGCGGCCTGGAAACCCCACATCGCCGGCGTCCGGCTCGCGGCTCCGGACTCCGCGTACTCCCGGAAGCCCTTCCAGTACGCGGTGATGTTGCCCGCGTTGCCCACGGGCAGGAGGTGGATGTCGGGGGCGTCGCCGAGAGCGTCCACGATCTCGAACGCGGCGGTCTTCTGCCCCTCGATGCGGTCAGGGTTCACGGAGTTCACGAGCTCCACCGGGTGGGTGTCCGCGAGCTTGCGGGCCGCCACGAGGCAGTCGTCGAAGTTGCCGTCGACCTGGAGCAGGCGCGCGCCGTGCGCGACCGCCTGGCTCAGCTTGCCCATGGCGATCTTGCCGTCCGGGACGAGCACCGCGCAGATCATGCCCGCGCGCGTCGCGTACGCGGCGGCCGACGCCGACGTGTTGCCGGTCGACGCGCACACCACCACCCGGGCACCGCGCCCGGCCGCGGCGGAGATCGCGGCGGTCATGCCACGGTCCTTGAACGAGCCGGTCGGGTTCATGCCCTCGACCTTGACGTAGACGTCCGCACCGGTGCGCTCGGACAGCGCGGGCGCGGGCACCAGCGGCGTACCGCCCTCGCCCAGCGTCACGATCTTCTGCTGCACGTGGGCGGGCATGCGGTCGGCGTACTCGGCGATCACGCCGCGCCAGAGGCGCGACGTGGGGGCCGCGCCGGAGGTGGACGGGAGGTTCGGTTCAGCAGGCAGCACAGGAGGCACGGGTTCAGCCTTCGACTCTCAGGACGGACGTGATCTCGCGGACCGGTTCGAGCGTGCGCACCGCCGCGATGGTGGCGGCCAGCGACGCCTCACGGGCGGCGTGGGTGGTCAGGAGCAGCTCGGCGGTGCCCTCGGAGGGCCCAGTCTGGCGCATCGTGTCGATCGACACGCCGTGGTCGCCCACCACCCCCGCGACCTGGGCGAGCACGCCCGGCAGGTCGGCGACGAGGAGGCGGACCTGGTAGCGCGTGACCGCGGCGTCCGCCGGCAGCAGCGGCCGGTCCGCATAGGTGGACTCCTGCGGGCCCTTACCGCCGAGCACCCGGTGGCGCGCCGCGGAGACGACGTCGCCCACGACCGCCGAAGCGGTGGGACGGCCGCCAGCGCCCTGGCCGTAGAACATGAGCGGGCCGGCCGCGTCGGCCTCGACGAAGATCGCGTTGAACGCGCCCTTGACACCCGCCAGCGGGTGCTCCAGCGGCACGAGCGCCGGGTACACCCGTACGGAGACACCCTCGCCGGTCTGCTCGGCGATGGCCAGCAGCTTCACGGCGTGGCCCGTCCGGGCGGCCCAGGCGACGTCGTCGGCGGTGACGCCCGTGATGCCCTCGCGGGCGACGTCGTCGGCGGAGACGCGGGTGTGGAAGGCGAGGCTGGCGAGGATCGCGGCCTTCGCCGCGGCGTCGTACCCCTCGACATCGGCCGTCGGGTCCGCCTCGGCGTAGCCGAGGTCCTGCGCCTGCTTGACCGCCTCATCGAGGCCGAGGCCGCTCGTGGCCATCTGGTCGAGCACGTAGTTCGTGGTGCCGTTGACGATGCCGAGGACACGGCGCACGTGGTCGCCCGCGAGGGACTCCCGCACGGGACGCACGATGGGGATCGCGCCGGCGACCGCTGCCTCGTAGTAGATGTCGACGCCCGCGGAGTCCGCGGCCTTGTAGAGCGTGGGCCCGTCGGCGGCCAGGAGCGCCTTGTTGGCCGTGACGACCGCCGCGCCGCTCTCGATGGCACGCAGCAGCAGGCCGCGCGCGGGCTCGATACCGCCCATCACCTCGATGACGATGTCCGCGCCGTCCACCAGCGAGCCCACGTCCTCCGTCAGGAGCTCACGGGGGATGAAGGCCTCGCGAGGACGGTCCGCGTCGCGGACCGCGATCCCGACGAGCTCCAGCGGGGCGCCGGCACGGGCAGCGAGATCCGCGCCCTGGTCGAGGAGCATCCGGGCCACCTCCGTGCCCACGACGCCACAGCCGAGCAGGGCAACACGCAGCCCGCGTGCGGGCTCGGGAACGTGCACAGGCACAGCGATCCTGCTTTCGTCTTCGGGGAACGGTCCGGTCCGGTGCAAGGTCCACACGGGAGTTCCGGACGTTGCATCAGGGTAACCGGCACCACCCACACGGACTCACCCGTCTCACCCCGAGGCCTGTCGAAGTAGAGCGGGTGTCCGAGTC
This sequence comes from Promicromonospora sp. NPDC050249, assembly GCF_040656015.1. Taxonomy (NCBI): domain Bacteria; kingdom Bacillati; phylum Actinomycetota; class Actinomycetes; order Micrococcales; family Promicromonosporaceae; genus Promicromonospora; species Promicromonospora sp. NPDC050249. The sequence goes on along the minus strand of NZ_JBFAKY010000058.1, from coordinate 32 downwards.
TCCTGGCGATACCAGGGAGACTCGGACACCCG
>NZ_JBFAKY010000057.1:0-19850 GCF_040656015.1 Promicromonospora sp. NPDC050249 | reverse complement strand
GGATAGTCGGCCCGGAAGGCGGGGTCGGCGAAGAGCCAGAGGTCCTCGCTGTCCGGGTCCGACGGGTCGGGAGACCCGGACAGGCGCTCTACTTCGCCGACCGCCCTACCGGGTCAGCGCTCGATGTCGCCGCGGATGAAGGCCTCCAGCTGGGCGCGGCCCGCTGTGTCCTCCATCTGCACCGGCGGGGACTTCATGAAGTAGGTGGCCGCGGACAGGATCGGGCCGCCGACGCCGCGGTCCTTCGCGATCTTCGCGGCGCGCACGGCGTCGATGATGATGCCCGCCGAGTTCGGGGAGTCCCAGACCTCGAGCTTGTACTCCAGGCTGAGCGGCACCTCGCCGAACGCGCGGCCCTCGAGGCGCACGTACGCCCACTTGCGGTCGTCGAGCCACGCCACGTAGTCCGACGGACCGATGTGTACGTTGCGGTCCTCCTTCTTGCCGGCCAGCGCGCCCGTCAGGTTGGACGTCACGGCCTGCGTCTTGGAGAGCTTCTTCGACTCCAGACGGTCACGCTGCAGCATGTTCTTGAAGTCCATGTTGCCGCCGACGTTCAGCTGGTAGGTGCGGTCAAGGACGACGCCGCGGTCCTCGAACAGCTTGGCCAGCACGCGGTGGGTGATCGTCGCGCCGACCTGGGACTTGATGTCGTCACCGACGATCGGCACGCCCGCGTCCTCGAACTTCTTGGCCCACGCGGGGTCGGACGCGATGAACACGGGGAGGGCGTTCACGAACGCGACGCCCGCGTCGATCGCGCACTGCGCGTAGAACTTGGCGGCCTCCTCGGAACCCACCGGCAGGTAGCAGACCAGGACGTCGACCTCGGCCTCGCGCAGCGCTGCCACGACGTCGACGGCATCCTTCGTGGACTCGTCGATCGTCGCGCGGTAGTAGTCGCCCAGGCCGTCGAGGGTCGGGCCGCGCTGGACCGTCACGCCCGTGGGCGGCACGTCTGCGATCTTGATCGTGTTGTTCTCGGAGGCGGTGATGGCCTCGGCCAGGTCGAAGCCGACCTTCTTCGCGTCGACGTCGAATGCCGCGACGAACTCGAGGTCCGACACGTGGTAGTCGCCGAACTGCACGTGCATGAGGCCCGGGACGGTACTCGCCGGGTCGGCGTCACGGTAGTAGTGCACGCCCTGGACCAGGGACGAGGCGCAGTTTCCTACGCCGACGATGCCCACGCGGATGGAGGTCATCCTCGCTCCTTCTTCGTTTGGTCTTGCTGCGATGGGCGGGGCGGCGCCGCAGCACGACCCCGTTCCGTGGATATGAGGCTGTCGAGCCAGTGCACTTCGCGCTCGACCTTCTCGAGTCCGAACCGCTGGAGCTCGAGTGCGTACTCGTCGAGCCGTGAACGCGGGTGCGCCGCAGCCTGGCGGTACGCCTCCAGTCGTTCGGTCAGCCGGGTGCGCCGACCTTCGAGGACACGGAGGCGGGTCTCGGCGTCGGTCTGCGCGAAGAGCGCGAACCGGACGTCGAAGTTGTCGTCCTCCCAGGCCGCGGGGCCCGCGGTGGCCAGAACGGTCTGGAGGTGCTCCTTGCCCTCTGCGGTCAGCTCGTAGACGACCCGACGTCGGCCGAGAGGCTTGGGCTTGGTGGTGCGGCCGGGTATCACCGGCTTGGTCCTGCGTGGCGGGGCCGGCGGCGGTTCGCTCTCCGTCGTCGCGATCAGACCACGCGTGACCAGGGCCTTGAGCGCCGGGTAGAGCGTGCCGTAGGAGAAGGCGCGGAACGAGCCGAGCACAAGATTGAGGCGCTTACGGAGCTCGTACCCGTGCAGCGGGGACTCGTTGAGCAGGCCGAGGACCGCGGTCTCCAGCACGTCGGACCGACTGCGCACGGCGGCCTCCTTCCCGAGCCCGACCTTGTTCTTCCGGTCGAATCCATTTTCCCGATCAACGACCCGATGTATCGAGTCGATACATCGAGAGAATAGGCATGCTGAACGCGGTACGCAATCCGTCGCTCCGACGTCGCCACCTGCAGTCCGTTGGTGGATGAAATGTGAAGCAGGGGCAGACGGACTGGGCTGACCCTGGGGGAACTCGCCACGTGCGGGCCGGAGGAGCGGTTTCGGGCTATTGGTGCACGCGGGTGATCCCCTATGGTTTCGGTTTGTCCGCCGTGGCAAGTCTCGACCGCAGGCGACGGGCGCAAGTCGAACCGAGGAAGAGGCTGACGTGTCCAACTGGAGTCCCCCTCCGATCTGGCCGCACACTCCCCGACGGCGGCAGGGAATCTGGAACTACCCCCGCCCCTACCGCACCGGGCTCCGTGCATGGGTCCCGTCGTGGCGGGTCGTCGTGGGCACCTTCCTGACGGGCACGTCGCTCGTGGCCGGCGTCCTCGTGGCCGGATGGTTCGGTTGGGAGGTGCCGGCCGAGAATCCGGACGTGGGGTCGGAGACGACCACCGTGTACTACTCCGACGGCACGCCCATCGGAAAGTTCGCGGCCCAGGACCGAACGATCATGTCGCTGTCCGACCTGCCGCCGTACATCGGGCAGGCGGTGATCTCGTCGGAGGACGCGAAGTTCGAGAGCCACCCGGGTATCGACGTCTTGGGCATCGTCCGTGCGGCGGTCAACAACTTCACGGGCGGCGCGCGACAGGGTGCCTCCACGCTGACGCAGCAGTACGTCGAGAACACGTACTACGTGGCGGGCCAGTCGTCCTATGCCGACAAGCTCCGTGAGCTGGTGCTGGCGCTCAAGGTGGACCGGGACAAGTCGAAGGACCAGATCCTCGAGGGGTACCTCAACACGATCTACCTGGGCCGAGGCGCCTACGGCGTCGAGGCGGCGTCCAAGGCGTACTTCGGGCACTCGGCCAAGGAGATGACGATCTCCGAGGCAGCCTTCCTCGCGGGCATCGTCCCGAATCCGACCTACTGGGATCCCCGTCAGGGCGAGGGCGCCCAGCAGCAGGCCGAGAACCGCTGGAACCGCACCCTGAACCTGATGGTGGAGAACGGCTACATCACCGCGGATGACCGGAACAGCGCACAGTTCCCGAAGCTCCAGGAGTACAAGCAGGGGTCCGGAGACAACCGGACCGCGTACCTGCTGGAGCAGGTGGCGAGGGAGGTTGCCCAGACAGGTCCCGGGGGCGCCGGCATCTCCGAGGATCAGCTGACGAAGAGCGGCTACGAGATCCACACGTCGATCGACCGCAAGATGCAGGCCGCCGCCTACGAGACGATGAAGCTGCCTGAGGACGCGGACGACTCCACCCGTGCGTCACTGACGTCGATCGACCCGCAGACCGGCGAGATCAAGGCTATGTACGGCGGGCCGGACTACTCGAAGTACCAGACCAACGCCGCGACCTTCCGAGCGCAGGGGGCCTCGACCTTCAAGCCGTTCACGCTGATCGCGGCGCTGCGGGAGGACATCCCGCTCACCAAGAAGTACGACAGCACGGACGGCATGGTCATCGAGGGCTGGAAGAACGAACCCGACGGCCCCGACGTCCCGCTGAGCAACTTCGACAACAAGTCGTACGGGTGGATCGACCTCGCGGACGCGACGGCGCAGTCGGTCAACGTGGTGTACGGCCAGCTCAACAAGGAGATCGGGCCGGACAAGACGGCTCAGGCCGCCTACGACCTGGGCATCCCACAACCTGACGACAACGATGAGACGAACGACTGCTGCGTCATCAGGAACAACCTGGCGAACGTGCTCGGTACGGACTACGTGACCAACGTCGACCTCGCCCACGCCTACTCGACGATCGCCGCGCAGGGTTACCGCACCACGCCGCACTTGGTGACCAAGGTGATGCAGGGCGAGAACACTGTCGACCAGGGTGACACCACCCGCCAGAAGGTGTTCGAGCCAGACGTGATGGCCGCCACGACGTACGCGCTGGAGAAGGTGGTCGAGGAGGGGTCCGGCGCGGAAGCGCAAAACCTCGTAGGGCCCGACGGCGTGACCCACCGCCCGGCGGCGGGCAAGACGGGCTCGTCGCAGCAGACCGAGTCGGCGTGGTTCGCCGGCTTCGTGCCGCAGCTCACCACGGTGGTCGGCCTGTACCAGTACGACATCGAGAAGAACACCTACGAGCAGGTCCAACCGTTCGGCGGCTACGAGTGGATGACAGGTGGCTCCTGGCCCGCCAAGGCCTGGACCGCCTACATGAACAAGGCGACAGCGGGCATGGAGATCGAGCAGTTCCCGGAGTACGAGCCGCCCGCTCCGGAGCCGTCGCCGTCGCCGTCGTCCTCTCCCTCGCCGAGCCAGTCGGAGGAGCCGGAGGCAGAGATGGTGACCGTGCCCGACAACCTCGTCGGCCAGCAGTACCCCAACGCCGCCTCGGCGCTCTCCGGCCTGGGCCTCATCCCCGCGCAGGTGGATGTGGACAGCGACCAGCCGCCCGGCACCGTGCTCGACGTGGCCCAGGCGGGCCAGGAGGTCGAGGTCGGCAAGACCATCCAGGTTCAGGTCTCGAACGGCTCCGCCGTCGAGGAGGAGACCACCACGGTGCCCTGGGGCCTGACGGGTCAGGATCAGGGTTCTGCCGAGGGGCAGCTGGAGGCCGCAGAGCTGACGCCGGTCGTCCAGGAGCAGCCGTCCGACACCGTGCCGGAGGGGCGGGTGATCTCGGTCGACCCCGGTGAGGGGTCGGAGGTGCCGGTGGGCAGCGAGGTGACGCTCGTCGTCTCGACCGGTCCTGAGGAGGGCAGCGGAGATCCGTCCGACGATCCGTCCGATGGCGGGATCTTCGGATAGGTCTTGACCTGCGAGGACGGGTTCGGCCGGCGCCGGCCGAACCCGTCCGCGGGCCGGGTGAAATGCAGTTGATACCGCCGCTCGAACACGGTGCGTACACAGAGAAACCGCGTTTGTACTACTTGCCGCGAACATCGATCCTCTATCGTTTCCTCGGCCCAGTGCGATCACTGGACCGATACGAGGAACGAGGAAGACGTGGCGAACAGGAGTCCTTCTCCGATCTGGCCGCAAACTCCCCGACGGCGGCGGGGTATCTGGAACTACCCGCGGCCGTACCGCACGGGGATCCGCGCCTGGGTCCCTTCGTGGCGAGTTGTCGTCGGCACCATGCTGACCGGGATGTCGCTCGTGGTGGGCGTTTTCGTGGCCGGATGGATCGGCTGGCCGGTCCCTGCTGAGAACGAGGAGATCGGTTCGGAGACCACCACGGTCTACTACGTGAACAAGCAGGTGATGGGTACGTTCGCGGCGGTGGACCGCACGATCCGTACCCTCGACGAACTGCCGCCGCACGTACCCGCGGCAGTGCTGGCGTCCGAGGACCAGAACTTCGAGAACCACTTCGGTGTCGACCCCGCCGGCATCGCCCGCGCATTCGTCAGCAACGTGACCGGCGGCACTCGCCAGGGCGCGTCGACGTTGACGCAGCAGTACGTCGAGAACACCTATTTCGAGCCTGGCCAGTCGTCGTACGCGGACAAGTTCCGCGAGATCATCCTGGCCATCAAGGTGGACCAGGAGAAGTCGAAGGACGAGATCCTCGAGGGCTACGTCAACAGCATCTATCTCGGTCGCGGTGCCTACGGGTTCGAGGCCGCTGCGAAGGCGTACTTCAACAAGCCGGCGGCGAAGCTGACCGTCTCGGAGACCGCGATGCTGGTCGGGATCATCCCGTCGCCGTCGTACTGGGACCCGCGCTTCGGCGAGGGGTCGCGCGCCGTCGCCGAGGAGAAGTGGGCTCGTGTCCTGCGGAACATGGCCGAGCAGGGCGTCATCACCGAGGAGGAGCGTGCTTCCGCCACGTTCCCCGAGCCGATCGAGTACAAGCCGGTGTCCCGCGCCGGGCAGGTGGGGTACCTGCTCGAAGAGGTCCGTAAGGAGCTGGCCAACCCTGACGGGGCGGGCCTCACCGAGGAAGATCTCATGAAGAACGGCTATGAGATCTACACCACCATCAACCCGAAGTGGCAGAAGGCCGCGGTCGAGACCGCGAACACGATCCCCCGCAAGGGCGAGGGTGCCGCATCGAAGGAGCTCGGCGTCTCGATCGTGTCGGTCGATCCCAAGGACGGCGCCATCCGCGCCCTGTACGGCGGCGCGGACTACGCGGAGACGCAGTTCAACGCCGCCACCGACGGCAAGGCGCAGGGCGGCTCCACGTTCAAGCCGTTCACCCTGATCGGCGCGCTCGAGGACGGTCACGAGCTCAACGAGTACTACACGGGGAACAGCCCGATGCAGATCGACGGCTGGACCGATACGCCGGGTGGGCCGGATAAGGAGCTCACCAACTTCGGTACCGAGCCCGGCGGCGAGTCGTTCGGCGACATCGACCTGATCGACGCGACGGCGAACTCCGTGAACACCGTCTATGCGCAGCTCAACGTGGCGATCGGTCCGAAGAAGACGCAGGACGTCGCGATCCGGGCGGGCATCCCCAAGGACTCGACGAATGCCGAGCTGTCCAACGTGCTGGGCACCTCCACGGTGCGCGCCGTGGATCTTGCGGGCGCCTACGCGACCTTCGCCGCGATGGGCACCCGGACGACGCCGCACATGGTCACCTCCGTCAAGGACGGCGACCTGACCCGCTACGTGTGGAACGACGTACGGGAGCAGGCCATCAAACCCGAGGTGATGACCAAGGCCACCTACGCGCTGCAGCAGGTGGTCGAGAAGGGGTCGGGCACGCCGGCGCAGGAGCTCCTCGGCCCTGATGGCAACTCGCGCCCGGTCGCAGGCAAGACGGGTTCCACCAACGAGAACTACTCCGCATGGTTCGCCGGCTACATCCCGCAGGTCTCGACGGTCGTCGGCCTCTACCAGATGACGCCGGACAACAAGGGCCAGGCGCCGATCACCCCGTTCGGCGAGTGGGCGGACGGCAGCCTGACCGGTGGCACCTGGCCCGTCTGGGCGTGGACCGAGTACATGAAGAAGGTGACGGTGGGCATGGAGGTGGTGCCCTTCCCGGAGTACGTGCCGCCGCTCCCGTCCCCCTCTCCCACGCCGACGCCCTCGCCGTCGCCGACGCCCACCCCCGAGGACAAGGTGCTCATCCCCGTCGGGCTCGTCGGGCAGGAGTACAACGGAGTCGCGGCGGTGCTCGCCGAGCTGGGCGTCAACGCCGTGCTGGTGGAGGTCGAGAGCGATGAACCCGCCAGCAGGGTGCTCTCGGTGCAGCACCAGGGCCAGGAGGTTCCTCGTGGCACGGACATCCGGGTCGAGGTCTCGAAGGGACCCGGCGAGGAGATGACGAGGGTGCCCGGTGGTCTGGTCGGAGGTGACGAGAACAACGCCAGGAACCAGCTCCGGAACGCGGGGCTCGAGCCTGCGTTCCAGTACCAGGCGTCCGAGGACGTCGAGCAGGGCATGGTCATCCAGGTCAACCCGAAGGAAGGCACCGAGGTGCCCGCAGGCAGCCCGGTGCAGGTGATCGTGTCGTCGGGACCGGGTGACATCGGCTTCCCGACGGGTGAGCCGACAGGCGGAGACCCGGGGAACGGTAACGGCGGCGGCGGTGGCGGAGGAGGAGGCGGCGGCTAGCGCCCGCCCTCCCCGGACCCCGTGACAGAGGGGCCGTCTCCTGCTGGAGGCGGCCCCTCTGCCGTTGCGAGATCACCGAGATCTCGTGTGTGAGGGGACTCTCGGCCGTTCGATTCTGCCGCCGCCCACATGACGGGTAGTCTTGGCCCTTGCTGTGAACCCTCCTGTCACGGAACGACCGTGACCGCTGAGACCAGAGGAGGTGGGTATACACATGCGTCAGTACGAAATGATGGTGATCCTTGACCCGGAGGTCGAGGAGCGCACCGTTGCCCCGTCGCTCGACAAGTACCTGTCGGTCATCACGACCGAGGGTGGCTCCGTCGACAAGGTGGACATCTGGGGGCGCCGCCGTCTGGCCTTCGAGATTCAGAAGAAGTCCGAGGGCATCTACGCCGTGGTCGACTTCACCGCGACGTCTGCCACCGCCAAGGAGCTTGACCGTCAGCTCGGCCTCAACGAGGTCGTGCTCCGGACCAAGATCCTGCGCACCGGCGACAAGTGAGTCGTCCGAACTGACCCCTCTTCGCCCGCGCGAGTGTCAGTGTCTCGTGGTTGCATTCACCGCGAACCCGGATACCGCGTACGGAACGTCGACTGAATCGAGGAATTGGCATGGCTGGTGAAACTGTCATCACAGTGATCGGGAACCTCACCGGGGATCCTGAGCTGCGCTTCACCCCTTCAGGTGCTGCGGTCGCCAACTTCACGGTGGCGTCGACCCCGCGAACCTTCGATCGCCAGAGCAACGAGTGGAAGGACGGGGAAACCCTGTTCATGCGCTGCTCGATCTGGCGCGAGGCTGCGGAGAGTGTCGCGGAGTCGCTGACCAAGGGCACGCGCGTCATCGCGCAGGGTCGCCTGGTCCAGCGCTCGTACGACACCCGTGAGGGCGAGAAGCGAACCGTTGTCGAGCTGCAGGTGGACGAGATCGGTCCGTCCCTGCGCTACGCCACGGCCAAGGTCACCCGGGCCCAGCGGTCCGGTGGTGGCGGCGGCTTCGGTGGCGGTGGCGGCGGTGGCTTCAACGGTGGCGGTGCCCAGCAGGGCGGCGGCTCCGGTGGAGGATTCAGTTCTTCCGGTGGCGGTCAGAGCAATGACGACCCGTGGGCCACGGCAGGCCCGGCGTCGTCCGGTGGTTCGTTCTCGGACGACCCGCCCTTCTGATCGACATCCCCACGTTCATTCTTTTTGCTCGTACGGCCCGCCAGGCCGAGCGAGCAGCACCTGACAAAGGAGCAACACCATGGCAAAGCCTGTGGTGCGCAAGCCCAAGAAGAAGATCAACCCGCTCAAGTCGGCGAAGATCCACAACATCGACTACAAGGACACGGCGCTCCTGCGCAAGTTCATCTCTGACCGCGGAAAGATCCGTGCGCGTCGTGTCACCGGTGTCTCCGTGCAGGAGCAGCGTCAGATCGCGAAGGCCGTGAAGAACGCCCGCGAGATGGCCCTGCTGCCGTACACGTCCACGGCTCGCTGAGGAAGGGATCGAGAACAATGGCAAAGCTGATCCTGACCCACGAGGTGACCGGCCTGGGTGAGCCCGGCGACGTGGTTGAGGTGAAGGACGGGTACGCCCGTAACTTCCTCATCCCGCGTTCGCTGGCGACGCCCTGGACCAAGGGCGCCGAGTCCGACATCAACGCGATCCGTAAGGCTCGCAAGAGCCGCGAGATCGCATCGCTGGACGAGGCGAAGGCCCTGGCCGACTCGCTGTCCGCGAAGCCCGTGGTCGTCGCGGCGAACGCCGGCCCTGGTGGCCGTCTGTTCGGTGCGGTGACCACGGCGGACATCGCCGGTGCGGTCTCCGCCGCCGGCGGCCCGTCCGTCGACAAGCGCAAGATCGAGATCGGTCAGTCCATCAAGACGACCGGTGACTACACCGTGTCGATCCGCCTGCACCCTGAGGTGTCGGCCAAGATCGGCGTGAAGGTCGTCGCCGACTGAGCTGACGCTTGGTTGATCGCCTGACCGCGTGATCGTGAAGGCCCCGGTTCCCCTGTGGGGAGCCGGGGCCTTCCGCATGCGTGGCACCGGCCCGGCAGCGAGCGACTCTTTGCAGCGATTCCTTGAACATTTCTTGCCAATGGGTTAAACCTGGGTGCCAGATCCACTCACTCGATGGCGAGGAGAGATGCCATGTTCCGGCAGAACCGGGCGGCTGCGGTCCGCCTGACGATCGCAGCTACCACGGCCGCCACCATGGCCCTCACACTCACCGCCTGCGGAAGCGGCGGCCCCGAGTCCGACGGGACGGTCACCGTCTGGACGGTCGAGACCCAGCCAGAACGCCTGGCCATCCAGGAGGAGGCGATGGCCGCCTGGTCCGAGGAGTCGGGCATCGAGACGGATCTGGTGCCGGTCGAGGAGGACCAGGTGTCGCAGCTCCTGTCCGCCGCGGCGCTGTCCGGCGACGACATGCCGGATGCCGTCAACGCGATCAGCCCCGGGCTGGTTCGCGCCTTCGACCGGGACGGCTACCTCGACCGCGACGCCGCCGCCGACGTGGTCGAGGCGCTCGGCGAGGACACGTTCACGTCGTCGGCCCTCGAGCTCACCAGCGACGGCGACGAGCTGCTCGCCGTGCCCTCTGACGCCTGGCCGATGCTGGTCTACTACCGCACCGACCTCTTCGAGGAGGCCGGCCTGGCGCCGCCCACCACGTACGACGACTTGCGGGCGGCGGCCGAGGAGCTCACGACGGAAGGTCGGCACGGCATCACGCTGGCCACCGACGCGGCCGACCCGTTCACGCAGCAGACGCTGGAGTTCCTGGCGCAGGGCAACGGCTGCGAGCTCGTCGACGACGCCGGTGCGGCGACCCTCGACAGCCCGGAGTGCACCGAGACGATAGAGCTCTACGCGGACCTGGCCGGCGACTTCTCGCCCGACGGCACGCAGGGCGTCGAGTCCACCCGCTCGACCTACTTCGCCGGGCAGGCGGCGATGGCCGTGTGGTCGTCGTTCCTGCTGGACGAGATGGCCGGCCTGCGGGAGGAGTTCACGCCGTCGTGCGACGAGTGCGGCGACGACCCGGGCTGGCTCGCCGAGAACACCGGAGTGGTTCCCGTGGTCGAGGGTCCGTCAGCGGGTGGCGAGGCCGCCGGTTACGTGGAGCTCGTGTCGTGGGGCATCACCGACGGCGCCGACCCCGAGACCGCTGACTTCGTCGAGTACATGATGTCCGACGCGTACGTGGACTGGCTCTCCATGGCTCCGGAGGGCAAGGTGCCCGTGCGGACAGGCACGGCGGACAACGCAGGCGAGTACACGGACGCGTGGTCCGAGCTGGAGATCGGCGTCGACACCAAGAAGACGTTCTCCGACGTCTGGCCGGCCGAGGTGACCGACACGCTGGCCGCGGCCCCCGAGTCCGCGGACCGCTGGGCGCTGCCGCAGGGCCAGGGCGCGATCCTCGGCCCGATCACGAGCGAGCTGCCGCTCGCCAAGGCCGCGGCCGATCTCGGCTCGGGCACCACGGACGCGGCCGAGGCGCAGACGACCATGCAGGACGCCGTAGCCGACATAGCGTCCCGCGACTAGGACCCGGGGCTCGGGATGGCGTCGAAGCTGCGGGGCTCCGAGAACCGGGACGGGATCGCGCTCGTCGTGCCAGTGGTCCTGGTGGTGGCCGCGATCATCGTCGTCCCCATCGTGTGGACGGTGGTGCTGTCCTTCCAGGACGCGCGCTACGTGGACGTGGCCCGCAACGGCCTGTTCAACGAGCTCACGCTCGACAACTACGTCGACGTCCTCACGGCCCCGGCGTTCTGGCAGGCGCTGCTCACCACCGTCGAGTACTCGGTCGCGACCACCGCCGGGTCGATCACCGTGGGCCTGGTGGCCGCGCTCGCGTTCCGGGACCGGTTCCGTCTCCGTGCGCCCCTGCGTGCGGTGATGCTCCTCCCCTATGTCGCGCCGGTCGTGGCCACCACGTTCGTGTGGCAGGTGGCCCTGAACCCGCAGTACGGCGTGGTGAACGCGTTCGGCACCCAGGTGCTCGGCTGGGAGCACCCGGTCAACTTCCTCTCGTCCGCGCCCACCGCGCTCCTCACGGTCATCGTCTACGACATCTGGCGGTACTTCCCGTTCGCGTTCATGTTCCTCGGCGCGGCACTGACCGGCCTCAGTCGCGAGATCGAGGAGGCCGCAGTGGTCGACGGCGCCACACCGATGCAGAAGTTCTGGTTCGTGGTCCTGCCCCAGCTGTTGCCCACCGTCGCCCTGCTGGTGCTGTTCCGCATGGTCATGGCGTTCAACGAGTTCGACGACGTCTACCTGCTCACCGGCGGTGCGGCTGGCACCCAGGTGGCGTCCGTGCGGGTGTTCGAGCAGCTCACCGGGTCGAGCGACATTGGAGGCGCGAGCGCGACCGCCGCGGTGATGGCCGTGTTCCTCGGCGTCGCGCTGGCGATCTACCTACGCCTGACGGCCAGGCAGAGGGAGGCGCGATGAGCGCGGTGACGGTCCAGACCAACGTGCTGCGGGTGCTGCGGGTAGTCGTGATCGTGGGACTCGTCGTGGCCACCGTGGTGCCGTTCGTCTACATGCTCTCGCTGAGCTTCGTACGCATCGACGACCTGCTGCGCGACCCGCTGCGGGTATTGCCGGCGCTCGACCGGATCACCACCGAGACCTATCGCGAGGTTCTGGCCTCGGAGGAGGACGGCGGGTACGGGTTCGCGCGGTTCATGCGCAACTCCGCGATCGTCGCGGTCGGGGCCTCTGCGCTGACCGTCGTGCTGGTGGTCCCGGCGTCGTACGCCCTGACGCGCCTGCGGTTCGCGGGGCGCTCGCAGGTCTCGTGGCTGTTCCTCGCCGTCTACCTGTTCCCGACGATCATCATCGCGGTGCCGGTGTTCGTCGGCTTCCAGGTGTTGGGGCTGGGGTCGTCCCTGGTGGGTCTGGTGATCGCGTACGTCGCGCTGACCGTCCCGGTCTCCGTGCACATGCTGCGCAACTACCTCTCCGGCATCCCTGAGTCGATCGACGAGGCGGCAGTGATCGACGGCGCGTCGCGCCTCCAGATCCTGACGCGCATCACCGTGCCGCTGGCGATGCCCACGATCATGTCGACGGCGCTGTACTCGTTCATGATCGCCTGGAACGAGTTCCTGTTCGCGCTCCTGTTCCTGTCCGCGAAGCAGGACCTGTGGACGGTGTCGCTCGGGCTGACGCGGCTCGCCGACGGGCAGGAGGTGTCGAAGACGGTCCTCATGGCCGGCAGCGTGCTTCTCACGGTGCCGATCGTGATCCTGTACGGGGTGGCCGAGCGCGCCCTCACCGAAGGGCTGACCGCAGGCGCGGACAAGGGTTAGCGCGGGAGTCGACTGCGGACGCGTACGCGGGCGCGGCCCTGTTCGACCGTGCGGCGAGGTTGACCAGTTTCGCCGGTCGGCGTCGGCGGGTGATCTTTCTCCGTTTTACTGAGTTGTGATCAATAGAGCGTTCCCCAGAGCCTCGACCGCCGGTACGTTCAGCCCAGACGCCCGAGATGACGGGCTTCGTGCTCGCCAACGGCGGCGAGCCCGGCGGTGGCGCCGGTTGGACAACTTTTTCGCGGGGCGACGGTGCCCGCGGAGCGAGAGGCGAACCGATGACGCAGTTGCACGCATCCCGACCAGCACAACCAGGTCCAGCTCCAACGATCCTGATAGCGGTGGGCCTGGCCTTCCTGCTCGTCGGCGCGATCGGGGCCACGGCCTTCATGCTCCTGTTCCAGGGGCAGGTCGCGTCCGGCGCGGACCGGCTGGCCGACGGCGCTGGCCAGGTGAACGACGGCGTCCAGACCAGTCTGGTCGCCGGCGTCGACGAGCTCAGCGCTGGAGCCACAGAGCTCAACAGCGGGGTGCAGGACGAGGTCGTGCCGGGCGTCGAGAAGCTTGCTGATGGGGCAGGGCAGCTCGACGAGGGCGCCTCCGAGCTGCGCGCTGGCGTGATCAAGCTGCACAACGGATCCAAGAAGATCGCGGACGGCACCGCTGAGACGGCGGAGGACGTGTCCGACCTCGCTGATGCGTCGCTGCTGCTCACAGCCGGCTCGACGCAGCTGAACGCCGGTCTCGGTGAGCTGGACGGTGGGTCGAAGGCTCTGAACGCCGGTCTCGGTGAGCTGAACGGCGGGTCGACGAAACTGAACGATGGCCTCGGCAGGTTGAACGCTGCCGCGCCCGAGCTGGCGGATGGGGCGGAGCGGCTTGCCGGTGGATCCCTGCTGGTTGCTGCGGGCGTTGCGACGGTCAGTGAGGGCGTCAGCCCGCTTGACGCGGGTGCGCGCCTTCTCGCATCTGGTTCCGGGGACGTGCGGGACGGTGTCGCGAAGGTCAGTGACGGTGTGGCTCCGCTCGACGCGGGTGCTCGTGCGCTTGCGTCGGGTTCGCAGGGCGTGGCTGCGGGGGCGGGCCAGGTCGACACAGCCGCTGGTCTGCTCGCCGACGGTTCCTCGCAGGTTTTCGTCGGCAGCCAGACGCTGAACACCGGGCTGTCTCAGCTGGCCGCGAACAACAGCGCGATCCTGGGCGGGGTCTCCACGCTCCAGGGCGGTGCGGGCAACCTGGCGTCTGGTGCCGTGGCGCTGGACGCAGGAGCCGACCAGGTCGCAGGAGGCGCCCAACAGCTCAAGGCAGGCATGCCTGCTCTCGTCTCTGGCGCCGATGCCGCGGCGAGCGGTGCCAAGGGCGTTGCCGACGGTGCCGCAGCCGTCTCCGGCGGTGTCGGTGCTGCGCGGGACGGTGCGAACCAGCTGGCCTCCAGCATCGGAGGACTCGTCGACGGAGCGCAGAACCTGCAGAGCGGCAACCAGGCTCTCTCGGCACAGCTGAACCAGCTCGCGGACGCCACCGACGACCCGACACTCAAGGGGCAGCTTCGGGCACTCGCCGGCTCGGCGAGCAACCTCGCCGCCGGTGCCGGCCAGGTGAAGGCTGGGGCAGGTCAGGCCCACGCAGGGGCTTCCAGCCTCGGTTCCTCGCTGAGCGCGCTGTCGAGCGGAGCCTCCAACGTCTCGAACGGTGCATCGGCCGTCGCCGCTGGTACGGACAAGGTGTCCGACGGTGTGGACCAGGTCGCGGCCGGGATCGGGCAGCTCTCGGCCGGTGCGAACAGCGTGGCCGGCGGGGCGCAGCAGGTCAAGGACGGCAGCGCCACCCTCCATGCCGGGTTCGGTCAGCTTGTCCCGGGCGTGGAGAAGTACGTGGCTGGCGTCGGTTCCGCATATGAGGGAAGCGCGACCCTGGTCGCGGGTTCAGGTCGGGTCGCCGGGGGCAACGCCGAGCTGGCGCAGAACACTCCTGCCCTGGTTGCGGGCGCTGCGCTGCTCGCGGACGGTAACGCCAGCCTTGCTGCCGGCACGGGTCAGCTCAAGGGCGGCTTGCCCGCACTGCTTTCTGGTGCCGAGCGGGTGGCCGACGGCAACGCCGATCTTGCTGCCGGCACCGGCCAGCTCAAGGGCGGCCTGCCCGCATTGCTCTCGGGTGCGACTCAGGTGGCCGACGGTAACGCCGACCTGGCCTCGAAGACGCCGGAGCTCGTCTCCGGCGTCGGCCAGCTGCACACCGGTTCCGGGAAGCTCGTCTCTGGTGTCGGGCAGCTGTACGTCGGCTCCGGGAAGCTCGTCGACGGCGCCGGACAGCTGCACACCGGTTCCGGGAAGCTCGTCGCCGGCATCATCGAGGTCCGTGACCGTGTGGTTCCGAAGGTCGAGAAGTCGCAGCGCCTGGCGGACGGATCGGTCAAGGTCCGTGACGGGCTCCGGGATGCTCGCAAGGGCACCCGCACCCTCGTCGACGGCACAGGCGCCCTCGACGACGGCACGCAGAAGCTGGCGGCCGGTGCCACCGATCTCGCCGACGGGACGCAGCTGCTCGCTGACGGTTCCGGCCGGCTGTCCACCGGCACCACCGAGCTGGCGTCGGGAACGATGCAGCTGTCCGACGGCATCGGTGAGCTCAGTACCAAGGTGAACGGCTCGGGCGCGGGGCCCATCGGCGTGGCCGTCGTCCTCGCGGCGGCACTCGGCCTGCTGGCGACCCTTGCGGGTCTGATCCTGCTGAACAGGCGCCGCGCCTGATCTGCACGGACCGATCGCCGGGCCAGAGCTCCTCGCTCTGGCCCGGCGATCGTCATGTCAGGCCGCCCTCATGTCATCCCGGCCATCGCCTCACAGCTCGGCCAGCATGTCCGCCATCCGGTCGATCTCCGCCATCTGGTCGGCGGCGATGTTGGTCGCCAGCTCGAGGACCCGCTCCTCGCTGCCCGTCCCGGCGACCTCCTCGCACATGGTGAGCGCACCTTCGTGATGCTTGATCATGCCCTCGAGGAACAGCCTGTCGAACTCGGCTCCTGACGCCTTCTCGAGCGCCGCCATCTCCGCGTCGGTCAGCATCCCTGGCATGTCGCCGGTGTCGTGCCCGTGTCCCGAGGTCCGCGGGCCGGAGCCATCGCCTGCCTCCGCGGTGAGCGGCACCGTGTACTCGTTCTCCTCGAGCCACCCGGACATGAGGTTGATCTCGCTGTCCTGCACGACGTCGATCCGGGCGGCGAACTTCTGCAGCTGCTCCGAGTCGCTCCGCTCTGGGACCAGCCCGGACATCTCGATCGCCTGCGTGTGGTGCACGATCATGTCGCTCAGGAAGTCGGCGTCGCCCTTCGAGAACGGTGCCTGGGCGGGTGACCCCGCGTAGTCCTCGGGGGCGATCGTCTCGTTCTTCTCGCCGGGCTTTCCCGGCTGCAGCACCACGGAGCTGGGCGTCGAGACCGGTTCCGGCTCGTCGGCCGGCCCGGTGCAGCCGGCCAGGCCGAGGGTGAGCGGCATCAGCACGGCGAGGCCGGTAGTGACCGCGCGGAAGCGCGAGCGTCGTGCGGTACCTGTCAGCATCTCCACGGGGCGATCCTCTCGTACGTGCCGTCGCGTCCGGATCTCCGGACTCCGACAGTTGTCGGCACGCGACGATCCTGCCAGGCAATTTGTCTCCGCTGTGTAAAAAGGGGGCCTCTATTTTCGTGGTGCCGGAGGAACGCTGTGGGTCAAACTGCCTATACCGACCTAGGAGGTGTGACGCTCTTGCGTCGTCCAACCCTTACCCGATCGCATGTCCGGGGCGCCGCTGCCGCCGCCCTCGCAGCAGCACTCGTGGCGACGACGCTCGCTGTCGCGGCACCGAGCCTGGCCTCGCCCGGCGACGGCACGGAGGAGTGGTCCGTCGCCGGCACGACCTCGGCATCCTCGGCCGACCCGGACGTACCGCCGGGCAAGACCGAGTCCTCGAAGATCAAGCACCTGAGCAACCAGCCCAAGAACGGCGCGCTGCGGAACACGGGCTCGGACATCGCATTCCAGGGCAAGTATGCGTTCGTCGGCAACTACGACGGCTTCACCGTCTACGACCTCTCCGACCCGGAGAACCCCGAGCAGGTGGTCCAGGTCCGCTGCCCGGGCGGCCAGAACGACATCTCCGTCTACGAGAACATCCTGATCCTGTCCACGGACGCGTCGCGCAGCAACGACTCGTGCAAGTCGAAGCCGCTCCCCGAGACCAAGAAGGCGGCCTGGGAAGGCATCAAGGTCTGGGACATCTCCAACCCGCGGAAGCCGAAGTACGTCCAGTCCGTCGAGACCGACTGCGGTTCGCACACGCACTCCCTGGCCCCGTCCAAGAACAAGCGGGACCTGTACGTGTACGTCTCCTCGTACTTCCCGGCCAAGGCGTTCCCGGACTGCCAGCCGCCCCACGACAAGATCTCGATCGTGAAGGTCCCGCTGAGCTCGCCGGAGTCGGCCCGCGTCGTCTCGACGCCGAACCTGTTCCCGGGCGGCGGCTACAAGGGTGACCCCGACGGCGAGGGCTGGGCGACCAGCGGCTGCCACGACATCACCACCTATGCCAAGTACGACCTGGCGGCCGGTGCGTGCATGGGCGACGGCATCCTGATGGACATCAAGGACCGTGAGCGCCCCCGGGTGATCGACCGGGTCCGGGACACCGAGAACTTCGCGTTCTGGCACTCGGCGACCTTCAACAACGATGCCACCAAGGTCGTGTTCACGGACGAGCTCGGCGGTGGCGGTCTCGCGACCTGCACCGACGAGTACGCGCCGGAGCTGGGCGCCAACGGTATCTACGACATCAAGCGCGAGGCGTACGGCAAGAAGGACCTCGTCTTCAGGTCGTACTACAAGATCCCGCGCATCAACACGGAGAACGAGAACTGTGTGGCGCACAACGGTTCGCTGATCCCGGTTCCGGGCAAGGACGTGATGGTCCAGTCCTGGTACCAGGGCGGTGTCTCGGTGTTCGACTTCACCGACTCTCGCAACCCGCGTGAGCTCGCGTGGTTCGACCGTGGTGAGGGCGTGAGCAACGGCGGCACCTGGTCGACGTACTACTACAACGGCTACGCCTACTCGAACGACCTCGACATCGGCTTCGACACCTTCGAGATCGCCGACTCGATCGACGGGAAGGCGGAGAAGGTGCGGCTTCCGTCCCTGAACCCGCAGATGCAGGAGTCGTTCGGCCGCTGACGCGTCCGCACTGAAGTGCGCCGGCTCCGGCGTACCAGGCTGCCCGACGGCGGCGGGGTGCTTTCCGTACGGAGGGTGCCCCGTCCGCCGCCCTCACCCCACGAAGCCCTGCTGCGCTGCGGGACTTCGCGGGGAACCCGAGGGCGGCTCCGCCGTCGGGCAGCCTTGCGTCGCTTGGGGCAATTGTCACCACTGTGTAAAAAGACACCAAGAGTCCTGGTACTGAGAGGTTGCTGTGAGCGACACTGCCTCAACCGACCTAGGAGGTGTGACGCCCGTGCGTCGTCCAACCTTTACCCGATCTCGCGTCCGGGGCGCCACTGGCGTCGCCCTGACGGCGTTCTTCGCTGCGGCGACGGTGGCACTGGCAGGGCCCGTGGCGGCGTCCGCCGCCGAGCCGGACGTGCCGCCGGGCGAGACGCAGTCCTCGAACATGACCCACCTCAGCAACCAGCCCAAGAACGGTGCGCTGCAGGGTACGGGCTCGGACATCGCGTTCCAGGGCAAGTACGCGTTCGCCGGCAACTACGACGGCTTCACCGTCTACGACCTGACGGACAAGGAGAACCCCGAGCAGGTCGTCCAGGTGTACTGCCCGGGCTCGCAGAACGACGTCTCGGTCTACAAGAACCTGCTGGTGCTGTCGACCGACTCGTCGCGCAGCGATGACTCGTGCGCGTCGACGTCGCTCCCCGCCACCGAGAAGGCGGCCTGGGAAGGTATCAAGATCTGGGACATCTCGAACCCGCTCGCCCCGGAGTACATCAAGTCGATCGAGACGGAGTGCGGCTCGCACACGCACTCGCTCGCTCCGTCGAAGACCGGCCGCGACCTCTACGCGTACGTGTCGTCCTACTCGCCGAACGCGACGTACCCGGACTGCCAGCCGCCGCACGACTTCGTCTCGATCGTGAAGATCCCGGTGAAGAACCCGACGGCCGCCAAGCTGGTCGCCACGCCGAACCTGTTCCCGGACGACACCGGCTACGAGGGTGACCCGGCCCGCCGGGCCTCCGCCACGAGCGGTTGCCACGACATCACCACCTACGCCAAGTACGACCTTGCCGCCGGTGCGTGCATGGGCGACGGCATCCTCATGGACATCTCGAACCGGGAGCGTCCCCGCGTGATCGACCGGGTCCGGGACACGGTGAACTTCGCGTTCTGGCACTCGGCCACCTTCAACAACGACGCCACCAAGGTGGTCTTCACGGACGAGCTCGGCGGTGGCGGTCTCGCGACCTGCACCGACGAGTACGCGCCGGAGCTGGGCGCCAACGGTATCTACGACATCAAGCGCAAGTGGTTCGGCAAGAAGGAGCTGGAGTTCGCGTCGTACTACAAGATCCCGCGGATCAACACGGCCGCGGAGAACTGCGTCGCGCACAACGGCTCGCTGATCCCGGTCAAGGGCAAGGACATCATGGTCCAGTCCTGGTACCAGGGCGGCGTCTCCGTCTTCGACTTCACCGACTCGGACAACCCGCGCGAGCTCGCGTGGTTCGACCGTGGTGAGGGCCTGAGCAGCGGCGGCACCTGGTCGACGTACTACTACAACGGGTACGCCTACTCGAACGACCTCGGCATCGGGTTCGACACGTTCGACATCGACGACTCGATCGACGGCAAGGCGGAGCGGGTGCGGCTGAACAGCCTCAACCCGCAGATGCAGGAGTCGTACGGCTACTGACCGGACGCCGTCCGACGACGCCCGGGTCACCTTCCGTACGTACGGAAGGTGACCCGGGGGGGGGGGGCACCGGGGGGTGGGGTCCCCGCTTGTACCACGCACGCTGATGGGAACCCCGGAAGGC
>NZ_JBFAKY010000056.1:0-20101 GCF_040656015.1 Promicromonospora sp. NPDC050249 | reverse complement strand
GCCAAGACGTTCGGTGGGTACCACGTCGCCGGGTTCCTCACCGACGAGCACGGCCTGCAGCTCACCACCGCGATCAACGCGGTCCTGGGCGCACCGTCAGCGGAGGACACTCGAACGACGACCCAGCGTCGCGCGCAGGGCCTCGCGGATGTGGCCCGGGTGGTGCTGGACACCAACCAGGCTTCCCCCGGGGCCGCGATCGCACCGCACCTGAACGTGACGGTGTCCTGGAACGAGCTGGTCGCTCAGGTCACCAGGACCCGTGACGGCCTGTGCCTGTCCTGCGGGCAGACCGCACCCGGTCGCGGCAACCGCCCGGGCGCTGGTGCGAAGGCCCCAGGCACCGGCACCGGCACCGGCGCGGATGTTCGTGCAGGCGCGGTGAGCACAGGCTCAGCGGCCGGTAGCCCGACCGGTAGTTCGACCGGTAATCCGGGTGGAGGTCCGGGTGGCTGGGATACAACTGATCCGACACTGTCCACGCTGCTGTCACCTGGCGGTCCGGTGTTCACCGAGACCGGCGGCCGCGCCCCACGCACCCTGGTGCGCCGCCTGGCGTGTCACAGTGCGATCACCCGGATCGTGTTCGGACCCGACGGAGCAGTCCTCGACGTAGGACGCGCCCAACGCACCGTGTCAGGGCAGATGCGACGCGCCGTCATCGCCCGAGACCAACACTGCGTCTACCCCGGATGTGACCAACCACCCTCACGGTGCGAGGTCCACCACGCCATCACCCACTGGGCCCACGGCGGAAACACCTCCATCACCAACAGTGCGTTGCTGTGCTGGTACCACCACCAACTCGTCGACACCCGCGGCATCACCATGCACTGGACCGGGAAGGCCCCGGCCGACACCACAGCCGGTGCCCTGCTGGAGACCGGATGGGCCTTCACCGACGCCCGCGGGCACCGCATCCACCTACCCGAACCCATCGAGGCCCCACCACCAGCCGGAGCCGCCTGACCAGCCAGCCGGACCCAGCAACCTGCCGAAGCCGCCTGACCCGTCGGCTCCAGCAGGTCCAGCAGGTCCCGGTCTGCCACGCCCCACCGAGCCCACCGAGCCCACCCATCCCACCCAGCCCACCCACCCACCCCACCGAAAGCCTCTCTCCACATCGGACGGCGCCGGCTCACCACCCCCACGGCCGCCGTCGACGTCCGCCAAGGCAGCCTGACCTGCGATCAGTCGGGCCCACCCGAAGCCTTCCCGTCCTATCTCATTGCTCGGCCCACTGGTTCCGTCACGCATGCAGGGTCGGCCGGTAGACGAGCTCCTGGATGTCGCCGTCGAGCGTCTGGTGCTCGATCAGCTCGAGGTCGAAGTCGGCGGCGCCGTGGAAGATCGGGTCCAGGCCGGTCCGGCCCGTGATCACCGGGAAGAGCGTGACCCGGACCCGGTCGACCAAGCCGGCGGCCATCAGCGCCCGGTTCATCGACAGGCTCCCGTGCGAGCACAGCGGCACCTCCGACTCCTCCTTGAGCCGGGCGACGACGTCGACCGCGTCGCCGCCCACGACCCGACCGTCCGGCCAGTCGAGGGGAGCCTCCAGCGTGTTCGACACCACCGTCGTCGGCAGGTTCCGCATCCGGGTGACCCACGGGTCACGCACGTCGGAGTCCGCGGAGCTCTCGGACAGCATCTGCGCGAACGCCCGGTAGGTGTTGGCCCCGAGGACCAACCGCTGGTCCTGCGAGTAGAGGGCGAGCCGGTGCTCCAGGAGCTCCGGGCCCTGCTTGCCCCAGTAGCCTGTCCAGTCGCCGCCGGCGGCGCCGAAACCGTCGAGGCTGGAGAACACGTCGAACGTGTAGGTAGTGGTCATGATGGTCTCCTGGGAATGGTTGATCGGGTACGTCGATACAGACCGGGGGCGACGGCGGATCTCATCGCCGTCGGACGGCACGAGAGGACACAGCGTGACGAACGAGCTGACGACCGAATCAGGCGGCCTCGCCGGCCGCGGCCGGCTGCTGCGGCTGGGAGCTCCCCGCGACACGTCGGCGGTGCGGCACCTCGTGACGTTCCTCGTGGCGAGCGTCGTGACGGTGCTGGCCACGCGCGCCTACCTGGCCGCGGCGGACTACCCGCAGATCGGCGGCGGCGATCTGCACGTCGCGCACGTCCTGTGGGGCGGGCTGCTCATGGCGCTGGCGATGATGCTGCTGCTGTCCTACGTGGGCCCCGTCCCGCGGTCCCTCGGCGCAGCGCTCGGCGGCGTGGGCTTCGGGTTGTTCATCGACGAGGTCGGCAAGTTCGTGACCGCCGACAACGACTACTTCTACGCACCGACCGCAGCGATCATCTACTTCGTCACCGTGGTGCTCGTCCTCATCGTCGAAGGGCTGCACGGCCGCCGTGCCCACCACCCGGCCGAGTACCTCGCCGTGGCGGCCGACCGGCTCACCGCCGGGCTGGCCGGCGGGTTCACCCCGACGGCCCGCGCCGAGGCACGCGAGCTCGCCGCCAAGGGTGCCGGCGAGCCTGGCGCCCGCCTGGTCGCCGAGCTGGTCGACGCGGTACCCGACGACGACACCGACCTGCCCGACCCCGTCCGCGGCGGCGCCGACCGCGTCGTGCGCTGGCTGGACGCGCTCGTGGACCGGGCGTGGGCGGCGTGGCTGCTGATCTGCGTCCTGCTGCTGGTGGGTGCCGCCGAGGCGATGGTGGGGCTGAGCGTCGTACGCGGCGAGGTGCCGGGGCTGCCCCGGTGGACCGGCTTCGCGATCCTCGCCGCCGTCGGCGCGTCAGTGGTGCTGCTGCTCGTGGGCGTCGTCGTCGGCCGCAACAATCACCTGCGCGGCGCCGTCTGGATGCGCCGCGCGGTGCTCATCAGCCTGCTGTTCACCCAGCTCCTGGTGTTCCGCGCGCTGCGGTGGACGGCGGCGTTCGGGCTGGTCCTGGACGTGCTGGCCTTCATGGCGCTGGAGGTGGCGCTCCGCGAGGAGCGGATGGTCAGGGCGCGCAGGTCCTGACCACCCGGACACACCCGCCGCTCACACCCGGGAACGCGCCAGGAGCCACACGAAGTACGGCGCGCCGAGCAGCGCGACCGCCAGCCCCGCCGGGAGCTGCGCCGGTGCGATGACCGTCCGCCCGAGCGTGTCGGCCAGGCCGAGGAGCACGGCGCCGAGCAGCATCGCCACGGGCAGCACCCTGGCGTGCCTGCCGCCCACCAGGGCGCGCGCCGCGTGCGGCGCGACCAGGCCCACGAACCCGACGACGCCGACCGCCGTCACGCTCGTCGCGGCCAGCACCGCGGCCACCGCGAGCACGAGCAGCCTGCTGCGTTCCAGCCGGACGCCGACAAGACGTGGTGTGTCGTCGTCGACCGCGAGGAGGTCCAGCTCGCGCCGCACCAGCATGGCGAGCGGCACGGCGAGCGCCAGCACCACGACGACGGGCAGGATCTGCGCGAAGTCACGCCCGTAGGTCGTGCCGGACAGCCAGGTGTAGATGCGCGGCGTGTTCCAGGGGTCGGAGTTCAGCAGCAGGAACGTCGTCAGCGCCGTGGTCAGGTAGCCCAGGCCGATGCCGATGAGCACCAGGCGGTCGGCGTGCAGTCCCCCGCGCCAGGCCAGCAGGTAGACGATCCCGAAGGCCAGCAGGCCCCCGACGACGGCGGCCACCAGCATGGCGCCGTTGCTCGCCGCTATCCCGTTGCCCCAGGTGGTGCCGGCCACGGCGGTCACGACGATCACCGCGCCGAGACCGGCTCCCCCGGTGATCCCGAGGATGCCCGGCTCGGCGAGCGGGTTGCGGGCGGTCGCCTGCACCATCGTCCCGGCGAGCGCGAGCGCTGCCCCTGCGACGAGCGCCGCGAGCACGCGCGGCGCGCGCTCGTCGAGCGCGAACTGGACGACGGCGGGGCCCTGGCCCTGCAGCCAGAGCGCGATGTCGCCGGTGCGGAGCCAGGTGGACCCGGCGAGCATGCCGAGCAGCGCCACGCCCGCCGCGAGGGCGACGCACACGGTCAGCACGACGGCGAAGCGCCGGCTGCTGCGAGGTCCGGTCGCCGCGGCGGGAGGGGTGCGGGACGGTCCTGCGTCGCGCAGGCGGCGGGCCAGCAGCACCATGATCAGGGCGCCCGCGAGCGTCGTTGCGACGCCGGTGGGTACGGTGAGCGCGTCCTCGGCACCGAGCAGGGCGCGGACGACGGCGTCAGCGAGCACGACGACGAAGGCTCCGAGCAGGCCCGCCGCCGGCAGCAGCATCGCGTGCCTGTGCAGCGCCGGGACCACCCTGGCGAGCAGCCTTGCGACGACCGGCGCGGCGAGGCCGACGAACCCGATGGGCCCCGCGAGGGTCACCGCCGCGGCGGTGAGCAGGACCGCGAGGAGCACGCCGACGGCGCGGGTCGAGCGCACCGGAACGCCCAGCGCCCCGGCGGTGTCGTCGCCGAGGCCGAGCACGTCGAGCCGCCGGGAGATCAGCAGGCCGCCCGCGGTCGCCAGCACGACCACCGGCAGCGCGCGCCAGAACGCCGTCAGGTTGAGCTGGCTCAGGGAACCGCTGCCCCAGGCGAACAGCCCGGTCGTCTCGGCCTGGAACAGGATGAGCAGCGCGGAGGCCGCCGCCTGGAGGGCCAGCGCGACGGCGGACCCGGCGAGCACCAGCCGCGTGGTGGCCGATCCGGCACCCCCGGAGAGCCCGAGCACGAGCGCCGCGGCGGCGATGCCGCCGGCGAACGCGACGGCGCCAGAGGCCCACAGCGGCACGGCAAGACCGAAGGCCGCAACGACCACCACCGCGAGATAGGAGCCGGCGGTCACCGCGAGCGTGTCCGGCGAGGCCAGCGCGTTGCGGGCGATCGACTGGAAGAGCGCCCCGGCGACACCGAGGGCGAACCCGACGGCCACGCCCGCCGCGAGGCGCGGCAGGCGGGAGCCGACGAGGATGTCCCGGACCGCCCCGGCGTCGTCAGCGCTCTGCCCACCGAGCGGACCGGTGGCCAGGCGCAGCAGGTCCCCCATGCCGACGCCGGACGTACCCTGCGTCAGGTGCCAGGCACCGACGACGAGCACGGCCAGCGCGAGCGCCACCAGGGTGGCGCCGCCCGTCACCCAGACGGCGGGGCGCGACGCCGGCGCCTGGGGCGAGGTATCGGTCGCGGACGACGACTGGGTGACGGTCATCGGATCACTTCGTGAAGACGTCGACGTACGCGTCGACGACCTGCTCCGCGGAGCGCGGTCCACCGAACGTCCAGATCCCGGGCGGGAACGCGTGCGACCGGTCCTCGGTGACGGCCGGCAGGTTCGCCCAGACGTCGTTCTTGTCCAGCTCGGTGGTCCAGTCACCGTCGGGGTCGGCCGTGCCGGTGTACAGGAGGGTCGCGTCGCCGACCGCCGTCATGCCCTCGATGTCGGACTGGCCGAGACCGTAGGCGGGGTCGACCTCGCCGGTCCAGACGTTGGTCAGGCCGAGCTCCTCGCCCAGCTCGCCGATGAGGGAGCCCTGGCCGAAGGGACGCAGGGTCACGTTGCCGCCGTCGATCCAGCCGTCGAAGTACACGAAGTCGGTCTGCTCGGGCGCGGCCTCGCTGATCGCCGCCTTCGCGTCGGCCAGGTGCTGCTCGAACTCCCCGGTGACGGTCGCGGCCCGCTCGGTGCGGCCGGTGGCCTGCGCGATCAGGTCGAAGGTGTCGAGCATGTTCTTGATCGGGTCGGCCGCGTCGGCGCCCTTGGTGGCCAGCACCGGCACGTCGTAGGCCTCGAGCTTCGCGATGATCTCGTCGTCGGGCGTGTAGGCCTCGATGACGACGAGGTCCGGCTCGGTGGCGTACAGGGCGTCGAGGTTCGGCTCGCCGCGCGTGCCGACGTCGGTCACGCCCTCCGGCAGCTCCTCGGCGCTGTCCCAGGTGGTGTAGCCCTCGACGTCGGCGACTGCCACCGGGTTCACGCAGAGGCTGAGCAGGTCCTCGGTCTGCTGCCACTCGAGCACCGCCACACGCTCGGCGGGCTTGTCGAGCTCGACCGTGCGGCCGAACGAGTCGGTCAGCGAGACCGGACCGGTCTCCGTCGTGACGTCGGCGCAGTCGCCGGAGGCGGCCTCGCTCGGTGCCGGCGCCGCGGCGCCGGGGTCGGTGGTACCGCAGCCGGCCAGCGCCAGGGGCAGGACGATCAGGACGGCGCCCAGCAGGGACAGCTTGGTGCGCAAGGACATGGGTCTCCTCGGTTTCGTGAGAGTCGTTCGAAGTCGTACGGGGGCCGGCCGCGGGGCCGGCGGGGGGCTGGTGGTGCCGGTGTCAGCGCGTCCGGCCGTGGTGGCGGCCGCGCGGGTGCACGCGCACCCGTCCGGTGTCCGGGTCGGTGGTGACGTCGATCGGCAGGCCGTAGGCGAGCGACAGGTGCTCCGCCGTGAGCGCCTGAGCGGGCGGCCCGGCCGCGAGCACGCGGCCCTGGTGGAGCAGGACGACGGCGTCGGCCACCGAAGCGGCGTGGTCCAGGTCGTGCAGCACGATGCCGACGGCGGTCCCGTGCTCCTCCGCGAGGTCCCGCACGAGGTCGAGCGTCTCGACCTGGTAGCGCAGGTCGAGGTGGTTGGTGGGCTCGTCCAGCAGCACCACGCCGGTCTCCTGCGCCAGGCACGTGGCGAGCCAGACCCGCTGCACCTCGCCGCCGGAGAGCTGGTCGACGCCCCGGCGGGCCATGGTGGTGACGCCGGTGATGGCCATCGCGCGGTCGATGGCCGCGTGGTCGGCGGCGGTCAGCGGCGCGAACCGGCGACGGTGCGGGTGCCTGCCGAACGCCACGACGTCGCGCACCTCGAGCCCTGCCGGGTGCGGACGGGACTGGGCGAGCAGCGTGACGCGCAGGGCGAACTCGCGCGCGGACAGCGGAGCGGCGTCGACCGCGTCGTCGGGCGTCGCACCGAGGTTGACGGATCCCTGCTGCACCGGGTGCAGCCGGGCGAGCGAGCGGAGCACCGTGGACTTGCCGGACCCGTTCGGGCCGACGAGCGCGGTCACGACGCCGGGCGTCAGCTGGACGGCGACCCCGTGCACGACTGTGGTGCGCTGGTAGCCCAGGACGAGGTCGTCGCCACGGAGAACGGTTGGGGCGGTCACGGAGGTAAGCCTAACCTTACGGAGAGGCGACCAGGACGACCGTCCAATACCCGGTCAGCCGCCCACTTCCGCCTTCGCGGGCTCCAGCCCCAGGAGCCGCAGGCTGTTCTGCCAGAGGGCGTCAAGGTGGGCCGGGTCGTTGAACAGCTTGGCGAACAGGACGAGCCCCTCGACCTGGGCGACTATCGCCTTCGCCGCACCGTCGACGTCCTCGGCCGGACGCTGGAGCTCGCCGGACTCGACGGCCGCGGCGAGGGGCGCCCGGATCAGCTCGATCTGCTCGTCGAAGATCTCCTGCAGGCGTTCGCGCACCGGCTCGTTCTGGGAGCTGACCTCGAGCGCCAGGTTCCCGAAGAGGCAGCCGGTGACCCAGCCCGCGCCGGTCCTGGCGTCGATCTGCATCTGCGCGGTGGCGGCGAACAGCGCACGGAGCCGCTCGAGGATCGTCCCGGGCCCGTCGAGGATCTCGGCCCAGACGCCCTGCTGCCACGTCCAGTGCCGGTCGATGACGGCGAGCGCCAGGGCCTCCTTCGACGGGAAGAAGTAGTAGAAGGACCCCTTGTTCACGCCGGCGCGCGCGCAGAGCTCCGCGACGCCTATCGACCCGTAGGGGCGCTGGGAGAACAGCTCGACGCCCGCTTCGATCAGGCGCTCTCGTCCATCTGAGGTTCGCGGCATGTTGACAGTATACGACTGGTCAACTATAACTGGAACCTCCAGTAGTTGACCGACCGTCTATAAAGGGATCCGAACATCATGAGCACTCGCAAGGTAGCCATCGTCACCGGAGCGTCACAGGGCATCGGCGCAGGCCTCGTGGCCGCGTACCGGGAGCTCGGGTACGCCGTCGTGGCGAACTCGCGCACCATCGACCAGGACGAGGCCGACGACCTCGCCACCGTCGCCGGAGACATCTCCGACCCGGCGACCGCTGACCTGATCGTCAAGACCGCCGTGGAGCGTTTCGGCCGCGTCGACACGCTCGTGAACAACGCGGGCGTCTTCATCGCCAAGCCGTTCACCGAGTACACGACCGAGGACTTCAACACCATGGTCGCGATCAACGTCGGCGGCTTCTTCCACCTGACCCAGCGCGTCATCCCGCAGCTGCAGGCCGTCGGCGGCGGGCACGTCGTCAACATCACCACGACGCTGGTCGAGAGCGCGCTCTCGGTCTTCCCCTCGGCCTTGGCCTCGGTGACCAAGGGCGGTGTCGCCTCGGCGACGCGTGCCCTGGCCATCGAGTACGCGTCGCAGGGCATCCGCTTCAACGCGGTCTCCCCCGGCGTCATCAAGACCCCGATGCACCCGGAGGAGACGCACGAGGCCCTCGCCGGCCTGCACCCGCTGGGCAGCCTCGGCGAGATCGAGGACGTCGCCCGCGGCGTCATCTACCTGGAGCAGTCGCCCTTCGTGACGGGCGAGTTCCTCCACATCGACGGCGGACAGATCGCGGGGCACTGACCCGTGGCGGGGCGGCCCTGACGGGCCGCCCCGCACGCCACCCGGCCGCGGGACACACCGCACGGCCTGACCGCACGACCTCACCGCAGACCCTGACCGCACGACCTGACCGCACGACCTGACAAGGAGACAGACCATGAACCAGGAGCTCGACACCGCCGCTGTCGTCTCTGCCCTGCTCGACCGCTGGGCCGACGGGATACGACGGCGCGATCTCGACCAGATCGCCGCCCAGTTCACCGAGGACGCCCTGTTCCAGGGCTTCGACCCCGACCCGGCGTTCGGCCGGGACGCCGTCATCGCGTACTACGGCAAGCAGCCGCCCGGGCTGACCGCCGACCACACGCTGCTCCACAGCCGGACGCTCGCCCCTGGCGCCGTGCTCGGCTACGCGGCGGTCACCTTCCACCGGCCCGACGCGCCGGTGCAGGTCCATCTCACGGTCGTCGCCGTCGAGGTGGGTGACCAGTGGCTGATCAGTCACTACCACGTCTCCCGCGTGCGGTAGCGGACGACGTCAGCGGCTGCGGCGATGTCAGTGGCCACGGCTACGTTTGCGGCCATGGCTCCCCAGCGCTCGAAGAACCCGCCCCGCCCGCTCGCCCCGGGAGACGTCGTCGTCACCTGGCACGCCGACCTCGGCGAGTGGGCAGCGGCCCAGGTCACCAGCCTCGATGCCGACCAGGAGCTGGCCGACGTTCTCGACCTCGACTGGTCCGGCCCGACCCGGCCGGAGACCCTCGCGGACCTGGGCGTCCTCCGTCCGCTGGCGCAGCAGGCCGGCAGCTGGAACGGGCGGCTCAGCCACTGCCACCACCCGTGGGTGCTGCCGCGCAGCTGCACGGTGCTCGTGGACACCTTCCCGCACCTCACGGAGCTCCGGCTGCACGGCAGGCTCGGCGAGCTGACCAACGCCTCGGCTCTCAACCGGCTCACCGGGCTGCGCAAGCTCACGGTCATCGGCTACTTCGGCATGGCTGCCGCCGACCACGTCACCGTGGCGGGCGCACCGGAGCTGGAGCACGTCCATCTGCACGACGTCCCGCGCGAGTACGCCACGGCGATGCGACGCGCCTGGCGACCCGAAGCCGCCAACGGCACCTACCTGAGCGTCACGGGTGCGCGGGGACGGGGCTGGGTCGCGGAGAACAAGGACAACCCGCTGCGGGACTGAGACACGCGCGCGGGCGTCAGCAAGCGCACCTACCAGAGGTCGGTGGCGCAGATCCGGAAGACCCGTGGTCAGATCCTGGCGGCGCTCGACGGCGCCCCCGGCGACCGGGCGACGGCCCTGGAGCGCGTCGGCGCCGAGTACGGCGAAGCCTTCAACGCGATCGACGAGGCCACCCGAGCCGGCGTGATCATGACCCAGGAGCGCGAGGAGCTGTACGACGCGGTCGTCGGGATGCTCGATACCGCGGCCACGGAGCGGGGCCTCGACGTCACCACGGAACGGCAGGCGCTGATCGACGGCGTCGACGCGACGCGGGACTGGTAGCCGGGAGCAGGCGACGCGCACGCGCGAGCCCGCCCGGCGGACCGGGCGGGCTCGCGAGAGGTCACGCGGAGAGGACGCGCGCGCCCTGCTGGGCGAGGACGCTGAGCTCCGCGGCCTTGAACGCGTGCTCCTGCGTCATCGCGGTCTCGGTGCGCTCGAGGCAGTCGAGGACGAGCTGGCCGAAGTAGGGGAACCCGACCTTCCCCTCCGCCACGATGTGGTGCTCGCCCTTCCCGTCGACGAGGAACACGTGGCCGGGGCCCTGGTCCGTCGCGACGTTGGCGTACTTGCGCAGCTCGAGGTAGCCCTCGGTGCCGAGCACGAACGTGCGCCCGTCGCCCCACGTGCTCAGACCGTCCGGGGTGAACCAGTCCACGCGGACGTAGCCGCTGGCGCCGGTGTCCATGATGATGGACGCCTCACCGAAGTCGTCGAGCCCCGGGTGCTCGGGGTGGTTGTAGTTGGCGATCGCCGAGTAGCCGACCTCGGCGTCCTTGGCGCCGGCGAAGTGCAGCATCTGCTCGAAGTTGTGGCTGCCGATGTCGCACAGGATCCCGCCGTACTTCTCCTTCTCGTAGAACCAGTCCGGGCGGCCGGTGCCCAGGCGGTGCGGCCCCAGGCCCATGACCTGCAGCACCCGGCCGATGGCACCCTGGTCGATGAGCTGGCCGGCCAGGACCGCGGCCTCGACGTGGATCCGCTCCGAGTAGTAGACGGCGTACTTGCGTCCGGTCCGGGCGGTCGCCTCCCGGGCCGCCGCGAGCTGGTCGAGGGTGGTCAGCGGAGCCTTGTCCACGAAGTAGTCCTTGCCCGCCTCGATGGCCCGCAGGCCGAGCGCGCAACGTTCGGAGGTGACCGGGGCACCGGCGACGAGGCGGATCTCGTCGTCGCCGAGGACCTCGTCCTCGGCGCGCGCCACCCGCACGTCGGGGAACTTGTCGCGGAACTCCGCCACCTTCGCCGGGTCCGGGTCGTACACCCACTTGAGCGTCGCGCCGGCGCCCATCAGGCCCTCGCACATGCCGTAGATGTGCCCGTGGTCCAGGCCCACCGCGGCGAAGGAGAAGTCTCCGGCACCCACTACGGGTGCGGGGATCGGTTCCGGCGCATAGGCCGCGCCGCTGGTCGTCGTCATGAGATCTCTGGTCCTGTTCGTCTCGGGCTATGTCTGTGAAGCAGGTCAGCCGTCGCTGGCCGAGCTGCCGACCGTGATGTCACCGGGCAGGTCGGCCACCGTCGTCGTCTTCTCGAAGAAGTGCGGCGCGCGCTCGACGAGCGTGCCCGCGCGGTAGTACGGGTCGTCCGGCGGGAGCGGCAGGTCGACCGTCCGCCGCTCGATCCCCGCCTGGTAGATCGCGGTCACGAGCTCGATCGCGCGGCGTCCGTCCGCGCCGTCCACCAGGGGACGACGGCGGTCGCGCACCGCACCGAGCACGTCGCCGATCTGCCCGGGGTGGCCCTCGTGCTCCAGGGGCCGGTGCGCCGCGGCGAGCGCCTCGATCTCTGCGACCAGGGCGGGGTCGCCGCCGGGGGCGGGGAACCCGTTGGGCTCGGCGACGTCGGCGACCACCTTCCACGGCTGGGACACCCGCGCGTGCCGGCCCTGGACGACTATCGCCTGCTCCTCGCCGTGGTGCACCACCGAGCTGGTCACCTCGGCGAGTGCCCGGTCGTACTGCAGCACGGCCACGGAGAGGTCCTCGACCTCCGAGTTCTCGTGCTGGGCGTTGGTCAGCACCGCGGTGACGGCGCTGGGCGCGCCGAGCATCCAGGAGGTGAGGTCCAGGTGGTGGATCGCGTGGTTGAGGGTGCACCCGCCGCCCTCGCGCTCCCACGTGCCCCGCCACCAGAGGTCGTAGTAGGCGGTGCCGCGCCACCAGGACGAGGAGACCTGGGCGTGGGAGACGGGGCCGATGAGGCCCGAGTCCAGCACCTCCTTCAGGGTGGCCATGTCGTCGCGGAAGCGGTTCTGCGCCACGACGGACAGGATCCGGTCGTTCTCGGCGGCGGCCGCGATCATCGCGTCGCACTCCTCGAGCGACGGCGCCATCGGCTTCTCGACGAGCACGTCGACGCCGGCGCGCAGGGCGGCGATCGTCAGCTCCGCGTGCGTGGACGGCGGCGTCGCGATGCTGACCAGGTCCAGCTCCTCGGCCGCGAGCAGGTCCTCGACCCGCTCGTACGCTCGCGCGGAGGTGAGGCCGAGCTCCGCGCCCAGGGCGGCGGCCTTGCCCGGCGCGATGTCGCACAGGGCGACGATCTCGCACTCGGCGCCGAACCGCTGGTAGCCGTCGATGTGGGTGCGGGAGATCCCGCCGGTCCCGATGATCCCGATCTTGAGCACTGTTCCCCCGGATGCGACTTATACGTGTCACTGGTGATACGTGTCACTATGGTTGTGGCCGAGTAGGTCGCTGTCAAGAGAGCTGTCCAGAGAGTGGAGCGTCGTGAGCACTGCAGTCCCCCCGACGAGCCGCGACGTCGCGCGCCTCGCGGGCGTCTCCCAGGCCACGGTGTCCTACGTGCTGACCGGGAAGGGCTCGATCTCCCCGGCCACCCGGGAGCGCGTCCTGCGGGCGGCCGAGTCGATCGGCTACCGCCCCAACCTCGCCGCCCGGTCGATGCGCACCCGGCGCTCCGGACGGCTCGCCGTGATCACCGGCGTCGTCGCCGTCGGGAACCAGATGCGCATGCTGGCCGGCGCGAGCCGTGCGGCAGCCGAGGCTGGCTACGCCATCGAGACCAGCAGCGTCGACGGCAGCGTCGCGGACCGGACCGAGCGTGTGCTCGAGCTGGCGGCCGGCGGCCAGTACGAGGGCATCCTGACCTTCGTCCCGGTGCTCCCCGACGCGCTCTCGGACGGCGGGGACTCCCCTCCGGTCCTGGCCGCGACGGCGTTCGACGAGCAGATGCGCAGCTCGGGCGAGCTCGCGGAGGCCGACCTCATGGAGGTCCTCGTCCATGCGCTCGTCGTGGCCGGGCACCGCAGGTTCCTGCACGTCGCCGGTTCCCAGGAGTTCGCCTCCGCGCGGGCGCGCCGCGACACCTACGTCGCCTGCCTGGAGCGTCTCGGCGCCGAGTCGCACGAGCCGCTCCAGTCGCTGGGCGTGGTCGGCAACGAGTGGTCCGCGGAGTCCGCACGGCAGGCGATGCTCGAGCTGCCCGACGACGCGCCCCCCGTCGCCGTGCTCGCCGCCAACGACATGCTGGCGATCGGTGTCCTGCGCGCCGCCGCCGAGCGCGGCTGGACGGTACCCGGCGACGTGGTGGTGACCGGGTGGGACAACGCGGCGTTCGGCGCCTACACGATGCCGTCGCTCACCACCGTCGACGTCGACTTCCAGGCGGCCGGGCACCATGCCATGCGGCTGCTGGTCGCGGCGCTGCGGGGCGAGGAGCCGCCGGCCCGCGGTTCCGCCCTCCAGCGCATCGTCTGGCGGGAGTCGACCGGCGCCGCGAGGCCGCCGGACTGACGGGAGCTGTCAGGAGCTGTCGGACCGAACTCGACGGACTCCCCTCTTGACCGGGCGCGCCGGTCGGCGCAACGTGAGAAGGGACGGCAGCGCCGTCCGGACGCTGCTGACGAGCACAGGGAGTCCGCCATGTACATCCGCAGTACCGAGATCCAGGGTGAGCCCGCCGACATCGACTCCGGGCTGAGCCTCGTTCGTGAGGAGATCTTCCCGACGGTCTCCGCGATGGACGGCTGTGTCGGGATGTCGATGCTGGTCGACCGGCAGAGCGGCCGGTGCATCACCACGACGGCGTGGTCGTCCGAGGAGGCGATGCAGGAGAGCGCCGCGGCCGTGCGCCCGCTGCGCGACCGCGCCGAGCGGGCGCTGGGCAGCACCTCCGGCCGGTACGTCCACGAGTGGGAGGTCGCCGTCGTCCACCGCGACCACGCCACACCCGAAGGCGCCTGCGCCCGCCTCACCTGGCTGAGCGGCGGCGACCTGCACATGGTCGACAACGCCATCGACATGTTCCGGATGGTCGTCGTGCCGCAGATCCAGGAGCTCGACGGATTCTGCAGCGCCAGCCTGATGGTCGACCGGGAGACCGGCCGGGTCGTCGGCACCGCGGCCTTCGACAGCCGCGAGGCGCTGGAGGCCAGCCGCGAGGCCGCGACCGGCATCCGCGAACGAGTCATCGCGGAGCTGGGTGCCACCGTCGACAACGT
Source organism: Promicromonospora sp. NPDC050249 (assembly GCF_040656015.1). Lineage (NCBI taxonomy): Bacteria > Bacillati > Actinomycetota > Actinomycetes > Micrococcales > Promicromonosporaceae > Promicromonospora > Promicromonospora sp. NPDC050249. The sequence goes on along the minus strand of NZ_JBFAKY010000056.1, from coordinate 5,887 downwards.
CGAGGAGATGGAGATCGCGTTCGCACACCTCCACGTACCCGAGATGGCCTGACGGCGTCGGACGGCGACGTCGGACAGCGACAGCAGCCAGCGACACAGCCGGGCAGCCGTTCACCGGACGGCAACCCGGCGCCGTTAGCGTGCCCCCGTGCCGAAACCTGCCGCAGGACCCGCACCAGAGCTCGCCGCGCTGCTCGCGATGGATCGTGCGGAGCTCGCCGCCGAAGTCTTCGTCCGGGCGTACACGCCGGTCCTCGATGCCACCTACCCCCTGACCGCCGGGCTCGCGTGGACGATCGCCGAGGTGGCGGGCGTACCGCTCGGAAAATGGACCTTCGACACGAACCGGCCGACCGACGGGGCCATCGCCCGGCTCGGTGCCGAGCTGGCGCTCCTGTGGGAACGAGCCGGCCTTGCCGCGCGAGGCGTCTTCAACGAGGGCCAAGGGGTGGTGCTGCTCTTCCGTGGCGAGGAGCTGCTGCGGCACGACGACGCCCGCAGCGTGCTCGCCGACGCGATCCGCGCGGCCAACCCGCAGCTCGGCGGCTGACGACGCTCGTCCTGACCATCCTGCGGACCAGGTCGTTGCCGCGGCTAACTATCTGACAGGATGCCCGTGTGACGAGCACGGGCGACCCAGGAGACGATCCGGACTTCCGGTTCCGCGACATCGCCGTCGTGGCGTACCTGCCGTCGGTGGTCAGCTCGGTCGGTCACGGCGCCGTCATGCCGGTGCTCGTGATCCACGCGGGCAACCTCGGCGCGACCACCGCGGTGGCCGCGTTCGTGGTCGCCCTCCTGGGGATCGGGCAGCTCGCCAACTCCCTCCCCTCGGGCGCGCTGGTGGCCCGCCTCGGCGAGCGCCGCACCCTCGTGATCGCGGGGCTCGTGGACGCGGCGGCGATGCTTGCCGCCTTCCTCGTGCCCTCCGTCTGGCTGCTGTGCCTGTGCGTCTTCGTCAGCGGCATGAGCTGGACGACCTTCCTGCAGGCCCGGCAGGGATTCCTGATCGACGCCGTACCGGTCAGCCACCGGGCGCGCGCGATGGCGCTGCTGGGCGGGTCGATGCGCCTCGGTGCCCTGATCGGGCCGCTGCTGGGGGCTCTGCTGATCCACCTGTTCGGGGTGCGCTCGGTGTTCGTGCTCGCGGTGGGAGCATCCCTCGCCTCGGCGCTGATCGTCACCCGCATGCCGGACTTCGGCCGCGTGACGCGCGGCGTCGCCCCGCTGTCGGTGCGCTCCGTGCTGTGGGGGCACCGTCGCACGCTGCTGACCCTCGGCGTGGCGGTCATCATCATCGGTGCCTCGCGTTCGGTGCGCACCGGCCTGCTACCCCTGTGGGCCGACCACATCCACATCTCGGCGTCGGTGGTCTCCCTGCTCTTCGCGGTGGCGGCGACCATCGACATCGCGCTGACCCTGCCGGGCGGCTGGCTGCTCGACAAGCGCGGCCGGCAGGTCGTCGCGATACCGGTGGTCCTCGCCGTCGGTGTCGGCTGCCTGCTGCTGCCGCTCACCGACTCCGCGCTCGGCGTCGGCCTGGTGATGGCGATCATCGCGGCCGGCAACGGGCTCGGCTCGGGGATCGTGATGACCCTCGGCGCCGACGCCGCGCCACAGGAGGGCCGCGCGCAGTTCCTCGGCGGCTGGCGGCTGTGTGGGGACATCGGCAACACCGGCGGGCCGCTGCTCGTGTCCGCGGTGGCCGCGATCGCACCCCTGGCCGCCGCGCCGGTGGTCATCGGCACGCTGGCGCTGCTGGGCGCGATCTGGGTGGGCCACTGGACGGGCAAGGCCGACCGCAAGCGCCGCGGGTAGCGTTCACTCCTGGTCTATTGCAACGCGCTGACAGCTGCGCATTGCGTTATCTTCTGGACTGTTGCAACATTTTATAGCCTCTGACCTGGTCGGATGCTTCTTTAGTGCAACGACGTCGTTGCCTGATTCTGGAAAGCAACGTAGCGTTTGCGATATCAGAAACATCGCGAACCACCGAGCACAGGAGCAGGACATCATGCAGAACTTCGACACCCCCGCCGCGATCTCCGTCGTCCTGGACCTTCCCGCCGGACGCGTCCAGCTCATCGCCGCCGACCGCGCGGACACCACCGTCGAGGTGCTGCCCGCCGACTCCGGCAAGAGCCGCGACGTCAAGCTCGCCGAGCAGATCGCCGTCGCCTACTCCGACGGTGTCCTGCGGATCACCGCCCCCGAGCCCAAGAACTCGCTGATCGGCCACTCCGGAGCCGTCGAGGTGACGGTCCAGCTGCCCGCAGGCTCCCGGGTCGAGGCACGGTCGGCCGGCGCGGAGCTGCGCGTCGTCGGCACTCTCGGCGACGTCGTCTTCGAGGGTGCGTACCGCCAGATCAAGATCGACGAGGCCGACAGCGTCCGCCTCAGCGCCGTGGACGGCGACGTGGTGGTCGGCCGGCTCAACGGGCCCGCCGAGATCAGCACGATGCGGGGCGACCTCCGGATCGGCGAGGCGGTGCGCGGCACGGTCGCGCTGAGCACCCAGTCCGGCAGCATCTCGGTCGCGGCCGCCGCCGGGGTCTCCGCCACGCTCGACGCGGGCACCAGCCTGGGCCGCGTCAGCAACTCCCTCAAGAACGACGGCACCCCGGAGCTCGAGATCCGGGCCACGACCATGCACGGCGACATCGCCGCCCACAGCCTCTGATCCAGAGGCTCACGACCTTCCGCACGACAAGACGCTCCACACGACGTTCCACACGATCAGGAGAAGAAGATGAACAACAGCAGCAGCACCTCCTCCGCCGACGCGAGCGCCTCCGAGGCGAGCTGGACCGGCGAGTGGACCGGCAAGTGGACCGGCATGGTGCCGGTCGACGACACGGCCCTTGCCGTCACGGACACCGGCGGCCCCGGCATCCCGGTGGTCTACCTCAACGGCCAGTTCGCCACCCAGGGGTACTGGCGCCGGACCATCGCGGAGCTCGGCACGAGCTTCCGGCACATCACCTACGACGAACGCGCCCGTGGCAAGAAGTCGCTGCGCTCGGCGGACTACTCGTTCGAGGCCGCCGTGCGGGACGTCGACGCGATCCTCGCGGCCCGCGGGGTCGAGCGTGCGGTGGTGGTGGGCTGGTCCTACGGGGCGGTCGTCGCCGCCCACTGGGCCGACCGCAACCCGGGCCGCACCCGCGGCCTGGTGCTCGTCGACGGCGCCTTCCCGTACGACTGGATCGACGACGCGATGAAGCAGCGGATCCGCAAGATGTTCAAGCAGATGCAGTGGTTCATGGTCCCGATGCGCGTCACGGGCATCACCCCGCGGATGAATGCAGCACAGCAGGCCGAGAGCAACATCGAGCTCGGCGAGCTGTCCCGCACGAGCGAGCTCGGCCCCGTGCTGGACCGCCTGGCCGTCCAGACCCGGTACGTCGTCGCCTCTGGCACGTCGCTGGGCAGCAAGGGCGACGAGCAGGAAGTCATCCGCACCAGCCTGGACGGCGTGACCGCCCGCAACCCGCACATCAAGGTGAGCGCGAAGGTCGCCAGCAACCACGGCGCACTGCTGAAGAAGGACGCGCCGGCCATCGCCGAGGCCGTGCGTGACGTCGCGGGACCCTCGGCCGTCTGACAGTCTCGGAGGAGGTAGTTCAAGCAGCATCGGAAGTGGCTGCTCAGCGAGCTGTGGCGCCGGGGTGGACCCGGCTGGGGAAGAGGAGGCTGCCGTGATCGAGCGAAGGACCGGCACTGTGCGGGGCATCAGGTGGTCGAGGACCGTGTGGGGCGCCGCGGGGGTCGCGGCGCTCCTCGCGACGGCGGGATGTTCGGCCGCCGCGAGCGACGGCGCGGACGGCTCGGGTTCGCCGTCAGCAACCACGTCATCCGGCCCGACGGCGACCGGGTCGCCCTCCCCCGCCGGCGCGTCGTCGGACCCGGGTACGACGCCGGACACCAGCACACCGGACGCAAGCACGCCGGACCCGGCCGACGGGGCGGCGGCGTCCCCGCGGTGCCTGACCCCGGACCTCGCGGGAAGCCTGGAGGCGGTGGAGGGCGGCGCGTCCGCCGGCCACTACGAGCTGGCAATCGTGCTGGAGAACGAGGCGTCCGAGCCGTGCGTCCTGCAGGGCTGGCCGGGCGTCTCGTTCGTCGGTGACGGGGACGGCACCCAGGTCGGCGCGGCGGCCACGCTCGACCGGTCGAGCCCGCACGGCTCGGTGACGCTCGCTCCCGGAGCCTCAGCACACGCGAACCTCTCCGTGGCGAACGCCCAGAACTTCGACGAGGACTGCGAGCAGACGACCGCCGACGGGCTCCGCGTCTACCCGCCCGGCGAGAAGCGGTCGCTGTTCGTGCGGAACGACGAGCTCACGCTCCTGGCGTGCGCGAACCCGGACGACGAGCTGCTCGACGTCCAGGCCTTCCAGCCGGAGAGCTGACCGGTCCCGGTTACCGTCGTTCACATGCACTCTCCTGCTCTGCATCCTCCCGCCGACAGCACCACCAGCGTCACCGTCCTGCGCGACGTTCGCCCCTGGGGCGGCGCCCGCAGCGACCTGCACGTCGCCGACGGGGTGATCACCGCCGTCGTGCCGCACGACCCGACCGCACTCATGGGCGGGACCGCGTACGGAACTGAGCACGGGACCGGGCCCGCGGGCACGGCCGGCGGCGTCCCCGACGGCGGCGTCCCCGACGGCGGTGTCATCGACGGCGGCGGCCTGCTCGCGCTGCCCGGGCTCGTCAACGCGCACGCGCACGTCGACAAGTCGTGGTGGGGCAAGCCGTGGGTGAGCTACGGCGGCGAGGGCGGCGTGCAGGGCCGCATCGCGCACGAGCGGGCCCACCGCGACGAGCTCGGCATCCCCGGCGTCGACGTGACGCTCGCCGTGCTGCGCGAGTCGATCCGCACCGGCACCACCGCCGTCCGCACGCACGTCGACGTCGACCTGGGCGTCGGCCTCCGCGGCATCGAGGTGGTGCGCGAGGTGGTGGCAGCACTGGGCGGTGCCGTGACGGCGCAGGTCGTGGCGTTCCCGCAGGACGGCGTCCTGCGCCGCCCGGGCGTCCTGGACCTGCTCGACGCCGCGGCGGCCGCCGGGGCCGAGCATGTCGGCGGCCTCGACCCCGCGACGATCGACCGGGACCCGGTCGGCCAGCTCGACGGCCTGTTCGCGATCGCGGAGCGGCACGGTGTCGGGATCGACGTCCACCTGCACGACGGCGGCGACCTCGGAGCCTTCCAGATCGAGCTGATCATCGACCGGACGCTGCGCGCCGGCCTCCAGGGCAGGGTCAACGTGGCGCACGGCTTCGCCGTCGGGCAGCTGGCTGCCGCGCGCCAGGCCGAGCTGGTCGCCGCGATGGGCGAGGCCGGGATCACGATGACGACGGTCGCACCGATCGGCACCGCTCCCCTGCCGCTGCATGCGCTGCGCGACGCCGGGGTCGCGGTCGGCCTCGGCACGGACGGCATCCGCGACCTGTGGTCCCCCTACGGCACGGGCGACCTGCTGGCGCTGACCACACAGCTCGCCCGACTGTCGGGCTTCCGCTACGACGAGGACCTGGTCACCGCTGCGCGGATCGCGTCGGCGGACGCCGGGCGTTTCGTAGGGCGAGCCGTGCACGACCTGGTCGTGGGTGCGCCGGCCGACGTCGTGCTCGTCGACGCAGAGAACGTGCCCGACGCCGTCGTCCGCGCGCCGCGCCGGGCGCTGGTGGTCGCGGGGGGCCGGGTCGTCGCGCGCGACGGCGAGGTGCTGGTCTGACTTCGGTCGGTTGCTCAGGCGCTGGAACGACTTCGGTCGGTTGCCCTGAGATCGGTCCCGGCCGTCCCGGACGCCCTAGGCTTGCTGCGTGACCAGCGAGGAGCGCCGTCTGCGGTTCTCGATCTGGTCGTCGATCGACAGCC